>CAYRVH010000006.1:55342-80923 GCA_964427855.1 uncultured Syntrophaceae bacterium
TGCCCAAAACCGCAGCGCCAGCAGGATAAGAGACAAGACTCGCCGGCCCTACGATGCGTTTCATCCACTCGCGATGTTTGCGTGAGTCAACCGCCCTGAAAAACCCTAGGGAATCCTTTTTGCCGAAGCCCGCAAAGATTACATCGCTTTTGGTCTTTTCCAAGGCGTCGATGACGCCGCGAAAATTGTCCGAACCAGCGGGAACCATGACGCGATCTCCAAAGGCTCCTCCGCTCCTATCAAAACTATAGGCAAAAAAGTCCGCAGTTTCATTCCCCTCCATATCGTCAGTTCCAGTGATGAAAGCGACACGGCCGAGGTTTTGAATCGTCCATGGGCTGAGGGGATAGGAGAGTTGGTAGGTATTTGGCCGAACTCGAAAACTCCGAGAGTGGCACAGTTCCCCTGCAACCAGCTTGACAGAAGGGTTGGTCACGAACACGATTGCCGAGCTATTAGAAACGCCCTGTACGGTCTTTTCTGCGCCATCGAGGCTCATGGGACTGACCAAAAAATCGACCTTGTCAGCGACCAGGAGTTGCGCCAGGACCTCGAGAGTTTTTTCGTCCTTAGGTCCTGGATCGCGACGCAACACCCGAATTCCTGATGGTCCATTCTCCTTAAGGCGGCAGTCGAAACCAGCGAGAAAGGATTTGGCATCTTGGGAGAAAGGCCCCTGTTCGGGCAAGATTATTCCGACCTTAATAGTACGGTCTTGGCCAACGGCGAGTTTGGGAAACCCAGTTGCTCCCAGCAGCAGCGATGCGCCAATTCCTAAAAGAAATGTGCGTCGAGAGACGGGATGCGCTCCATGGGACTTAGCCTCATATGCTATC
The DNA here is from genome assembly GCA_964427855.1 of uncultured Syntrophaceae bacterium. Classification (GTDB taxonomy): domain Bacteria; phylum Desulfobacterota; class Desulfomonilia; order Desulfomonilales; family Desulfomonilaceae; genus JAUPKT01. The sequence continues at coordinate 56,179 of CAYRVH010000006.1, forward strand.
ATGGTTCACACTTCATCATTATTCGGGTCATACCAGATTGCGGCGCCCTTTCACGCGAGGCGTTACGAAGTATGATGTTCATCACGTTGCGGCCTCGGCGGTTTCGAGCTCCCTTCTGCAGATACTTCTGGCCTGTTCGTAGGAGACATCGATGCGCTGTACGCCACTGTCATCCGCCTCATATACAGGAAGGGTTCCCGCGTGGCGTGGGCCGCGACGCAACCGACACATCAGGGTCAAGGAGCTCCCGCTTCCCTATGAGGCGGCGGAGCAGCCTGTTTGAGCGTCTTGAGAATCGTCTCAATGCCGGACGCCAAACCCTCGATGAGGTCTTTGTTGTCATTCCTGAGCTTTTTTACGCCCTGGAGGGTTTGGTCTAACTCACGCAGCACAGCCTGGGACTGCTCTTCCAACTTATCGCCAAAAGGGGCGACCACATCTTTGGAAATCTCGCGTGTCGCGTCAAAAATTTTCTTGCCTATCTGTTTGCGATCCGGATCTTGCGCGAATGATTCGAGCTGCCCTTTGATGAAGCCTTTGGTCGCTGGATACAGTTTTCGTCCCAGTTCCTCGCCTTCTTGCTCGAGCTGCTTGTCAGGAGTAGCCATGAGAGATTCCTTGGCCTTTTTCCCCGCCGCAGAGGCTACCCCACTGACGAACGGTTGTACGGTTTCCACCGTCTTTGTCGCGGTTCGCTCGTCGAGATTATTCACGACGATCAGGACGAGTCCGTAGGAAGCGAGCAACACAAGTATGACCAGCGCGGTAAGCTTCCCCAATCTTTTCAATCCCGCCCCTAGCGACATGGCTACCCCCTATGACGACAGCGTTTGTCCGCTGCTCGACGATCGATTCGTGGTTATTGCATTGGCGGTCCGGCCATCGGTCCCATCGGTCCGTAGCTCATTTTTGTCTTGGTCATGGGCTTCCGGAATGGGGGCGGGCACGGCGGAGGAGGACATTCCATCCTCACCTCTATGACATGACAACTCCTTGGAGCAAAAGAATTCTGGGTGCATTTGACGATGGCCATTTCCGAGGCGTGGCCAGGGGTTGGCCCAAATCCTTGATATAAAGCACCGCGGAAATTTTGGGCAGTTGCTACAAAAAATGCGTCCGAATCATACACTGAACAGAGCAGCAGTCCAGAAACCACTGCCAAGGCAAAAAGCCAATTTCTTGCTTTCATATCCATTACCTCCGAACATGCGCTGAGAACAGTCCCGGTTCTCAGTGGATTCATAGTTTGATGTGACAGTGCATTGCGCTGTTGGTTCTCAGTACTTGACGATACTCGACCCATTATTGGCGGGGCGCGACCTAAGCCTCATTTTTTTCATTCAAGAAGGAAGGCTGGCCTGTGGCTTCCAGCACGCTTCTCCAAAGGTTGCCATCAAGGTCCACATGTTTGCGCCCCTTGACGATTTCTGTCATAGGCACGTACACGAATTGATCATTGAGGCTCCCTACCACCATATTGGTTTTTCCCGCCATGCCTGCATGCACTGCCTCCTGCCCGAGAAATCCACAAAAGATCGAGTCGTCAGCAGTTGCAGGCACTGAGCGTATGGTATAGCTCGGATCAATGTACTTCAAATTGATCTCTATGCCCTTTGCATGAAAATATTGCAAGATCCTCTCTTTCAAAAAAATGCCAATATCGCCGAGTTTGGGGTTGCCAGACTCGTCGGTTCCCTGGGCAGAGCAGTATTTTTGCCCCGCGCCTTCTGCGACGACGATAACCGCGTGCTTCCTCCGAGCGAGCCTTTCCTCCAGGGCAACGAGAAACCCATGGGGGCCTTCCAGTTCAAAATCCGCTTCGGGGATGAGCACAAAATTGGCATATCTTTTACCTAGGGCCGCGCTTGCCGCAATAAAGCCGGAGGTGCGTCCCATAAGTTTCACAAAGCCAATGCCGTTGGGCGCTCCATTTGCTTCGACATGAGCAGCCCCTATGGCTTTGGTGGCCATACTCACCGCCGTATTGAATCCAAACGATCTCGACAATAGGTTAATATCATTGTCGATTGTCTTCGGGATTCCTATGACCCCGATCTTTGCCCCCCGCGCCTGTATCTCCTCTGAAATTCGGGCCGCAGCCCTAAAGGTCCCGTCTCCCCCAATGGCAAACAAGATCCCCACGTTCATGCGCTCGAGGGCATCGACGATCTCTTGAATATCTTGGGGACCTCGGGAAGACGAGAGGATGGTGCCTCCCAACTCATCGATCTCTGACACCACGGCCGGGGTGAGCTCCTTGAGGGGGTGGCCGTAACGCGGTATGAATCCCTGCAACCCGTACAAGATCCCCAGCACGTTCTTCACCCCGTAAGAATGGTAAAGGGTAAGAACTACAGAGCGGATGACGTTGTTGAGGCCCGGACATAGCCCCCCACACGTGACAATCGCACATTTTAGTTTGCTGCAATCAAAAAAGATTTTCGATCGAGGGCCGGCGCGCATGAACGCCACAGGTTCTTTCCCCGTCGATACTTCCTCGCAGACCTTTTCCGCTGAGATGTCGAACAGGACTCGTTCGCTGTCATCGACAAATTTCACGGACTTCAGCGGAGAGTCAATACGAGGCTCCCCGAGCGATTCAATGTGGGTATCCATTTACTCGTCTTACGTCGCCAAGCGGCTGTCAACCTATATGGGCCTCTTCTGTCGTTTTTGCCTGCTTGGACTTCAGGATTATAGAGTAGCCTACCTTAGAGTTCGCAAAAAGTCTATAAAAAAAAAGTATTACGCTGTGTACGCTTAGTAAAATTGGTTGTCTGAGGAGAGCGTTACTTAATATATTGGATTTTATATATTGAAACGAAACAACATTATGTCTCCATCTCGAACGATGTAGTCCCGGCCTTCGAGGCGCACCTTGCCGGCTTTGTGAGCTGCAGTCATAGAGCCTGTTGTTCGTAGGTCCTCATAAGAGACGACCTCGGCGCGAATGAATCCCTTGGCCATATCGGAGTGGACGGTTCCGGCTGCCTGCAAGGCGGTTGCGCCCTGGCGAAGTGGCCAAGCCTTCACTTCGGGTTCGCCGGCGGTGAAGAAAACGATGAGATTCAGGAGTCGAAAAGAGGTTCTTATGATTCGCTCTTTCGCGCCCTCTTCCAAGGCGAGGTCTTGCAGGAATTCCTTTGCATCCTCCGGCGCCATGACGGCTATTTCTGCTTCTATGTCGGCAGAAAGCCAATCGAGCTCCACGCTGGGTTGTCCAGCCACATGGCCACGGAGTCGATCCATGACCTCTTCAATGGTGCCCTTGGATTGGTCTTCTCCGACGTTGAGCAGGACGAGTTCGGGCTTGATGGAGAGGAAAGAAAAGCCCTTGAGGCTCTCAAGATCATCGTCAACGCTCAGGCAACGCAACGGCTTGCCTTGTTCTAATATCTCGAGGGCTTTCGTTAAGACATCTCTTTCCTTCGAAAGCTCTTTTTTTCCGCGTTGTATGTCGCGGCTGACGCGTTCCAATCGGCGCTCGACGACGCCAAGGTCTGACAAGATCATTTCTTCTTCTAAGGCCTTGAGATCACGAAGGGGATCTGCGGGGCCTTCAAAAGGCGTATCGAACAACCTGACGCAGTGAACAAAAGCATCCAAGGGTCGCACCATTGCCATGAACTTTTCCAAAGATGCCCCGGTCCCTTTTGGCTGGTCGTCTCCGAACCCGTGGATATCTGAATATTGGACGGTTACCGGAGTTGTTTTACGCGGCTTGTGGTATTCGGCGAGGAAATCCAGCCTCGGGTCGCTCACTTTTACCGCGCCTAAACCAATTTCTCGGCGCGCTTTGTCGTCGTGAATCTCTCCTGCCCCCGTGAGAGCCCGAAACACCGTTGTTTTTCCGCTGCCCGGCAGGCCTACAATTCCTAATTTCAAAACAATAACCTTGATAAATGACGCATCAATGAGACGGAATAAATCGAATATACAACACCACTTTCTTTCCGTCGGGAGAGGTGCGTACCGCCGGGGGCGCCGTGGGATTGAACTCTCCCGTCAGTGCCCCAAGGTTGACAAGTTCAGACGTCAACTTCGGATATGCATTAGAGGGTATTGCCACGCCTAGTATTATTTCCCCGATCCTGTCCTCCGTCTTTTCCTCCAGAAGATTGCCCTGGAGACTCGGAAGTATCCTCTTTAGGGAATCAACCGCCACAGGAATGCTCTTGCTTTGGACGGTGATATTATCGGGCTCCTTTTTTTGCGCAAACGGCGCCTGGATAATGCCGCCTTTCATGCGGTCCGGTTCGAGTACGCGGGGACTTGACATGGCAAATTGCTGAAGATGCCCTCCGGACTGCTGATGGTCGCCCAAAAAACCTTTTGCGAGAGCCCCCTCCGCGCGCCAAGGGGTCGTGCTACGCGCTTGGTGCCAGGGGGTGCTCAAGGAATGAGATGGCAAAGGGGCCGCCGGCGTCGGATTTTCAGACCGCGCTACGGTTTGAGCACCCTCGGAAAAGACCTCGTGAGGGGAACGATCGTAAATGACCACGCCGACGAACACGATGAGTATCAGTGCGCCCACACCCACCGGCAGCGGCATATAAGGAGACGCGGTAAACAAATGCTTAAAAAAGTGCAGGACCGATTCTGTCTGATTTGTTTCGTGGAGCTTTGTTTTGATTTGTTGGAGGAGGCATTCCGGCGGGTGGACTTTCTCGAGACTCATTAATGTTTGTACGGTGAACCCATACCACTCATAATCATTCTTACAGTAGGGGCAGCCGTCTAAATGTCTTGTAACTGAAGTTTCTGTTTGTTTGTCTAATCGCCGTTCATGAAACTCTCCAAAAAGATCGCTCACACGCTCGCATTCGCTCATGACAAGACCCTCTTCAATTTTTCCTTCACAACCATACGCGCTCTATGCAAACGTGACTTCGTGGTACCCTCAGGAAGATTGAGGATCTGCGCTATTTCTTCATAAGAAAATCCCTCGATGTCACGTAAAATCACAATTTCTTTATGGTCAGGATCCAATTCGTCAATTGCCTTCTGCACGAGTCTCTGGACTTGCTTTCCAGCAAGCAAGGTCTCAGGATTGGTGGAGTAGTCAGGCACAATACGCTGTTGCTCGTCTCTGTCCTCGTTGTTCTCGGTCTGACCTTTGTTTGCAAAGTACCCACGCCGTTTCAGATATTTGAATCGGTTTTTTCCCCTGTTCGTGGCAATCTGGAATAACCATGTCGAGAACTTGGAGTCGCCTCTGAACTTGCGAAGATTTTGAAAGGCCGCGGTGAATATCTCTTGAGTGAGATCACTTGCCTCTTCCTGTTCGCCGACGTAGCGATAGGCGAGGTTATACACTTTTTTGTAGTACTTTTCCAGCAAGACATCAAAGGCCTCTCGATTCCCACGCTTGGCTTTGATGACAAGACTTGCGTCATCGTCGTTCTCCGCTGCAGAGGAAGCGTAGAACAATAGAAACATCACGATATTCAGACAAAGCCCGTTTAGAATTGTTTCAAGGAAGGTCACTATAAGTCATTTTTCTCCGAAAAAAATCTCACTGAACATACGGTTAAACTGCGTACAAAGTCAAGAAATATGCGCTTTTGTGCCCAATTTATACCCTCTGCGGAGATCGGCGTGAGGCGCGTGGCATTATCTGTTTGCGCCATGACGGACAAATGAGTATTCTTGAGAGACAGCGGAATCGACGGCCCGTTTGAAACGTGCAAGGGCGATCCGGACTGCAGGGTTGTGCGGGGATGATGTTCCTCGTCGGAGGCGTTTGCAACACTCCGTGAAGAGCGCAACAAACCGTCGCGCCTGGAGATAATGAAGCCGTCGAGCGGCAATGACAGCCAAGCTCTGAGTAAACAAGGGGGTCGCATGATATTCTCAAAAAGGGTCACGGATACACCGCCTTATTTGTTTCACCTTATCGATGAAAAGAAGAAAAAGGCCCAAGAAAAAGGGCTCGACGTGATTTCTTTAGCCATTGGCGACCCCGACAAACCAACGCCTGGCTTTGTTCTCGACATTATGGAAGAAGAAATGCGGAACCCCAGGAACCACTGCTACCCGAGCTATAAAGGTGAACCCGATTTTTGCGAGGGAGTCGCGCAATGGTTTTTTTCAAGATTTGGTGTAGAGCTGGACCCTTCATTGGAGGTGATGGCCGTAATAGGGGCGAAGGACGCCATCTCTCATATTCCTTTTGCTTTTCTTGATTCTGGCGATTCAGCGCTTGTCACAGATCCAGGGTATCCTGTGTATCAGATCGCAGTGGGTTTTGCTGGCGGAGAGGTCATTCATGTCCCTCTCTTGGAAGAAAACGGCTTCCTCCCGGATCTTTCGTCCATTCCTCGCGGCCAGGCCCAAAAGGCGAAGATCATGTTCATCAATTATCCCAACAATCCCACGTCGGCGGTAGCGGATAAGACGTTTTTTGAGAAGATCGTGGCTTTTGGTCGAGAGAACGACATTGTCATATTGTCTGACAACGCGTACTCGGAAGTGTATTTCGAAGAGCAAGATCGACCGATGAGCATCATGGAAATTCCGGGCGCCAAGGAGACGTGTATGGAAATACACTCATTCTCTAAAACGTTCAACATGACGGGGTGGAGAATCGGTTTTGTCGTCGGCGGAGAGGATCTCATTCATGCGCTGCTCACACTGAAGTCCAATTTTGATTCCGGCGTCTTCATGGCCATACAGCGCACCGCGGCGCGTGCCTTGCTCCATCCTCACGCGTCCGATTTTTGCCAGGAGCGTACCACCTTATTTAAGAACCGGCGAGACAGGATAGCCGCATCCCTTGCGACTATGGGGTTTCGATTCAAGCTGCCCAGGGCCGGTTACTATTTCTGGGTCCGCATCCCACCGCAATTCAATTCTTCAGTGGTTTTTTGCGCTGATTTGTTGGAAAAAACAGGCGTGGTCGTCACCCCTGGCGTCGGTTACGGCCCCAGCGGCGAGCATTATTTCAGGGTATCTATGACTGCCCCAGATGAGCGGATAGATGTTGCATTGCAGAGAATGGAAGCATTTATGAGGGGGCTATGATGAAGGCGACGTTACTCCTGGCAGACGGGACCATATTCCACGGTGAGAGCATTGGCGCCCAAGGGGAGACGATAGGCGAGGTGGTATTCAACACCGCAATGACAGGGTATCAAGAGATTCTTACGGATCCCTCGTATCGCGGTCAAATTGTCGCCATGACGTACCCTCATATAGGAAACACCGGTGTAAATTCGGAAGACAACGAGTCTCGTCGGCCTTTTCTCAACGGCTTCATAGTCCGAGAATACTGCCCCCATCCGAGCAACTGGAGGATGCAGTCTGACCTCGCCTCTTTCCTCACGGAATATGACATCGTCGGGATTCACCACATTGATACAAGAAAACTCACCCGAAATCTCCGAGAAACTGGTGCGAAAAAAGGCATCATTTCCACGTATGATCATGACAAGCAGAGCCTTTTGGCCAAGGTCAGGGCGTACCCTGATATAGAAGCATTCGATTTGGTGCGAGAGGTGTCATGTGCGGCGCCATACGACTGGGAAGAAGGGACGTGGCAGTGGAATGTCCCGCCCAAGAAATTTCACTCCCCAACCCTAAGGATTGCCGCATACGACTTCGGTACAAAAACGAACATCCTGAGGTTGCTCGTTGACCTGGGTGCTCACGTCCGGGTGTTCCCCGCGTCAACGGCCGCTGACGAGATCCTCAACTTTCATCCTGATGGAATATTCTTGTCCAATGGCCCGGGCGATCCAGCGTCTGTCCCGTATGTCATCGAAAACGTGAGGAACTTGATTGGAAAGAAGCCTATTTTTGGCATCTGCCTCGGCCACCAGATTCTCGGGCTCGCGCTCCATGGCGCCACATACAAGCTCGTGTTCGGGCACCACGGCGCAAACCATCCTGTCCAACGACTCGACACCGGGCAGGTAGAGATCACCGCCCAAAACCATAATTTTGCCGTTCAGTTGGACAGCGTGGAGAGTGAAGTCGAGGCGTCTCATATCAACCTGAACGACCAGACCCTCGAGGGCATGGTCCACAAAAAATACCCTCTCTTTTCGGTCCAATATCACCCAGAGGCTTCACCAGGCCCTCACGATTCTCGATACCTTTTTAGGCGATTCGCGCAGATGATACAGGAAAGCTAAACGACGCACGCGGAAGATTTCCGGGGCGATCTCGTATGGCTACGCGGGTGTCTCTGTTAACGGACTCGTGACCAGAGCTGGTCTTTCCCTCCTTTGACCGGAGACCGCGTGACCATAAAATCTCCCTTTATCCCATAGACATAGAAATCCTGCTGCCTCTCGGCGCCGAGTTTGACAAACATCTCGTGGTCTTCGAAGGTCCACATCCCGTCCGCGCCCGTCGGATGATCCTGATCAAACATCCGACATGTCCCGTCCCTCCGAAGGGTCAGTAGAGTGCCTCTTTGACGCCGCAACACCCGTGGGACATCCTCTGAAAGGGGATGATCTTCGGGTATGGCTTCCCACGTCCCGACCAAGTCTTGCCAATCAATGGAAGCCTGGAATATCTGCTCAGGCTTCATTCCAGCAGAGCCTCCGCCGTGAGACAACTGAGCAGACATTAATACCCCAATTGAAGCCCAGAGAATCAGCATCAACCTCATGACACCCTCGGGTTGAGGCAGCACGCAAGTCGCTTCCGCCATTTGTTCCGTCTCCTTAGCCACATTAAATGCTCCTGGAGCTTTTTTCAAGACATCACCTTGGGGCATGGCGTCCCTTGAGACCGTACACGGATTTGTCGTCGCGCGTGCACGGCCGGTCAAGGGGCGAGTTTTACATTGATCTTTCAACTAGTTGACTTATAGGAGAGGGGCTTATTCTGCTGGACGCTATTGAGCAAACACATTTTGCACTTGATTTTTTGAGCTAATAGCATTAAGACACCGCATGTTACATACTATATTAATCTTAACACATTAATAAAAGGAGTAAAAAATGACATTACGACAAATTCGAGAACATGCCAAGAACCTGGGCATCAAAAACGTAGCTCGGTACCGCAAAGAAACTCTTATAAAAACTATTCAAGAGACTGAGGGGAACAGGCCTTGTTTTAAGGCCATTCCGCAATGCGGCGAATTCACCTGCGCCTGGCGGGAAGAGTGTCAAGGGTAATGCGTCGGGTCCGGGGAAGCTCCTTGGACCGGGGTAAGGCCGACCATGATTGCTCCTCTTGTGGGGAGAAGCGTCGGCTATCTCATTTTCGTCAAAAGGTCTTGACGAGGGAGGCGGCGTCGGGGCAGACTGCCATGAGGCATTCTCCGTGCGTCGCCTCTTTGAGTCGCAACAAGATAGACTAAGGGAGTCAGTATGGCTAAGATTACCATTCAGACATTGCGGGAAAAAAAGAAACGGCATGAGCCCATGACCTTTCTCACCGCGTATGACTATCCTTTTGCCATGCTCGAGCAACGGGCAGGTATAGACGTCGTGTTGGTAGGAGATTCTATGGGAATGGTGGTGTTTGGGTACGAATCTACCCTGCCGGTTACCATAGACCTCATGATACCTCACGTGAAAGCGGTGCGGCTGGGGGCTCCTGAAGTCTATTTAGTCGGTGACATGCCTTATATGAGCTACCAAGTCTCCGTGTCCGAGGCGATACGCAACGCGGGCCGCTTTATGGCAGAATGTGGATGTGATGCGGTGAAGCTCGAGGGAGGTCGCGAGGTCGCCGAGACAGTGAGGGCCATGGTGAACGCCACGATACCCGTTATGGGCCATATTGGGTTGACGCCTCAAGCGGTGGCTCAATTAGGCGGCTACAAAGCGCAGGGGCGGGACCTCGCTACGGCGAAACGGCTGATTGAGGACGCCCAGATTCTCGAGGAGGCTGGCGTATCGACTCTGCTGCTCGAAGCAGTGCCTGCGGAAGTGGCCAAAATCATCACAGACAGAGCTGGAGTGCCCGTTTTTGGAATAGGAGCGGGGCCGCATTGCGACGGTCAAGTGCTCGTGATTCACGATATGATCGGCATGTTCGATCGCCACACCCCTAAGTTTGTCAAGAAATACCGAGACATCGGCGGCCAGATCGTAGAGGCCCTCGCGGAATTTAAGAAAGATGTTGCGGAAAGAAAATTTCCAGGACCGGAACACTGCTATCCCATGCCTGAAGAGGTGGTAGCCGAGCTGAAAAAGCTCTTTGGCTGATTCTTCCTCTGAATCGTCAGGCGACGTCCAGGGAAGACTTTGCATCAAGGATTGTCATGAGAACAGCCATACTTGGTTGCGGCGCGCTCGGCTCTGTCATCGGCGGACTCCTGCTTGAAGCGCGTCAGGATGTGATCTTCATCGAGAGAGATCCTTCGGAAGTTGCGCTCATTCGTCAGAGGGGGTTGCGGATAGATGGGGTATCCGGCGACAGAATACTTTATCCAACCATCTTTCATTGTGACGACCAACCCGACCTATGCGATCTCGTCCTCGTACTCGTGAAGGCGTATGACACCGTTTCCACAATCCCCATACTCTCCAAAATCTTGGCCCCAGGCGGTTTGATTCTGACGCTTCAAAACGGGGTGGGCAATTACGAGAGCCTGGAGGCTCATTTTCCTGGCCGCGTGCTCCTGGGCGCGACGACCATGGGCGCCATGACCATATCCCAGGGATATGTGCGCCACACCGGATTTGGCGACACCGTCATTGGAGAAGCGGATGGGGTCGTCACAGCGAGAACAAGCGCGATTGTTCAACTCTTAAGAACTATGTCGGGAGGTTCAGTTCAGATCACGGATAATGCTGTGGGGACTGTGTGGTCGAAGCTGATCATCAATGCGGCTATTAATGCACCCTGCGCGTTGCTTCGCATCAAAAACGGGGCCCTACCGAAAAATCCTGCCGGCAGACAGTTGATCCATGAAATCGTGTACGAATGTCTGTCCATTGCAAAAGCCAAAGGGATCAGTCTGTTGTTTGACAACCCCGAAGATCGTGTGCTCGAGGTATGTCATGGGACTGCAGAGAATGTTTGCTCGATGCTTCAGGATATGAGAGCGCGGCGGAAAACCGAGATCGGTTACATTAACGGCGCCTTGGCCAAGGAGGCCGATCGCCTTGGCTTGTCTGCCCCTGTCAACAAGACCCTCACGCTGCTCATCGAAGCGTTGGAAGCAACTGCATCGTGCAGGATTGACACCGCATAGAAAGCGGTGATGCGTGTGATTTAGGATCACAATCTGTGTAAGATTTTTTCAGCGAAAATTGGTTCTTCCTAATTGCATGAGTGGATGGGGGATCAATCGCTCGCGTCGCATTGGCGCATGCGGCATTTTCGCTTCAATGTATCACTGGGGAAATTCATTTTCGGTTTCTGCATCCTCGATGAATGATGGGCAATGAGGCTTTTTCCTCAATTGGCGACTACCTCCCCGAATCGGTTGCGCAAACGCTGCTTCCTTGAGGCGGAACGCAATGGATAGCCAGCCATATAAGCTTAAAAGAGGGTATGGCGCCGCCGAGGACGAGCAGACGATCTTGGAGCTGGAGCAACTCGTGTGGGGAAAGGAGGAGCCTGGCAGTCCACCTTATTTTAGATGGCAGTATTTACATAATCCTCTCGGCAGAGCCTTGACTGGATCCGTGGCTTCTTCTGGGGGCGCGCTCGCTGCGCACATCGCCTGTATGCCTGTGCCTGTCGAGATGAACCGCCAATGGCTTCGATGCGGACTGGTGGTGAATGCCGTTACTCATCCGCAACATCGACGACAGGGTTTTTTTGAACGACTGGGAAGCGAGCTGATAGATGAAGCCTACCAGATTGGTTTGCCGCTGCTCATTTGTGTTCCGAATAAGTCTAGTTTTGGCGTATTCAAAAAAAAACTGGGATTTCAGGAAATAGGCACACACAGCCTCATGGTTAAGTGTATTGATCCCGGAGTATTTCTCGCTCAGCATGGATTCAAGCGGGTCGGTCGTGCGATGAGCATCCTGGCCAGCCAATTTTTTTCGACGCGGCGAACCTCTCGGTGCATGAACGCGCCTTCCCACATCCAGCCCATAGACGATATCAGGTCAGTGGTATTCGAGGGACTTTGTTATCACCTATCAGACGGCGCGGGTTTCGAGGAAACAGAGTGGTTCCACTGGCGGTACGCCATGCACCCGACGAGACGCTACCAATATGTCATCGTGGGAAGCGCCAAAAATCCTTCTGCCCTCATGGTGTACCATGTGTTAAACCGCTATCACAAGGCATTTGTCAGCGATTTCCTTTTTGCGCCAGACGCGCCTCTCGAGGCGATCAAGTGGGTGGCGGACTTTGTGGTGAATTCTGTCCGTCAGCAAGGCGCGTCGGCGCTTTGGTGCATAGCGAAACAGTCGTCACGTAGAGCGCACCTGCTCAAGAGATGCGGGTTCCGCGCTTCAAACTTTGGATCTCGTTTTACACAGCCGCTCATGGCCAGGCGCGTGGGGACCGGCCTGCCGGAAGCAGTTTTTTTCGATGTGGAATTGTCTTTTGGAAGCCTTGTAAATTGCGACTGAATGTTGGCGACGCTCATTGACTTGCATCGTGATGTCATGTACGATCGTTTCGCCTCAGAACACTGAGGCCAAGCTTTGACTGTGATATCGGCAGTTCCCGAGATGACCTCACAAAATCCTCGAAAGAAAGAAAAGGGGGATCGCCTCTGGTTCAAAATAGCCATCCGCGCGTTGCCTTGGCTTGTCACCATGTATTTCAGATTGGTGGAGCTCACATCTCGGAAGGTGTTCCTCAACAGAGAGTTTGAAGAAGAGGTCTGTCGACAAGGCGCATTCGCAGTTGCGGGGTTCCACGGCACTCTCCTTTATCCGTGCTACTATTGCAGGAGATTCAGCGGTGTCATCATGGTGAGCCGTTCGTGGGATGGTGATCTCATGGATCGTTGTCTAAGGGCTTGGGGATACAAAACGGCGCGTGGTTCGTCCTCCAGAGATGGAAAAGAGGCTTTGAGGGAGATGATCGACATGGCAAGAGAGCTTCACTGCTGCACAGGGCTGGCGGTGGACGCCCCCCGTGGTCCTGCGCAAAAAGTGAAAATGGGGATAGTTGCTCTCGCGAAAGAAACTGGTCAGCCTGTATTGCCTATAGCGAGCTGGACAACGAGACACATTCAATTCGGTTCGTGGGACAAGATGATCCTTCCCTTGCCTTTTGGCACCATCGTCATGGCCTATGGCAAGCCGGTACGAGTACCGGCTGACCTCGCTCGTGAGGATTTTGAGCGAGTCAGGGACGAAATAGAGGCTGCCTTGCTTTCAACCGTCGGACAAGCAAAGGCCAAGGTTGAAGAGATCAAGGGACGAAAAGACGCGTCTGCGATGGAAAAGGTGCCCGGTCACACCATCACAAAGGTTCCCTGAGACGGAACCACCCTTTTGAACAGGAAAAGCAATCTCTCCACTCTCTCTTCCCATGAATGACGCCGCGCCATATATTCCATGACGGCTTGTTTTGAGCTAAGGGGAGGGTTTCTCAAAAGACTTTGCAACCCTTGCCTGAGCGCGTCAAGGTTATCAAAGGGCGCTATCTCACCATGTGAGGTCTCTTCCAGCAGATAATTGGTATAGACAGTATCTTCCGAGAGTACTGGCAAGCCGCCGCGCAGATAAAAAAACATTTTGGACAGGTCATTATCGAACTCGTGAGGCCCAGTGGCCAAGGCTAACCCCACAGAGGCATGTTCTATATATGGCCAGACTTCGGATTCGGGTAGTTCTCCGTGAGATACAATGGCTTCGTGGAGAGGGAGTTCCCTCTGGGCGCCGTAAAGGGCGGTCTTATTTACGCCTATTACATGCACCTCGCAGTCCTTTCTGAGCCGTTCCGCCAGATAGTTGAGGATATGCGCCATGCGCGGCGCGGCAAGGCTTCCTAGAAACAGTGCCACCGGTTTGTTGCCTTGGAAGGGATTGGTGGTAGTGCGCGGAATAGCCGAGGGGCAACCCGTGGGAACGATCGCAGCTTCTGCGGGACCCCCGTAAAACTGCCTCCACCTTTGAAGGTTTAGCGTGTTGTTGAACACGATTCCTTGGGCGCGTTCGTGAATCAGGGCTTGACACGCCAGCAGCTCTCGTCGAAGCGCTTCGTCTCTTTGCGGCAACCTTTCATCCACCACACGCACAATGCGTGAAATCACAGGCCCTGAGTAATCTTTTACAAGTGTGATGGATTGATGGTAACACGTCTTGATCACTGTGTAGCGACCGGACTGTCCCAGCCACTCTAACGGCGCGACCGGAAGGTCATGATCAATCACCAAAGGTTCTTTGACGGGAGCGACAATCTCGGCGTCGATGCCTCTGGCGAGAAGCCCGCGAGTCATGGCCCTCAGTCGGACGAGATCGATGCTGCATGGTACGCCCGTCGGGTCTCTATGAAAAACGATGCCCACTTTCATATTCACTTGAGGATAACTGAAACTTTCGGGTATTGGTAGTTCATGGCATTCGCGTAGCGTCCAAAGCGGCGTACGGCTCAAAACATAAGAGTGTTGGCGTGCATACTGTAACGTCTCACCGTAGAAAATTGTGCATCGTTACCCCGGAGTTCCCGCCTGAACAGTGGGGCGGCCTTGCGCGCACCGCGCGACGAGTGGCCTATCATGCCAGCCGCGCTGGATTGGATGTTCACGTTGCCCGCTGCACTGTGGAGGATGTCCCTTTTATCCCCCTGGATGAAAACAGCCATATTGAGCGAGAAGACGGCATAACGATCCATTCGATACGTTTGGCAAGAGAGACAGGGCTGTCTCGCGTGAGAAACCTATGGGAGTGCCCCCATAATACCACTCTTCAGATGATGTATCAGTCGCTCGAGATCCTGCATGAACGAGAGGAGTTCGCCTTGTTTCACTCCTTTTTCCTGTACCCGGTTGGGTATGTCAGTGGACTGATCAGCAGACGATTCAACCTCCCACACGTGGCTACAATAGTAGGCAATGATGTGAATAGGTATTTTTTTAGCCCGGAAAAGGTCGCGTTGTGCAAGAGCGCCTTGGAAAATAGCGATATCGTGGTGGGTTTGAGTCGGGACCTCATCGCCTTGGCGAACGCTCTTTCTCCCGTGTCGGGCAGAGCGAGGACTATCTACAATTCAGTGGAAGTGCCTGATAAGCGTTGGCAGAGAAATTGCTCACCTCATCAGTTTGTTCTCGGTTTCGCGGGGATATTCAAGTATGCGAAAGGACTGCCATATCTTCTCAAAGCCTTGGCGTTGGCGAGGGAGCTCGCAGACATTCGCCTTGAACTTGCGGGCGAAATGAGGGATTCTGAAAAAGAGAGTTTCAATATTATGCTGGAGGCCACAGGGACGCGCGACGCAATAAAACATATTGGCGTACTGGCGCACAATTCGCTCTTTGATTGGTTGATGACGCTCGATGCCTTCGTGTTGCCGTCAGTCACCGAAGGGTGCCCTAATGTCTTGATGGAGGCGATGGCAGCAGGTCTCCCCGTGATAGCCACGCGTACAGGGGCGGTACAGGATCTCATTGAAGATGGTATATCCGGTATTGTTTTGCCCAAGGCCGATTCCTTGGCTCTTAGCAGGGCCATACTTGCCATCAACCAAGACCCTGCTGCAGCAGGCGAGATGGGCAAGAACGCGCGCCGTAGAATGGCGCTCTTCTCACCTGATGTCGAGTTTTCCAGTTGGTCGCAGGTTTATCAGGAGTTGTTAGGCTCGTAACAATGGCGACTCAATCCACATCCTATTCAGACGATCATTGGCTGCTGGATCATGATCCGGAACGTGTGTTGCACGCCTATTTAGAGCAGCAATCAAAGGCGTACAGTCGGGTCAAAAACGATTTCATAAAGGAATTACTGGGAAATCTCGCAGGAAAACGATTTCTGGACTATGGCTGCGGGGCCGGCTTCTTTTCCGTGTACGCGGCGCAAAATGGCGCACGGTTGGTGCTTGGGATAGACGCCCTGGAAACAGCCCTCGGCGCTGCGGCCTTTTACGCACGCCAACAGGGAGTACACAAGGTCTGTCAGTTCCTGCGCAGTTCGAGTTTTCCCACGCGTCTAGGACTACACCGATTTGACGTCATTCTCATGAAAGACGTGGTGGAGCATGTGGCCGACGATCAGGCGCTGTTGGAGGCAGCGCGAGAGGCTTTGGTTCCGGGCGGCATTCTGGTCATAAGCACGCAAAATAGGATATCCCTCAATTACCTCTTTCAAGGAACATACAACCGACACGTTTTGGGGGATAAGAATTGGTACGGCTGGGATGAAACACACCTCCGCTTCTACTCCCCTATAAGTCTTACGAGGCAATTGAAAAAAGCTGGATTTACCGCGATCGCCTGGCGGTCGGCGTATCTGGTTCCATACAAGCTTCCTGCGTTGCCGGGCTCACAAAAAAAATTTTTGAGGATAGACGCCCTCAGTCGTGTTGACAGAGTTTTGGGCGGCATCTTCCCTTATAACAGGCTCGGATGGAATGTCGTGGTGAAAGCCATGGCGTCGCCTATGGTGATTCAGGATGCTGCTCAGCCGATTGCCGCGATAGACGACCCTTCTGTGTCCCCAGCGATGTTCCTCAATGCCCCGTGATCATCCGTCAAAACGCATTCCTTTCCCATTGCGGTATTCCGGACTGAAAAGTGCAATGCGGCCTGAAGATTCAATAAGATAAAAGACATCATGGGGGAAAACCACATTCATCGCTGCGCCTGGGGTGAGGTTTAAGAGCATCTTAAGGATAACTTTGTTGATGCCTGCATGCCCCACGATCAATACCGCTTCTCCTCGGTAGGAATGCATTTTTGCCAGGAAATGCCCCACGCGCTCTTCTGCATCTGCATAGGACTCTCCTCCCGGCGGTTTGTCGCTCCAACTGGATCGGAAGGGTCGGCCATGCACGGCCACTTGGGTTCGCAATTCACCTTGCCAGGCGCCGGCTGAAAGCTCAGCCACCAGGGGATCGAAATGCACGGGCGCCGATAGCGTTTCAGAATACATGCATCCGGTCAATGCAGCTCTCCCGAGAGGACTTGCGACAATGCGGTTGACCCCCTGGCGTGCGAGCATATCTGCGAGGATGCGAATCCGGGCAAGACCTTTCGAGGTCATTGGCGAATCCCATTGACCCATTATCCGACCGGACAGATTCCACTCCGTTTCTCCATGACGACAGAGTAGCAGCCTCCCAAAAGTCTCGTTTCTTGTGGTCATCCCTTTTCGTTTTTGTCGGAACTTATTCCGAGGAATCTTTCGGCGCGATAACGCATCACATAAGTTCTTATGATCACGAGGAGAGGAAAGATCGCATTGATCAAGCAGAGCCGTAGCGGCGAATTCGAGATTTCATCAAGAACTGCTCTATGCCTAGCGAGGCAAGAAGGTGACATCACCGAGTACATCTGATCCACATTATTCAGGCCGAAGGTTTTCGAATGGTTCTAATCTGACATCCGGGGACGAATAGAGACCGCGAATGCGAAAGGTGGTGGTGAGCAATTTGCCATCCCTTGTCAGCAAATTTCCGAACAGGCCTGAAAATATGGCGTCAAACCCGACGAGTGGAGAGACATCCATACGGAAATCAATGCGCTCCTGACCGGCAAAATACATGCCAGAAGCATCTACTCTTGCCGCGTCTGACAGCATTCTCAAATCCGAGACTTTCCATTTATCGTCAAATACTTCCATGCTCCAACTCAGTTGGTGGAATGGGAGCCCTTGTCCTATGACGTCAGGAAGTCTGCCTCGCAAAAAAGAGCCCAGATTCACAAGGGAAAACAGTTTGGAGAGGATATCGAATCGATTGATCACGCCGTCTTTCATTCGAACTTCGATTTTTCCTGTCTTGTACATCCCTCGCTTGTCAGAACTGGGGCCAAGTTTCCAATCGAGCTGACCTTCAAGGATCACGTTGCCGCTTACCTTCAGCCATCCAGGGTCTGCCCGCATGGTTTTCTCCATCCGAAGGCCATCCCCTTGAAACTCCACTGAGAATGGTTTTGTTGTGTTCATTCGGATATCGAACAAGCCCGTCCCCCGAAGTATCCCATCTGCGAACTGTGATTGCCAAGAATTGACGCGGATGAAGCCGCCGCTGCCTTCTAAGTTTGCGCGAAAATCCTCAAACAAGCGATCCCCTATCTTGCCTTTGGTGATTTTGGTGAACGCGGTGCCTCTACTCCTTGCCAAAAATCTAATAACCGGATTTGATTGTATGTATTGCCCCCACGTCATTTTATGGACGTACCCAGGAGGCGCGGTAAAGTCTGCAGTCTCGAAATACGGCGACTCCAGGATCACTTCAACCCGCGGAGTCTCAAACTCCGTCACGGATAAGCTACCCGAAAGCAATGAGTTGCCAACCCTTGCCCGTTCCATGACAAACTGATGCGAATTTGGGCGGTGCTTGATCGAGCCTTGCAATCCTTCAACTCGCTTGTGCATACCAGGCAGTTTAAGAGTAACGTGGCCCAGAACGGCGTTGGCTTCTACCAGCAGGTGAGAGAGAAACTGCTGGGAAGTGAGGGCCAGATCCCCCTCGATTCGTCCTCCCCCTTGGAGTTCCAAATTCGGGTTCAAAAGAGGAATAAGGGCTTCGGACGGTATCCCCTTTGGGGGCAAATGAATGGCAAGGATGGTTCTCCCGTCCGGACGCAGAGTTCCACGACCGGAAATCCTCATCTTGTCCACTGCAATGGAAAGATCATCCACCTTGATGCCAGCAGCGTCTCTGGTTCCTACGGCTTCGACCCTTAAAGCCGTTCCCGCTTTCTTCTCGATTATTTGTCCCACGGAAAGCGCGGCAGCTCTTAAGTCAAGGCAGGCCTGATAATTTATTTCAGTTGGGGACCCTTTGATCAGCGCCTTACAAAAAATCCCCCCAGAGAGGTTGCATGCCTTGGGAAAGCCCTCGACACGCTTAAGGTCGCTGCCTTGAATATTGATTTCCAATGAGCCGTCAACAGCCTGGTCCGTGTAATTACCTCGCACGACAAAAGGACTAGCCCCTATGGTTCCTTTGATTTCTGGAATAGTAATTCCGGCGCTCCTGAATCGGACCTTGCCCATCACCTTTTTCAATGGTAGTGGCAACCATGCTACTTTACATTCAAAATTATCAAGCACGATGACGCCCTTTGCCTCTGGCTTCGCCAGCGGCCCTTTAAGGCTCAAGGTGACCGACACACCCCCAGAAAGTTCTGATAGATGATCCAGGTACTTGGCTGCGCGTTCTATTCCGGTCATATTTTGTACAAGCGGTTGGAAGTCTTGTGCCTCCGCCTTTACCGAAAGGAAGAGGTCTATGTTCGGCGAGGAGCGCACCTGAGAAATTCCTCCATTCAACACAATAGGTGAATTGCCAAGGGCGAAACTTATCCCCTTGAAATACACGTCATCCTCACCTAATTTGATTTCACCGGTCGCGTTGGTTATAGGCAGTCCGACTCCAGGGAGGAAGCCGGAGACTTTGTCGAGATTCCCGAGTAATTTAAGTCTGCCGAGCAGAGAAGATTTGAGATTCAATTCAGAATATGGTCCCGACCATGACAGACCTTGAATGACCGCGTGGCCTTGGAGACCGGCCCTTACAAGATGTTCCCTGTCCTCGTTTGACAATAGTTTTAGGGGCAACAACGGGAACAGACGATCCAATTCAATGTCAGCGCGCGGGATCTCAATCTGCAGTTGAGGATCGGATCCACTGAATTCCTTGATCGCAACGCTCAGGCTCATAGTGATTCCGGGCAGAGACAACTGCCGTCCGAGAATCGTGAGGCTGTCTTTATCGCGGACAAGATGAATGTCCAGCTTCGCTTTATCAATGGTGACTTGGCTCGCCAAGACATTATGGCCAAGCGATACTGACTTTAGCCCTAGATTCGTTCTTGCGGTCCACGCGTCACGGGCGCCGCGAGCCTGGATGCTGAGGTCTGCGAATCCGTGAGCCAGCGAAAGGGGGAGGTGGAACGGTGATACGAGACGCTGGACTGCGTCAATAGGTATCTCTTTTCCCTGCATCTCCAGATTGAACGTGAAAGCATCTCCTCCGTACGAGGCGTTGGCGTACGACCCGGCTATTCTAATAGGCGCGGCAAGGTCATCCTGTTTAAATACGCCTCGCGCCTCAAACGTTTGAATACCGGTAAATGTCAGGTGTTCGCCAAGGATCTGTACTTCTGAGATCACTGGAGAGGCCTTTTTCTCTTCTTGAGACGGATCGACTACAAAAATGCGACCACCGGTAGATTCCAGGCGAGCGATCATTGGACGCAGCAAAGAAGCGGCCGCTGCGCCGGCGCTTGTATCTGTGCGCGCATGAGACGCCGACCGTTCGCCGAGAAACAAATCAGGGCGCTCAAATACAGCCTTCTCTATGTAAAATATTCCGATCAGTGCGTGGGACAGATCTATGGTCAGCTCTACAGTAGGTATTCTCACCCTCTTGGGAATGTTGCCAGCAGTATGCGCCGCCACATGATGGAGGATTAATTTCATCCTCAAGGGCGAAGGCCAGGAGAGCTCGGCAGAGGAAAAGGAGACGCTCATCATCGTCGCCGCTTCAAATCGCGACAAGAGAACGTGAGCTGCCTGCGTACCAGTCAAGGCGATACGAACGCAACAAAAGACGCCTGCCGCGACGAAGATGAGCATCACCGTGACAAGGGCCGCCGCTTTTAATATGTTGACGCGTAGACGAATCATCCGGCCCACAAGATCAGCTCTTCCACCAGGCGCTTCATGGGTCGGACAATACAGTCACTTGAGACCGATGTCGAGCTCGCTGGTGTCGGCGGTTTGCAAAAGCCAAAAAGGCCGAATTTGTTAACAGGAGGGCGGCCTCAAGGAGCGAGATGCACATCTCGCCTTTTCCCCGTGTAAATGAGCAAGGAAAAACCCTGAGGACGTCGAACGAAAGGCGCGGATCAATTGCAACGAACCTCTGCTAAACTCTCGTCTTCTTTTTCAGCCGTGACAGCTTCCGTCTCAATATGTTTAAACGCTTTCTCGACGCGCCGGCAGCCCGCTCTTCGTCGCGAATTTTGCGAAGGTTGGCAACCTTCATCTTGATGTCTCGGACATTTTCTGTTTTCTTTCGCGCAGCAGGGGCTTCAATACCCTTTGCCTTTCGCAGCAAATTAATGATCTCTTCCTTGTTCATACCGTGAACGCCTTGGACATCCTCAAGCTTGAGAGCCTCTTCTCTGAGCTCTTTTATGGTCCAGCGTTCAAGCGGCTTTTCTTTCTTTTCTTCCAATTCTTTTTTTTTGCTTCCCATACTTTTCCCTCTACCACAGCCCAGACTCGCCGTCTGATGCTCACGAGCTATTTTTCATAAAAGGCGAAAAAGTCCTTGCTGTAACCTTGGTCATATCGTTTCATCGTGTATTGGAGCTGTTCCGGCGACAACCGGTCTCTTCTCACAATCTTGTTATCCTTTCCCCGAATGTAGAAGTTGCACACCACATTGTGGATATTGGCGTCGCCATGAATCGCTCTCTTGCAGCCAGCCAGGACAAGTGCTCGCGCCAAATCCCTTGTACTAATGTGATGACCCATGGCAAACACCAAATTCCCGTCGTCTCGAATGCCAAATGCAGTCCTATTAGCTAAATACCAGACGTTGTTTCCCATGGTGCTGCGACCTTGGTTGTCAATGAGAAAGCCCCCCAGCCCGATCTCAGCCTCTTGAATTTTGCCGTTTTTGAGGACGCTTTCCACTACCTTGCCGTCCTTGACGATGAGATGACGCAGTTGACGCGCATCCTTCACGAGGGACAAGGGGATTTCATCCGTCCATTCCAGTATATCCACCGAATCATCTTTATAAATCACCAAGGTAGCCATGCCGGGGACCATTGGATATACCACTTGCCCCCGAAAGATTGCTCCCGCGCCCCTCGCATGCTGCTGCATCCACATGGCATTGGTTATGGCTACGATCTTACTCAAATCTTCTCGCTCTGGGGAATAAGATATCTGATAAATCCCGGGCTCGGTTTGTCCGATGAACAGGCGCGTCTGCAATCTCGACATGTCGAAAAGAGCCAGGTAGGCGATTGCATTGGGAAACTCGAGACTTGGACGATACACGGTTTTGTAAACGAGAGGATGATTCTCTGCGTCCACTGGCAAATCGTCAGCCGTCCACTTGCCCTCGCCATCCAATTTAGGCGACAAATACAGAGGAGGTATGTTGGGCGGTGGAGGAAATATTTCTTCAAGCGCAGGCGGCGCGTCAAATTCCTGAGCCAGAGGCTGTTCCGCTCTCTGCTGCTCGGCGTCGGCGCCTTCAGTATGCGGTATCCGTGTGACGAGTTCATCGAGCCAGGGCAGGACCACGGAGTCCAAATCCATTTCGCGCTGCGCCTGTTCATCAGCCTGTTGAGTCCCCAAACTAGCCAGTTTGGTCTTGCCCTGCTCACCGTACGCGGACCAATCGAACGCCGTGAAGCTTCCACAACATATCAGAAGGATTATCAATAGCTGTATTCTCTTACACATCCTTCACCGTTTCATTTTGGTTTTTCCGCAGAGGCGTCACCGATTTTAAGCAACGTCTCCGTCATGTTTGCCCGACCTCACTGGTGAATTCAACCGCTCAAATTCAAACAAGGATCCAAAAAGACTTGCTAGTTCAATTACTTATATTACGAGAGCGATATTATACCAGAGCTGCACTCTCAAGACAAGAAACGGGGCTACCTGTTGGCCAAACATTGAAAGGTGGAACAGACTCCAAGCCACAATTCCCACCGGCTGCCTCAGACACAGCAGAGCCGAGATGGATGCGTGTGGTTCCTCCCCCACGCGCGAACGTCCTCATACAATAACTCATGAAGCGACACAAGCGTTATTGCGCACCGTAAATGAATACGCCGTCCTTCCTCAGCAACGACCGCTCATGGAGCGCCTGAAAAGATTGGCTGCAAAGGTTTCAAAACAAGCCTCGCCACGTCCATGGACATAAAGTCGAGGACGTCGAAGATCCGTCTCTCCAGAAAGAGCGTCTCTTCTTTCATCACATTGAGCCTTTTTCTCGCTTCCGGCGTCTTGCCGTACGTCTTTTCCAAATAGACAAATCTGTCATCTAACGTGACAATCTCATCGTGGACCACGCGTTTATCCGCGTAAAACAAGACGTGTTCTTCGGCAAGCGGCCTGTCTTTTTCTCCTCTCAGTACCACGTGTTGCACCACGATGCGCGCTATCTGTGGAAGTCCCTCTTTGTCAAGAATTTCCTGGCCTCGCAGGTCGTGATATCCCCTGCCTTCGAGAATACAAAGGTATTTTCCTATATCGTGAAGAAGGCAAGACGCCCTCACAAGATCGATGTCCACAGGATAGTTGTTGCGCGACAATCCCTCAGCAAGTACCTTCCCCACCTCCCACACCATTTCTGAATGGAGAATGATATGAAGAGGCGTGCTGTATTTCTGAAGCAGGCGTATGCATTCCTCATGATTGGGGATCGCCATCGTATCGCTCATGTCCTTGACCGCTCACAGGCTTGATAAGAAGCAAAAAAAGCCCCTGTGCAAGAATCTTATCAGGAAGCGATCGTGAAGAAAACACAGGGGCTGAAAATAGTAAAATTTTATTGCCACACGTCGATAACCACGTGTTTTAGAATATAACTCCTAATTCAAGGTACGGTCCCTGACTGGACGCATTCACCTTTCGATGCTCGTTAATACTCCATTCTGAGCTTCTGAAGCGGTACCCGGCAGAGATGTATGGTTTGAATTGCGGCGCGCCGTAAGGACCACTGTCCATGGCTGGAAAGAACTTGCCTTGCGCGTCCAGGTACAGACCCGCCTGTTTTTGCAGAAATGTGCACGCACCCTTAAATTTCACAAAGATAGAACCACCTGGCGAAAACTCACCTGTTGCCCCAGCCCCCATAAGGAATTCTTCTCGTTGCTGGGAATCCTGGATTTGAGCGCTTTTCATCAAGAAATCCTGGACCCAGAATTCCCCAAGCAGATAGGCCCCGGCTCTGAACTGCGGGCCAACAGCCACAAAGTATTCTCCCTCCAATTTATGCAAGGACGTCGTGGACTTTGCAGACACCGGAGTATTGGCGGCAAAAATGGTGTTCCCCACGGCAAGATTGTCAGGGAGAACGCCATATCCATGGTCTTCCCTTGGTATCATGTACGTGTAAGTCAGCGCAAACGAAGGGGCTACTCGCAACGCAGCATAGACCTCAGCCACAAGTGTGTATTGAGCGAAGTGGAGGTCCCTGACGAAATCGATTCCTGGTGAGCCGTCTTGATTAATGACAAAGGTATTGCCGCTGTAATACCCTCGAGCGCCCCCCTCAAAGCTGAACGCAGGACAAGGCCGTTGCGGCGAGCACAGGGGAGGGCCGAACGCGAACGGTCCAGGCATACCAAGCGGCGCCTTCCCTGGCGGGGGACCGAAACCGGGCCCCATAGGCATTGGCGGAGGCGCCCCAAAAGGGGAGGCGCACATTCCGGTGCATGGAACGAGGAGATAAGCGATGAGGGCGCCAATGAGGGCGACAAGAAGACCATTAGAGTTGCGCATCGTCAGCCATGACCTCCTATGGCATACGTTTTGATTAATTATATCAAAGTGAAAGCTTTTAAGTCAATACTAATAATTTATATTTCTCTCTAATGGCCTGTCTGAACGATAATTAATACCCTTATATTCCGGTCGTTTTTTTTTTCTTCCGAGTGATGGACCTTCCGCACCCGCCATACGCCCCCCATTGAAATCACTCTGTCGCTCGTGTATGATAC
>CAYRVH010000007.1:0-50727 GCA_964427855.1 uncultured Syntrophaceae bacterium
TGTGCAGGCGAGGTATGTGGACGTGACGCGTGGGTTTGGGGGCGCTCCGGTTTGACGACGCCGTTTTCCGAGACTTTTTGTCGTGCGGCGTCCTGGGAGGCTCCTTTCGTTCCCTGTCTATCGCACGACACGAGACACGCTGAGAGCGCTGCGAGAGCCGTGCACAGGACGACCATGTGTGCAGTCTTGGTCATGCTCACCACAAACCCGGAAGGGACTGCCCCTCGGCGCCTTGGCGATCTTTTGCGGCGGTCGGCTGAGGGAGAGGACTCGCTGCGCCGCCGGCCGTTTGCGCGGCTGTGGTCGTCGGCGCCGGGAGGTCCTGATTGATGCCAAGCATACGGGCGTTCTTCTTGAATTGTTTGGAAAACCAGTAGAGGGCCTGGTGGCCGTTGGGGTACCGGTAGGCGCAGTAGCCATGGCCGCAGCTTTCGAATACGTGCACTTCAACAGGGAATCCTGCCGCCTTCATACTTTGGACGAGTTCGTAAAGGCGCCCGCGATTGCTGTACGAATTGCAGCCGTCCCGCACGTTTGTGTTGATGTTATAGGCGATGCCGCCGGCCTTCTTGATGCGATTCACGTTTCGCTGCCAGACATCCGGCGTCATGGGATAGCTGCCCAAGTCGGTTTGCTGACCGCCGGCGTAGGCGAACACCTCGGGATGCCGCGCTGAAATCATTATGGCTTGGGCGGCGCCTGCGCACGCCCCGTCAATTCCCCGAAACCTTCTGTCTGGAATGGTTCTATAATGGGCGTCGATGAAGGGGATGACCTCGCCTATGAGGTATTTTTCATACTGGCTTGTATCGCCGCCGCCGGGGTTCCATAGCGACACCACGATGAGGTCTTCGTAGGGGTCTTCTTGCAGCCACCTGTTAAACATCCTGAGTTCTTGGTCATTGATGTTTTCCTGAAAGTTCACCGGCGTCAGACGGCCAGCCTTCAGGTTGTCCATGGTGAGGGGCGTTTTGCACCACACAGACCAGTAGGTGGCGCCGCCTAATTCTGGGCCATTATCCCATCCGGATTTGCCCCCGAGGAGATACAGCACCCCGTAGCGTCGGTGGATATCTTTTTCATAGTCATCGGGGAGGATGACGTGGACGGGAAAAGGCCCTGGGACCTCTTGACCACCTTTTGCTTTGGCGCTCTTGTACACTTCGGATTGGACTCTCACTACCTCAATGTAGTGCTTGGTTCGGAGAAACTTCGTTCTGGCTTCGATCTCTGACCACGGCTCTTCCACTTTGGCCATGATCCAGGAGGCATCAGCCGCCGCAAATGCGATTATCACACACAAGAGCAGTCTCAGTTGCATTGGCCTCATCGATTTTTCCTCTTCCTGACGCGCTCGATATTCAGCGGAAAGGCGTTTTCAGCCTCTCATGTCCGTGACGTTGACAACCACTGCTACTTCACCGTCACGTCATAAACATAAACAGGAAATCCTTGTTGATCAACAGTTTCGCTGGAACTCGGGTCCATGAGTATCACGCTGCTCTTTACGTTGACTCCGCGCAGGGCGCATCGGACAAATAAGGGATAGACGCCGGGTTTAAGCGCCTGCACCTGAACTTCAAGCTCGTAGCTCTTGCCCTCTCCCCACAGTTCGATCCAGCGTTCAGCCATTGGTACTTTGGTCTTGATGCGATCACTGGTGACCGAGAGAACCGTGCTGCCCGGGCCGTACACTTTCCCCTGCTTTGCTCCTGTAATTTTCAAAGCCGCAGGGTTGGGGGAAGACACGGTGATGCCGCCGTAGTCGGATTCAGCGCCAAGATTTCTTGCCTCGACGAACACTGTGAAGGTTTTGCCTGCCTGCACCTGGGCAGGAAATCTGACGTTGGTTATTTTGGGCTGGGCTTCCCTTGGGAGGGCCACTTCAAAGAGGTCGCCGCACCACTGCTGTCCATCGATTCTGTATTCCACCAAGTAGTCGCCCTGCCTCAATGAGTGTGAAGCAGCAGCTCCAAAATCCTTGGGGTACACGACCCGGAAGTCGCTGCTGTTGGCTGGGATGATACCCCGATATTGGACGTCGCCGTGGGGGGTCTTGAGATAAATCTCGAGGTTCCTGGCCTGAGACGCTCGGTTTTGGAACCAGAATCGGAGGGACGTCTTCGCGTCGTCTGCGAAGGCAGGTACATGCGTGATCACGCCTGGTATCGAGCGAAGCACTTTCCCGGACAAATGGTTGATTACGAGCTGCGACTCAGGTTTCTGGGCTGCGGCTGGGGGCACTGACGGCGGCGCCGGGACCTGGCTCTCGGGTTGTCTGGTTTGGGCGGCCCCGCCATTGTCTTTTCCCGGCCCCGGAATGCCGGGCGCGGATGCACCACTAGGCGGCGGTTGGGTCTGAGCCGAGGGAGCGGCTTGGGATTGATCGGCGCCTTTTCTCGAGCTGGGCGGCAGTCCTTGTGGAGGAGTTTCTTCTCCCACCACGATCTCAGGAAGAACCGCTTCTATCAAGAGTATTTTCTTTGTGTCGCGGCGATTGCCTCTGAATTGGCCGAGAAACCGCTGGAGTCCCTGGGGTGTCGCCATGTTTATCCGATGGACATTGCTCCGTCTCGTTGCATGGTAAAGGTACACACCGCCGCTCTTGTCTGGGATGATAATCACGACGTGATAGTGAAGCAGTCTGTTGTTTTGTTCAGGATCAATTCGACTGATGCTCCCAAGATAGACGCGCCCTGGGACAAATCGCTTCATGAGGGTATGCCATGCGGCTGTATCGTGGAGGTCAAATCCTCTCAAGGACCTTCCATCGGCGGCATCCAGGTTCACTGGACTGTCGTCCGGGAGCATAACTCGGCGGGAGGTCACGTCAGTTATGTTGAGGATCAAGTCCCATCCAAAATCCCAGTCCTTGCCCAGAGGAGAGGTTGGTCCACTGTTGCCCTGCCGATCCCGGGTGGCTTCTTGCAGCGTCCAGTTCTTATTGAAGAGGAAGCGTGAGATGGACAACACCAATCCACTGCAGTTGAGGCCGGGCGTGTCAAAGAATTTGGTAGGATCAGCGAAGGTGGTAAAAAAGCCTCGGTCGTCAATGGCGCCATCGTCGCGATAGGGGATGCCGAGGTGCGTATCGGCGATTTCAACGGGGTCGATTTTTTCGGCGATATGGCGATCCCAGAGGTATGGAGGGGCATAGAGCCGATCCGCAAAGGAGGCTGATAATGGGAGAACAATTGTAAATGAAAGCAACCAAAAAGAAAGCCTCACTTTTTGATTTAATATATTCACTGATCCTCCGAATGTTTATTATTAATCTGCTGTTATCAAGAAATTTCCGCAGAATCAAGGGTTGAGGCGTCATCGCACCGTAAAAGTGAGCCTTCTTGCCAGTTCGCCGTCTATGTAGAGCGCGACCTTCCACAGACCCGGCTTGTGCTTGTACAATTCGCTGGTGGAGATAGTATGCACGCGCGGGGTACCGCCTTTTTTTCTTTCCATGTCTTTCTTACTTTCGTCCTGAACGTCGTGAGTCATGCGGATGGTTCGGTACTCAATGTCCGCTGGATCAATCCATACGCTTTCGGTGACGTAGTGGTTTTTCTCGTTCGTTGGGGTGAAGAACAGGTTAATGCTTTCGTTCATGTTGTGATCAAACACCTCTTTGCTCGTGAACGCGGACCCGGCGGTCAAGAACACGTCTTTGACCAGATAGTATTTCTCGTCGCGGGCCGTTTTTTCGATGCCCTTCCACTTTCCAGGGTTGATCGCTCCACAGCTTGCGATGAAGCCTGTGGCGAGCAGGACGAGGACGAGGAGCCCGAGCAATGCGGCTGTTGGAACAGGGCGTTGAGACGCAAGTCGGCTGCGCGGCAATACGCTACCTCCCGATGATTACAGTGATTTTACGAGCGCTATTTCGTCGCACTCTGGAAATTTTGTGCATTTAATGCAGTCAGCCCATATCTTGTGAGGAAGCAAGCTCTTATCCATTGTTTGAAAACCTAATTTTTGAAAAAAGCTCACGCGATACGTGAGCACGAATACTCTTTCAATACCCAGTTCTTTGGATTCGTCAAGTAAATGTGCAACGAGTCGTCCGCCGATGCCTTGTCGTTGAGAAGCGGATCGCACGGCAAGGGAACGGATTTCAGCCAGGTCTTCCCATACCACATGGAGGGCGCCGCAGCCCACAATGTCGCCCTGCCCGTTTTTTTCGACCGCGACGCTGAAATCTCGCACTTGGGCATAGAGGTCGCTCATTGCCCTGGGCAAAATGTGACCGTATTGAGCCTGATCTGTGATGATTTGGTGGATGGTTTTGATGTCTCGAAGCTGTGCTTTGCGTATCACGCATGTCTCCTCATTGAGGGCTTTTCATGAGCGCCAGGACGTGGCTGCGGACGTCCGGCGAGTCCGGGGAGGCGCCGAGCATTCGAGCCAGTTCATCGATGCGCCCCTGTTGATCGAGGGCAGCAGCGGCTAGAGCCGTTCTGCCTTTGTTGATCGATTTTTTCACGGAGATATGGTGGTCGGCGAGCGCGGCTATCTGGTGGAGGTGCGTTACGCAGAGCACCTGCTGTTTTTTGGCCACGCGTGCGAGGCGTGCGCCCACGGCAAGGGCGGTAAATCCGCCAATGCCCGCGTCGACTTCGTCAAAAATTACGGTTGGAGCGCCTTTTCGATCGACTTCCAGGGCTTTCAAGGCCAACATAATGCGGGAGAGTTCGCCGCCCGAGGCTATGCGGGCAAGCGGTCTAAACTGCTCGCCTGGATTTGCCGAGAGGTGAAACTCGGCAGAATCCAGGCCGACTGCAGAGGGTTTCGCGGTTTCCGAGGATTGGAAAAAAACCTTGAACTTCGCCTGGGGCATTGCGAGTTCGCTGAGCTCCTTTTCTACGGCGCGTCCCAGCGTTTCCGCAGTATCTTTCCTTGCGGCTGACAGGCGAGAGGCAAGGTCAAAGTATTTCTGACGTGCAAGTTCCAAGGACTTTTCATTTTTTTTGACCTTGGCGGTGGTAGTCTCGATGTGTTCGGATTCTTGTTCGAGCGCGTCTTTCAGCTCAAGGAGCCCGGCGAGGTCGCGCTTATGCTTCTTTTGCAGCCGTCGCAAGAGGTTCAAACGCTCCTCGATCAGCTCGAGCCGGTGTGGGTCGCTGGCCGCATTTTCTGCCGTTGATCGGAGTTCAAAGGCAACATCCTCGATTCTGTATATGGCATCGTTGAGGCTCTCGCGGAGGGAGGCAAGGTCGGGGTCTGCAGAAGCCAGGTAGTCAAGCATTTTGCGTATGTCGGACAATTCTGCGAGGATACTGCCCGAGCGTCCGTAAAGACTCTGGTATGCTTCGTAAGATTTTTCCCTGAGCTGAACGGCTTTGGAGAGTTTTTCTTTCTCCTTGGCCAAGGTTTCATCTTCGCGGACCATGATCTGGGCTTCGGTAAGTTCTTTAATGATTGCAGACCTTTCCTGGGCTTGTTCTTTCAGCGTCTGGAGGGTCTGCTTGAGGGTGGCGAGCTGTTTTTCTGCATTTTTCCAGTCAGAGTAGGCCTGTCCAACCTCTAATCGTCGATCCCACAAGGCTCCGAAGCGATCAACTATCTCGAGATGTTCGTCAGGATTCATCAGAACGCGGTGTTCATGCTGCCCAAAGATGCTGACGAGTCTCCACCCCACCTGTTTTAAGAGAGACGGCGCGACCAAGTTCCCATTGATGAAGCATTTGGATTTGCCGGTATCGCTGATCCGTCGGGCCAACACCAATTCGCCGCCGCGGGAAGGGTCGAGGTCAACCGCCTCGGGGAGCGGGATACCTGGGGGAACTTCAAAGAGGGTTTCGATGCGGGCCTCGGCTTCGCCGGTCCTCACCACGTCCGGCGAAATACGGCCGCCGAGCGCCAAATCCAGGGCGCCGATAAGGATTGACTTTCCTGCGCCGGTTTCGCCGGTCAGGACATTAAAACCTTCTTGGAATTCCACTTCGATCTCATCGACGATTGCGAGGTTGGAGATTTTGAGCAGTCTCAGCATAGTCCGATCTGTCACCGCTGCCGCAGGCATCGTTGTGGGGCTGTTCCCCGTGGCAGGCATGTTATAGCATATCTGGGGCGGCCAATGTTGCTGGCGAGACGCATAGGCATCATGAGCGGCGAGACCCGAGCGGAGTGCTGGTCGTTCAGTCGGTCACACCAAGTTCAGTTTCTCTCTCAATACGTCTATGTAATCGTGTCCTGGGCTCTGGGCGAGGACGAATGGAATCTGTGCCTTGACGATCTTGACTCGGGAGCCGACTGCGAGACCAATAGTCGTGTGGCCATCCAGCGTCATGGCAAACTGCTCACCCTTCCTGAGGGACAGCTCGATGGGCAAATCGGGCGGCACCACAAGGGGCCGTTTCAACCCCGCATAAGGGCAGATCGGGGTAAGAAGAATGCCTTGGATGTCCGGGTGGATCAGCGGTCCGTTTGCCGCATAGGAGTAGGCGCTTGACCCTGTGGGCGTGGACACGATCAACCCGTCCGCGCGCAATTCTATTTCCCTGGCATGTCCTATCCGTATGCCAATGTCGATAAGGCGAGCGATTGCGCTCCAATGAATCACGACATCGTTGAGCACCCGGGCTGTCTTGCCCGCTTCGGGGGTCACTTCCAAAAGCATTCGCTCGGCAAACAGGGCCGCGCCCGCCAATGCTCGTTGCAGTTCTTGAAGGGCTTCGTGCGGCGACACATCTGCCATGAACCCTACTCTTCCCAAGTTGACACCCAATACTGGTGTAGGTTTGTCATTCATGAGCGCCGCAGCCCTTAAAATCGTGCCATCGCCCCCAAGGACTACGAGGAGGTCTGCCTCATCTGCGATGTCTTGCGTGAACGCGACGTTCCAACCTGCGGTAATGTCCTTGCAACTCTCCTCCACCAGGACGGTTCGCCCGGACTGCGTGAGAAAATCGCTTATTTCTTTTCCTAGTGTAAGAGCCTGAGCTTCGTTCCGCTTCAGTACCAGCCCTATGCTCTGCATTATACCCTCAAATTGCGCGCTGCTGGGAGCCTTGCTTCTTCAGTACCACGAACGGGAATAAAAAGCTAGTACTAATGGCCTGGCTGCAAGGGAAGAGCCGTCAAGTTGCTGTCACATCACGGCCGATTTGTAGTAGATTAGGAGGCGCGATGGGGGAGTTGGTGAATCTTCGTGTACGTCACTTGGAAATAGGATGGGTGAATGGACCTTTTTGATGCTGCCGACATAGAAAACGGCTCGAACCGGCCGCTGGCCGATCGCATGAGGCCGCGCGACTTGAGCGAATTTTGTGGGCAAGAGGCGATCCTCGGCGAAGGAAAGATCCTTCGAAAAGCCGTTCAGGAGGGAAAAGTGTTTTCCATGCTGTTTTGGGGGCCGCCCGGCACAGGCAAGAGCACGCTCGCCAAAATCATCGCCGCGACGTGTCAGTGCAGATTCGTCCCTATGTCTGCGGTTTCCGTCGGCGTGAAGGAAATAAAGGAGCTGGCAAAGTCAGCGCGGGATGATCGGAAGTACAGGCAAACCGCCACCGTTCTATTCTTGGACGAGATCCATCGCTTCAATCGCTCGCAGCAGGATTACCTGCTCCCTCATGTAGAAGATGGGACATTGACGTTGATAGGCGCTACGACCGAGAATCCCAGCTTCGAGATCAATTCGGCTCTTCTCAGCCGACTGCGCGTGTTTACTCTGGAGCCATTAACGCGTCAAGAAATCGAGACAATACTTGAGAGGGCTCTTACAGACCCCGTCCGAGGGCTGGGGAGATTGGGTATAATCTGCCCCAGCGATGTGCAGGGGCTTATAGCCCATCTATCCCAGGGCGACGCGCGATGCGCCTTGAATATCCTCGAACTCGCATCCCGAGAGGCTTGTGATGCGACTCCTCCTGTAATGACTCGGGATCATGTCGTGGAAGCGGCGCAAAAGAGCGCCCTCATGTACGACAAGAAGGGGGAACAGCATTACAATCTTATCAGCGCTTTGCACAAGTCCTTGAGGGACAGCGATCCGGATGCAGGACTCTACTGGCTCGGGCGGATGTTGGAGGGAGGCGAGGACCCCCTTTTTATCGCAAGGAGGCTCGTCCGGTTTGCGAGTGAGGACGTGGGATTGGCTTCACCCAAGGCCCTCGAACAGGCAGTGGCGGCGTATCAAGCATGCCGATTCGTAGGGATGCCCGAATGCGCGTTGGCGCTTGCCCAAATCGTTGTCTTCCTTGCGGCCGCACCCAAATCCAATGCGCTTGAAAAAGGGTACATCCTTGTGCAAGAGGAAATTCAGCGCACGGGCCACCTGCCGGTCCCATTCCATCTGAGGAATGCGCCGACCAAACTCATGCAGTCTATGGGATACGGCAAAGGCTACCAGTATGCGCACGATTTTCCCGACGCCATGGTTGATCAGGAACACCTGCCAGAGCTTATTCGCGGAAAGCGATTTTATAAGCCCACGGACCGAGGTTTTGAACGGACGATCAAAGAGCGGATAGATGAGATTCGCCGCAAGAAGCAGGACCTGGGTCAACACCGAGGTGAAGGGCAAGATGCCGGCCAGTGACGCGGTCTGCGCGCCCCACAATGGTGAGCTGAGTGTGCTTCGTTGCCTTCGGCTCTTCGCAATGGCAAGAAAGCCACTGGTGGGTCATCGCGGCAGGGCGAGGCTGTCTCAAGATCATGAGAAAACCTATGATGACGAATTCGATGACGTGGGGGTCATTTCGAGCGCCTCCGACTGTGTCATTTTCAGCGAAGCGAGCAATCTTCAGCCTCAGCGAAGATTCTTCAGTCGTTCCCTCTCAGTTCGTTCCAGTCACGCTCCTTCGGAATGACCAGAGCTGCCCCGACCTGGGTGGCGTGGTGGTTTTCGTAACTTGATGCGACCTCGCATGATACAGCCTTCATGTCCACTGAAATTTCGTGACGCGGCGTATGCCTCGATGTGGAACCGTTGGATCATAGGGCGTCAATTGATTTTGGACAGCAGTATTTCATCGAGTACCCCTTGGCTGATGACCTGGTGGGTCTCGATGAACTCCGTGAGCAGATCGTTGACAAGCAGTCCTGAATTCAAGACGTTTTTTTTGTTGTCCCGGAGGACGAGATAGCCGTCTCCGCCCTGGGCGAGGAAGTTGGTCACTGCCACGGTGTACACGGCCTTGGGGTCAAACGGCCTGCATCCCACCTTGCTGATGGCGGGACCGGTCGGCGTAACGACTAATTGTATTCCGTAGGATTGGAGTTTTCCCCCGCTGTTTTGCGTCAATGTATGGCTTCGGTGCATTATCTGGGCCAAGTCTTCACCAGTAAGATCCACTCGCACTACGGTGTTGGAAAACGGGAACGCGGTATCCACCATCTCCTTGGTAATGTCTCCTGGGGGGATACTGGCTCGTATGGCGCCGCCATTTATCAACGCCGCTTCTGAGCCTGTGTGCGTCATCATGATGTAGGCGATAAGCTGTGCGAGGTTGGCAGGTCTGTCCGACCGAACGGCCGATCTGCCGCCTTCGAGGAAAACTTCCGTCTTGCCGATGACCCTTTTGAGGGACCTGTCCAGTTTCTCTCGATAGGTCTTTATGATGGAGCTGATCGTCTCGTCGTCAGGGATATCTGCGGTCAGACGTATCAGTTCTCCGTGATGTCGAGTAACTTTGCCGTGCTCAACAGCGATGGTCAATGTTCCCACATACTCGGCGTAGGCGCCGGCCTGACAAATAATGACTCCATTTTCGACGAGTGGCTCATGCAGGGCGGTGTGTGAGTGGCCTCCCACGATGATGTCTATGAGGGGGCAGACCAAGGCGAGTTTTTTGTCTTGATCCACCCCAAGATGAGTGAGCGCGATGACGAGGTCCTCAGGGCTGGCGTCTTTGAGGAGTGCGCAGGCGACAGCGATGGGGTCTTCAAACGTCAGACCAGCCACGTTTGACGGAAGCGTGGCTATTGGCGTCTGGTCTGTCGTCAGGCCTAGAAGAATGATCTTCGAGGCAAAACCAGGGAGTCGGAGGACCGCCTGACGTTCAAACGGGTAGCTGCGGTTGCGACTTACGATATTGGCGCTCAACAACGGCATGGCGAGATTTCCTTTGACGTTTTCCATCACATTCGATACGCCGTAATCAAATTCGTGATTTCCCACCACCATTGCGGTGAACTTCATCTCGTTCAAGAGACGAGCGCCGAGTTTTCCTTTGAAATAGGTGGAGAAGGGCGTTCCCATGAGAAGATCGCCCGCCATAACAGATATGGATTGCTTACCCTGGCGTTTTGCCAACATAGTCTGCTGCGTCAGTACGGTCTGGGCTTTGGCAAACCCCCCCGACAAACCGGTCACTCCTTTGATCTCGTACGGCTCATAATGGGCGTGAGGATCATTCATGTATAGGATCACAAGCTCTTGTGGAGTTGCGATTGCGAGCCGGCTGCCGCCAAACGCAAGGAAGACCAATATGAATGTTACTATTTTCAAGGCTTGGAACAACACTTTTGTGGTTCTCCGAGAACTCTGAGAATTCGAAAACGGGCTTTGCGGTCGGTAGAGGTGGGCTGGGATCGCCTCGTTGCATTCGGCTTCTTGCAATGACGCAAAGGCCTTCGGGGCGTCATGGCGAGCGAGGCCTCCCTCTCTCGTGGTACAATGTTGAGGAAGAGCATGTCGAGCGGCGCGGCCTCATGACGGAGTACTCAGCGCTGACGCGCACCGAGAGTCTCGTCGGTTCGCCCTCGAAATACGAGGGCGTGGGCGGCCATGGTAAAGAGCTGGACGCGACGCAGCGGTCACGAAGCTGTTTTGTCTTGGGAGTGAATGCTTTTCCATCGCAGTGTGTTTCTCGGAAATGGCCAGGCTTGTCGAATGTTTTCAGGATGGTGGTCGCAGCAGAGCTGCGTGTTTTCGTTGTAATGAGCTCTTTTTGGTGGTCGGGGTGGCCGGATTTGAACCGGCGGCCTCGTGCTCCCAAGGCACGCGCGCTAACCAGGCTGCGCTACACCCCGACTGACTTTTTTATAGCCCTGCCCGTGTCTGAGGGCAAGAGGGCGTTGAGGTGACCCGACGCGCTCGACTTTGGTCCAGCGGTCTTGGTCGGCTCATGAGAGGTTGGGTATAAGTTCCCATGGTTTCTCCACCGGGAAAGCGTTGACGATTACTTGCCTTTGAGCAGGCCCTTTTCATAGAAGTATTGGAATACGACGAACTGATCAATACCTGTGAGCTCTACCACCTTGAAGATCGTCACTGACTGCCTTGCCATACGCAATTCGTTGACGACGCGGGTAATTCTGCCGTACACTTCGTTGCTTTCATTGATGTCCATGACGTCACCTCTTTCTGGGCTGATTTCAACGGCGCCGGGTTGGGTGGTTGCCTTGGCAGGACGTTACTTTGAGGCTTGGTCCAAGGCTTCGAACACGGACTCCAACGCTTCAGGCAGCCGGGAAGCGTCTGGCCCGCCTGCTTGAGCCATATCCGGCCTACCGCCTCCTGAACCGCCGACAAGGGCGGCGGCCTTGCTTGCCAGGCGTCCTGCGTGATATCGATCGGTTAAATCTTTGGTGACCATGGCGACGATCATGGCCTTCCCGTTTGCTACTCCGCCTAACAAGGCGATGCCGGAGCCGATTTTGTCTCTCACCTTGTCTGCAAAATCTCTGAGTTCCTTGGGATTCTTTACATCAGGCACGACGCGTGACAAAAACTTGATCCCGTTTTTCTCCCGCACACCCTCTAATATGTCTCCGGCAGCCTTTTGAGTCAACTTTCCCTTGAGCATCTCGAGCTCACGTTCGATTTTCTTACGCTCCTCCATGAGCTTATCCAGCTTTGAGACCAGCTCCCCCATGGAGCCGCGCAATCGGCCCCCAATTGCCTTGAGTTCGTCTTCAAGGGACCGAAGGTACAAGAGCGCCTGCCTTCCCGTGACTGCTTCAATGCGCCTGACACCTGCCGCTATGCCGCTCTCGCTCACGATCTTGAAGAGTCCAATCTGACCCGTCCTTGCCGCGTGGGTGCCCCCGCACAGTTCTTTGCTGAAATTGCCGATGGAAACTAAACGCACGGTTTCGGCGTATTTTTCGCCGAACAAGGCGATCGCGCCTTGCGCCCTTGCCTCTGCCAGCGGCATTATGTGTGTGGAAACCTCTGCATCCTCCCAGATCTTCGCGTTGATCATGTCCTCTATCTTCGTCAAGTCTTGCGGACTCATGGGGGAGAAGTGGGTGAAGTCAAAACGCAATCTCTGCGGGTCCACGAGGGAGCCACTTTGGCTCACATGGGGCCCGAGCACCTGACGCAAAGCCCATTGGAGGAGATGGGTGGCGGAGTGATTTGCCATGGTCGCCCGTCGCAATTCCGAGGCGACGACCGCTTTTACCTGGTCGCCGAGTCTTATGACGCCGTTCACGACCACACCTTTATGTACGATAAGATCGGGCAACGGTTTTATGGTATCTCTTATTTCAATTTTTCCCTTTGGCCCCTCTATGTATCCTCGATCCCCTACCTGCCCACCTGACTCCCCATAAAAAGGCGTCTTGTCGAGCACAAGCTCCACCGCAGCGCCTTCAAGCACTTCTTCCACAAACCGTTCGTCTTGCTTGATAGCCAAGATGGCGCCGTGGTCGTCCATGGTTGAGTATCCGGTGAATTCTGTGGCAGCTCGATGCGCCGACCAATTACTCCATTGGGAGGCGTCACCTTCGTGCAAACCTTCCCATGTCTTGCGGGCCATGGCTTTCTGACGAGCCATTTCCGACTCAAACCCCTGACGATCCACCAGCAGACCCGATTCGCGGGCGAGGTCCTCGGTTACATCGGGAGGAAAACCATAGGTGTCGTAGAGCTTGAACACCGCATCGCCAGGGACTATCTTGACATTTTTGCGATGCAGTTCTTCCCTCAATTCCTCGAAAAGCGCCAGCCCTCGGGACAACGTCTCGATGAAGCGTTCCTCCTCGCTTTGCACAATTTTTTCAATGAGTACACGGTGGCTGAGCAGTTCCTCGTAGGCGTCAGCCATGGTTTTGACCACCACACCAGCGCTGGAGTAAAGAAAAGGTCTGTCGAGACCGATTGTTTTGCCGTATCGCAAGGCCCGTCTGAGTATGCGCCGCAGGACATAGCCCCGTCCCTCATTAGACGGCAATACCCCGTCTGCGATGAGAAAGGCCGCTGCTCGACTATGGTCTGCAATGACGCGAATGGCCACGCTTTGGGGATTTTGACCGGTGCACTCATTTCCGGACAATTGCTCTATTTGATGAATAATAGGTCTAAAAAGATCTGAATCCCAGTTGCTCCTGACGCCTTGCACCACGGCAGCCAGGCGCTCCAACCCCAAACCCGTATCAATGGACGGTCGAGGCAGCGGTGTCATACCGCCGTTTTCGTCTCGATAAAACTGCATAAACACGAGATTCCACAATTCCAAAAACCTATCACAGTCGCAGCCTGGTCCGCAGTCGGGTTTGCCGCAGCCGAACGAATCCCCTTGATCGATGTGGATTTCCGAACAGGGACCGCAAGGACCGGAATCTCCCATGCTCCAAAAATTGTCCTTGTCCCCCAGCTTCGTGATGGGGTTCCCTCCTGGGCCCAGGATGCGGCGCCACAGCTTCTCGGCTTCGTCGTCATCTTTGTACACCGTGACGTAGAGCCGGTTGGCGGGCAGGCCTATACGCCGTGTGAGGAACTCCCAACTCAATGCAATCGCCTTCTCTTTGAAGTAGTCTCCGAAGGAGAAATTGCCGAGCATTTCAAAAAACGTGTGGTGTCGCGCCGTAAAACCAACGTTTTCCAGGTCGTTGTGCTTCCCGCTCACCCGCAGACACTTCTGGGCTGACGCGGCTCTCGTATATGGCCTCGTCTCTTCACCCATGAATACCCTCTTGAACTGCACCATGCCGGCATTAGTGAAGAGGAGCGAGGGATCACCGGCCGGGACGAGTGAGGAGCTGGGAACCCTGGTGTGGGAATTTTCTTCAAAGTACGCAAGAAAAGCCTCGCGCAAAGCGGAACCGGTCATGCCTCCTCCGTGACATGTGGGAAGTGGATAGAGCAGGTTATCATGTCGGGGTGAGGATTTCAACGAGCGAGGGGCTTTTTGATGCCTGCGGCGCAGGGGCTTTTTGATTGAAAATAATAGTGATGATATATCAGTAAGATATTTGTTTTTTATATAAAAATAAAATAGCTAAATATAATGTTGTATGGAGGAATTATATTTTATATTTTGAAATTATTTATTTTTAATTGACCTATTTTTTTTCTAATGATAAACGACTCCCGCCGCCAGTCACTGGCGCCAATCAATCCACTGGGTCTGTTGGGAGTCAAGGTGTCGAGGAGGACTGTCACGAAGAGTTTTGGAGTAGGCAAAAGGGAGAGTCACGACGCCAGGGGGTTTTATTTACGCAAGCTATGCCGCATGCGGGTTGATTCAAGGTCTCATGGCGTGGTCAACGCCGTTCCCCGAGAATGTGTGGATCAGATTTTTGTGCACTCGTCGGAGAGGATGCCCGAGGTTCCGGATTCATCGGTCTCATTGATGGTGACGTCGCCGCCGTACAATGTCGGCAAAGACTACGATGCTGATCTCAGTCTTGGAGAGTATTTGGATTTTTTGAAGCGTGTTCTGTCGGAGACGTTCAGGGTTCTTCTTCCTGGCGGGAGGGCGGCGATCAACGTGGCCAACCTGGGGCGAAAACCGTATATTCCATTGAACTGTTATATCTGTACGGTGGCAGAATCCATCGGTTTCCTCATGAGGGGGGAGATTATTTGGGTCAAGGGCAAGGGCGCATCTGGTTCGTGCGCATGGGGATCATGGATGTCGGCGAGCAATCCCACGCTGCGGGATCTTCATGAATACATTCTAATCTTTTCCAAGGCTCGGTTCGACCGCCCTGAAAAGGGTCGTTCGACCATCAGCAGAGACGAATTCATTGCCGCGACGACAAGCGTGTGGCACATCCCCCCTGAGTCCGCGAGGCGAGTGGGACATCCTGCGCCGTTTCCCGTGGCGCTGGTGGAGAGACTTATACGTCTGTACACCTTTGAGGGGGACGTCATCTTAGACCCGTTTATAGGGAGTGGTACGTCGGGTGTGGCTGCCAAGAAGACTGGGAGGCATTTTATCGGATATGAGATCAATAAAGACTACGCAGACATGGCGTTGCGCAGAATACAGGGAGCGCAAGCCTGCGACGCGACGGAGACCAACGTACGCGAGCTTCTTCGTGCGTTTCCGAGTTGAAGTCGGTCTGGCGAGGCCGGGCTATATCAGGTCTCAAATCATGCATTCCGCCCTCTGATCAATTTTTCGATCTCAACTACAAGTATTACCGAGACCGCAACACCGATAACCCGTATCCAGTCATAAGCAGAAAGCGGCTCGGTTCTAAAAAGCCACTGCAGACTGGGCACGTAAAGCAAGGCTATCTGAGCGAGCAACGCCGCCAAAAGCGCAAAGAGAAGGAAGGGGTTGCTCGTCAAGCTCACCTTGAACACGGATTGAAATTCTGAGCGGCTATTCCAGGCCTGAAAAAACTGAAAGAAAACCATGGTGGTGACGGCTATCGTCCTCGCCTTTTCCAACGATGCTCCGGAATTCAGGGACTCCCAGAAGTTGTACACGACGCCTGCGGCTATCAAGAAACCCACCAAAATAGTTCGCTCAACGAGGAGTCTCGACATGATGCCCTCTTTTGGGTCTCGCGGGGGCCTTTGCTGAATGTCATCTTCCGCGGCTTCGAAGGCGAGTGCGACGTCTTGCAAGCCATTTGTCACAAGATTGATCCACAAGAGCTGCGCCGGCACGTAAGGGATGGGGAGCCCCGCCACCACAGTTCCTATTATCGAAAGAATTGCTGCAACCCCTGTTGGTATGAGAAAGAAGGTGACCTTGCGAATATTGTCAAAAACGATGCGCCCCTCTTTGACTGCGGAGAAGATGCTGGCAAAATTGTCATCCGTCACGACCATATCAGAGGCTTCTTTGGCGACATCTGTACCCGATTTGCCCATAGCCACGCCTATATGGGCAGTCTTGAGCGCAGGTGCGTCATTGACGCCATCGCCTGTCACAGCTACAATCTCTCCGTTTTTCATCAATTGCTGGACAACTCTCAACTTATGCTCGGGGGCTACCCTGGCGTACACCGAGACGTTTTTGACGATTGGCAAGAGCTCCTCGTCTTTCATGGCCTGTAAGTCTTGGCCGGTCACCACTCTATCGTGGTCGGTGGCCACTCCCAAGGTCTTGGCAACGGCCAACGCCGTGACTGCGTGGTCTCCGGTGATCATTACCACACGTATACCAGCCTTT
The DNA here is from genome assembly GCA_964427855.1 of uncultured Syntrophaceae bacterium. Taxonomy (GTDB): domain Bacteria; phylum Desulfobacterota; class Desulfomonilia; order Desulfomonilales; family Desulfomonilaceae; genus JAUPKT01. The sequence continues at coordinate 16,296 of CAYRVH010000007.1, forward strand.
TTGCATCCTTCTATGGCCTCTGCGGCTTCCGGCCTGGGCGGATCCATCATTCCCTGCAGCCCTGCCACAATGAGGTCTGTCTCCACGTCTGAATGGGTAATCTCATTGACGTCAGGCGGGGCTTCCTTGAACGCCATGGCGAGTACACGAAGGCCGTCTTTGGCGAAATTTTCAGATACATCGAGGATCTTTCGCTTGAGTTCGCCCTCCCCTGCAATGCATCGTGTGCACATGTTGATGACTTTTTCTGGGGCGCCTTTGACAAAAATGACTTTTTTGCCTCGGTGTTCATGCAGAGTTGCCATGTATCCTCTATCGGATTCAAACGGAATCATCGAAAGCTGCGGATACCGTCTCTTCTCCTGTTCTACGTCTAGGCCGGCTTTGAGCGCCGAGACGATGAGGGCACCTTCTGTGGGGTCGCCCTGAACCACCAATCGACCATCCTTTTCCACAAGCTGGGATTCATTGCAGAGCAAGCCGATCCTTAGCACATCGTGCAGCGTCCGCTGGTCTGCGGGCTGAGTGGGAAGCCACTCGGCAAAAATTTCCCCTTTTGGATCGTAGCCTGTGCCTGTGACTTCATACACATGAACACCGTCATAAACGAGCTTCACGGTCATCTCATTTTTGGTCAGGGTCCCGGTTTTGTCTGTGCAGATGACGGTAGTGCTGCCGAGCGTTTCCACGGCGGGCAGTTTTCTTATGATGGCGTTTTGCCGAGCCATACGTGCAACGCTGATGGCCAAGGCGATGGTGACCACCACAGGCAGCCCCTCCGGAATGGCTGCCACAGCAGCCGCTACCGCGGTCATGAACAAGTCTTTCAGCCCCTCGCCCGTCCACAAACCGAGTATCACTAGGGCGAGGGCAGCCAGCACCACGATGACGGCGATGCCATTGGCGAACTTGTTAAATTTCACCTGCAACGGCGCTTGAGTAATTCCCGCTTTCTGAACGTGCTGGGCGATCGCGCCGAGTATTGTCCGAGGACCAGTCTCGACCACGACGCCTTTAGCCCGCCCTGCGACGACCATGGTTCCCATGAAGGCCATATTTTTTTGGTCGCCGGGGATCAAATTTTCTTTTGCAATGGGCTCGCACCCTTTCTCGACCGGCAGCGACTCGCCGGTAAGGATGGATTCGTCGATTTTTAACTCTGTCGCGTCTATCAAGCGTAGGTCGGCCGGTACGCGGTCGCCCGATTCCAAGAGTACGACGTCCCCCCGAACGAGTTGTTCGCTGGGGATATCAGTCCGCAGACCGTTCCTCAGGACCGTCGCCCTGGGCACCATTATTGTCTTCAGCGCGCGAATGTTTTGTTCAGCTCTATATTCCTGAAAAAACCCGATTATCGCATTCAGGCCAATGACGGCCAGTATGACGATCGTATCCTTGAATTCCTGCAACAGAGCAGTCACCACCGCAGCGACGAGGAGCATGTATATCAGTGGGCTCTTGAATTGATGAAGGAAGATGGCGAGTTTCGAAATGGCGGTCTCTTCGGGCAGTTTGTTCGGGCCGTCCCGGAGGAGCCTTTCCGTTGCCTGGTCGTCGTAGAGTCCTTTCTCGTTTGTCTGGGTTTGAGCAAACAATTCTTCAATCCCAATCCTGTACCAATCCATATTCCAGTTCCTTTTGCTGATATCAAACTTTCGAGCACAGAGGCCGGCGCTGCAGGCTCTGCCTACGAGGCCGTCTACTGCGTCAACGAAAATACGGTTGATTTCCTTGCGGGTTAGTTATTACACTTTCTCCTGAGACGGTCTTGGATGTTATATAGGAATTCTCGAAATTAATCACGAATTGGGTGCGTGTCCCCTCATTGCGTCATCCTCACGCAAGTGGGGATCAATCCTGAGTTTCCTGGATTCCCCTTTTCATGGGAATGACGATGTCACGTCTGAGCATTTCGCGATTTCTTTTGAGAAAGGTTATAAACGCGCGCAAAGTCATGCTCCCTTTGGTTTAGCGACTTTCGTTGCTCAGGAATCTGCGAATCCAAGGTAACAGATTCACACTCACTTTTCAATCAGCACTCAAAGGTACTAGGCATGCACAAAGCACCCTTAAAGATTTGTATTCTTTGTCAGGATGATTGTGTACCACTCTGGCTTGCAAAGGCCCTGGAAAAACTTGTCCAGGAAAATAAGGTGCAGATAAAGTTGGTGGCGATACTACGGGGACATGCTGCCAGCAGTGCAAGGAAGTCGTGTAGGGAAGTTTCCGGGTTCGTTCTCTCTTGGCGCTTTGCGCTTTACCGGCTCTATCATTTTTTCTCGGGATTAGTTTCCCGGACAAGAGACGCTGCGTCAATTCCGACAGCCATCTCTCATCTTTGCATGGACGCTCCTCGTGTGTTTATACACTTCACCAGTATTGACGGGCGTCTTAAAGTTGCTGAAGAGGATTTGCCTTTACTTCAGGGACGCCACTTGGACATGGTGCTCTGTTGCGGCAATGCGCCTGTCAATGTTGGAGCGCCGAATGTCGCCGCCCATGGAATGTGGTATGTGGAAGACCCGTGCGATCCCTACGTCACGGATGTTGAAAGGGGTACCTGGGAATTCCTTGGCCACTATCCAATCCTTAAGATGGAAATCAGGCGAAGACTCGACACACAGTCTCCACCGCAGCTTCTTTGTTGCTCTTTTTTACCGAGTTACGTCAGGGACGGGCTCTGGGCTGTGCGCGGCATCCGAGATGTGAAACTTTGGACCGCGTCTGCATGGCTTTGCAGACTGATCCAGCGCCTGCATACAATCGGTCCGGAGGCTCTCGGTGAACCAGTGCCGCCAAGAACCCTGGACGCCCCCGTCCAACTACCTCCACAGTTTCCCCACAATACACAGATGGCAGGCGTGCTCCTGAGAAAAGTTCGCCGCACGTGCAAACGCATGTTCCGCAGCGACGCACATTTTGATGACTGGCAGATCGCGTATCGCTTTGATGACGACGGCATATTGGGCGATCATCATGGCGGTACCTTTTCACGACTTGTACCGCCCCCAGGTTTTTTTTGGGCTGATCCCATGCCAGTGAAATACGGAGACAATTATTTCATTTTTGTTGAGGAATTGCCGTATGAATCAGGAAAGGGGCATCTGTCGGTGATTCGGGTTGATGCCCAAGGGGCTTGGACGCCTCCTGTGAAAGTCCTGGAACGCCCGTATCATTTGTCCTATCCCTTTGTTTTTGAATGGGAGGAAGATTATTACTTGGTTCCTGAGACAGCATCCAACAAATCGGTGGAGTTGTACAAGGCGGAGAGCTTTCCTTGTGAGTGGTCTTTTCAGAAGGTGCTTTTGGAGAATATCGCTGTGGTTGATTCAACTCTGGCGTACGTAAACTCGACGTGGTGGCTTTTTGCCGCCACGATGCCCTACGAGGAGCTGAGGGATGATAACTTTATGGAATTAAACATCTTTTATGCAACCACTCCTTTCGGGCCGTGGACTGCCCACCCGAAGAACCCTGTGAAATCGGACGTCCGCAACAGCCGTCCTGCCGGCGGCATTGTGGCGTCGCACGGGAGGCTTTTGAGGCCTGCTCAAGACTGTTTACGGGCTTATGGGCATGCAATATCAATCAATGAAATTGAGCGGCTGACCATTCATGAGTTCTCCGAAAGAGAAGTCGCTCGCATACTCCCATCCGAGTTTGACGGAGCTCAGCGAATCCATACGATTGGCCATTGCGAGGGGCTTACCGTGGTTGACCTGGCGTTTAGCGTACGCGATGAATGATTGCAGCGCATCCGTCAAACCAGCGCGCACGCATGATTTTCGGTCTCTAATAGCTGGTTGGAAGAGTTTTTTTGAAAAAAGTCGCAAAAATGACCTAAAAAAGCCTTCGCAGCGCTATTCTTTCTTGACACCTTCACTATTGATCTGTAAAAGTTGGGGCGGGGGGCTCATGTAATCACTCGTGTTCCCAAAAGGGATTGGGGAAAGGAGGCGTGGAGATGACAAAGGCTGACTTGGTTGCCCGCATCGCCGAGGACACAGCTATATCCAAAAAATCAGCGGCCCTAGCTCTAGACGCTCTGGTCAAGGTTATCCACGATGTGCTGAAGGCCGGAGACAAGATTCGCATCAGCGACCTTGGCACGTTTAGCGTCGTGAAGAGAAAGGCGCGCAAGGGTGTGAATCCGAGGACGGGCAAGCCGTTGAAGATTCCGGCGACCACCGCTCCTAAATTTTCGGCTGCAAAGGCGTTGAAGGATTCTGTGAAGAAGAAATAGGCGGAGTTTTTTACGCTGCGGTTGCCGAAAATATTGAAGTGACAATGTTGCGCGTATCTGTCAATAGGTATGACCGGGATGGTGTGCCCGGAATGAAGCCGTCCCGGTCTCAGAACGGAGAATGACGTTTTTTAGGAAGCTCGTTCTTTTCATAGCTCTGTTTGCTGCCACATCGTGCGCCGCCCTCACTGACGCCCGGTTCGTCACACCCGCAGGAAAACCGAGTCCCTTTCAGCCGCAAGGTCGAGACACGTATGAACCGCCTCGCGAACCGCAGTTGCGTTAGCCGCTCGCTTCAGAGACGGAGGCCTGACTCGCTGAAGGGGAAGGAATAGTTGTCCTCTCATGCGGCCAATTTCGACTTCAAATAGTTGCCTTTCAGCTTCTTCAAGGCAGCCTTCTCGATCTGCCTTGCTCGTTCTCGTGTAATCCCGAATCGTTTCCCCAACTCCTTAAGCGTCAATGGCGAATCGCTGAGAAGCCTCTGTTCAACGATGTATTGTTCACGTGCATTCAGGGTCTTCATAGCGTTTTCTGCCCACATCTTGAGGTCCATCTTTTCCTGCAATTCCCCGAGAGTGGTTTCTTGGTCCGGGGATTCGTCTCGCAAGGTATCGGCAAAACACTCTCGAGACGTATCGCTGATCAAGTCATCCAGAGAGAAATCATGAGCCTTGAGGCGGGCTGCCATGTCTATGACCTCATCCTGGGTCACGTTGATCTTCTCGGCCAACTTTGAGACGTTCTCGTAATGCTCATCAACGTTCTTGAATTCTGGGAGATCAGATATGCGGTAAAAAAGCTTACGCTGCGCCTGGGTGGTTCCCATTTTCACAAGTGACCATGACCGGATGATGTAATTTTGAATGTAAGCCTTTATCCACCAAATAGCGTAAGAGATGAGTCGATACCCTTTGTCCGGATCGAACCTTTCAACGGCCTTAATTAAACCGATGTTGCCCTCTTGTATAAGATCCATAAGTCTGATGCCGTAGTTTCGATAACCAAGGGCAACCTTTATCACGAACCTCAAATTAGCCGTGACGAGTATATCGCATGCCTTTTTGTCTCTGTACTCACGATAACGTTTTGCTAACTCGTTTTCCTCCTCCCTGCTCAGCACAGGGTAGCACTCAATTTGCGACATATATATTTTGAGACTGTCGGTCTCGAACGCCTCGCTCATTAAGCACCTCCGCTCACTCCTTAAAAGTCTTTAATGATTTTGATGCCCGCGGCGGTAAAAGGTTTCGCGCTTAATGAGAATTATTATCAATATGGGTGAGACTCAGCAGAACGCGGTTGGCAAGGGGAGCGACGACCTTGCCTGTAAGTTTATCTCACAATGTGGCACGGCATAGCTTCGCTTCGCCCGCAATGACGTACTAATGGCGTTCTTTTCCTTGCGATGGGCCGACGGCAACGACGCAGCCTCAGCCTACATCCCTGCAGCACAGAAGCTGTTCTCAAATCGACGGGTTTCCTCGCGGCCTGCTACGAAGGACGCCGCTCACACGTCAGCCAATCTCGAAACGACAAAGAAGAACAAAGTCTGATGTTACGGCGCCGGTTCAGCACCACCTCCTTGGTCGTCGTCCTTCTTTCCCTCTTCCTCCTCGCGACCTTCGGATTCATATTCCTTCATGCCGCGGGACAGCTCGTCCAAGCGCAAGTTCACCAAGTAATTTATTGTGCCTTCCGGATATTCCCCATTTTCATTTGGTTCGCCTGCTGCCACACCTGTGAGGAGCTCAATGCCTTGATCAACGTGCTCGACAGCCCAGATATGGAATTCCCCGCGTTTTACTGCGTCGACGACCTCTTGGTCGAGCATTAAGTCCCCAATATTTCTTCGAGGAATGATGACTCCCTGAGAGCCGGTCAGTCCCATTGCCTTACAGACCTTGAAAAAGCCCTCTATCTTCTGATTCACCCCGCCAATGGGTTGAACCTCTCCGTGTTGATTCACGCTACCGGTGACGGCTATCCCTTGGTCAATAGGGGCTCCTGAGAGAGAGCTCATGAGGCCATACAATTCCGTGGATGACGCCGAGTCCCCATCGACTCCTGAATAGGACTGCTCAAATGTGATGCTTGCTGTGAGATTGAGGGGCTTGTCCTGGGCGAAACGATCCCTCAGGAAACCGGACAGGATGAGCACCCCTTTGTCGTAGGTGTGCCCGGAGAGTTCTGCCTCTTTTTCGATGCTGATGATACCGGATTTGCCCATGCTGGTTTTCACCGTTATGCGCGAAGGCCGTCCAAAGGAAAACTCTGGAAATGCATAGACGCTCAGGCCGTTGATCTGACCGACACGGAACCCCCGCGTGTCGATCATGAGAATGCCTTCTTCTATGAGTTCCTGAATCTTGTCCTCTATCATGTTGACGCGCTCGATGCGGTTTCGATTTGCTTGCTCTACATGGAGAGACGAGATCACAGACGCTCCGGCGCTCCGCGCTTCAAGATCAGATTCTCGCAGCAAGTCGGCCAGCCTTTCAAACTGAGCGGAAATTTTGTTTTTGCGGCCTCCCCAGCGGATAGCCAATTTGGCTGTCGCCCGCACACCTGAATCATCGACCGGCAGCAGGTTTTCCTCGCTGCAGATTCTTGATACAAACCCCAAGAGTTTTTGCAAATTCCCTTCTGTGTTGGGCAGATGATAATCAAAATCTGCCTTGATCTTGAATATTTTTCGGAAATCTTCATCATACCAGTGAAGGAGATCGTATAGTTCGGGATCACCGATCATGATGACTCGAAGGTTTATCGGTATTTTTTCGGGCTTCAGGGCGGAGGCAAAGAAAAAGCCGAAAGGATCGGATTGAATGTCCATGACCCCGTTTCGCAGACACCGTTTGAGCCCCTGCCACACACCCGGTTCTGTCAGTACGTCATAGGCGTTCAAGATGAGAAAGCCCCCGTTCGCCTTGAGCAAACTTCCCCCTCTGATATGACGATAATCGGAAAACCATATCCCATGACGATCCATCACCCTTTCGATGGTGCCAAAGAGGTTTCTAAAGGTGGGGGCGGTTTCGACGACAACGGGTGGGCTTTTTGTATCGGAGTTGTCGATGAGTACATTGACTTCATAATCCGTGAATTGACTGGGGTCAGGCGGCAGCAACACCGGCGGGCCAGGCGCCTCTCCTGAACCCGGCGACGGTACGATGCGCGGCTTAAACCTCTCGAGATGATTTACGATGTCCGCTTCCAATTCATCAAGATAGGCATTCACGGCGTCGCTTTTGTGTTGTTCTCGAATGGCATCCGTAAGGTCTCGTAAAAGCGGCTGAACCCATTCCCTGGAGAGCTTCTCCAGGTCTTCCTGGATAGTCTTGTCAATGTCTCTGGCTTCCTTGAAAATCTTCTCCATTTCCATGGAGAGCTCTTTGTATTTTGACTTCAGCCTCTCGAGCTCCTCGGCCGAGAATTTTCCTTCTTCGACGAGGGCCTCGAGCTGTTCGATCTTCATAGGATTGCCAACAATGACGGGAGCGAGGTCAGGTCTTGTAAACGGCCCTACTTGCACCTGTACCATCATGAAGTTTTCGGCGCTCACCTTATTTTCAAAATTCTTGAACAGGGCCTTTTGCGCGCCCATATGGCGGCTCACTATTTCGTTCCGCGCAGACTGAAACTCCTCGCTCTCGAAGATTGCGGGGATCTTTTTTTGCAGCGATCCGATTAAATCGCTCACCTGCTGTTTGAAAGCTGCGCCTCTGCCTGCGTCGAGTATCAGGAGCCTTGGCTGGTCGGGATTTTTGAAATTGTTCACATAGCACAGATCGTTGGGAATGGGCCCCTCCGACCGCAGCTCCTCCAGGAGCTTCTTCACCGTTGCAGTTCGACCGGTTCCATTGATCCCAGCAACATATATATTGTACCATTTACTTTTGATGACGAGGCCGAGTTGAATCGCCTTCACGGCTCGTTCTTGTCCGATGATTTCATGCTGCGGCTCGATCTCCGCCGTTGTCGTTTCCACGAGTCTTTGCGGCGGACCAAACCAACAAAGGTCTTCCCAACTAAGTCTCAGTTCTTCCTTCAGGTTCCTCATGGTCAAGCTTCCCACCTCATTATAATGAGATCCTAGTTCAATACCGTTGCAAACGGGTCCCGTACAGGGGTTCGCCCACGTTGGCCGAGAAGCATTCCCTCGCCGTTCCTACGGCAACGGCGGCGCCCCGAACAAGATGCGATCTACCATCTCGACTATGGAGTGATACACTAGCAAGTGAGTCTCTTGGATTCGAGGCGTTGTGCCTCCCTCCGTCGTCAAATAAAAGCGACAATGCTCCTTCGGGCTCTCCGCAGGTCCTCCAAGCCCGATAGTGGTCAACCCCATAGATTGGGCAGCCTTCAAACCTTTTATGACGTTTAGCGATCGTCCTGATGTGCTGATGCCAAAGGCCACGTCACCCTTTTTACCGAGCGCCTTAATTTGTTTCTCGAAGACGTCTTGGAACTGGTAGTCGTTTCCGATGGCCGTCAATATGGAGCTGTCGGTGGTCAGGGCCAGCGCCGGCAGTGGAGGCCGTTCAACAAGATACCGATTGACGAATTCAGCCGCCAGATGCTGGGAATCTGCAGCAGAGCCACCGTTGCCGAATATGAGGAGTTTGTTTCCCCGCCCCATTGCCGCTGCAATGGTCTTGATTGCTTCTAAAAGTATGTCCGCATTCTTCGCAAGAAACGCATCACGCACTTGGCTGCTCTGGCGAAAAATATCCCACAAAGCCTCTTTCACGACTGTACCTTTCTCCGTAGCGTTCCTCCCCCCGTTTCGTCACAATCTATCACAACCGCCTGGTTTATTGCATACATAAAAAAGCATTTGACAAACCAAAGTTCGCCAATCACATCTCCACATGGTATTATGCAGCGCGATACACGTGCGTGAAAATGGAAAGCCGCCTAAAATGAGTGTTCAGCTACATGATGTCATTGATTATTATGACAATAAGAAAATTTCGTGCGCCTATGTCCTGGAAGTGGAGGACCGAAAACTTAAGATCATCAATGAGAATGGAAAAGAGATACGAATCTCCCATGCCCGTGTGCTGATGCGTGGACAAGACTCAGCCTTGCAAACTTCACGCTCGCGCGATGATCTGGCCCGTCGCCTCAAGGAGTTATCCCGAATAAGGGAAGATCACAAAAAAGAGATAAACATTCGCGAACTGTGGGAAATAGTCCACACAGAGGCCTCCGAGATCGAGGTGGCTGACCTCTCAGAATTGTGTTTTGGTCGAGACGCGAGCTTGGACAGGACAGCATCACTGTTGCGGGCAATCATTGAAGACAAGACATTTTTCAAGTTGACCAACGGCAAAATTGACGTTGCGACGCCGGAGCGAGTGGATCGCGCCCTTTCGCAAAAGAAAAAAGAAGAAGAGCGAGCGGCTTTTCGCGCGGCATGCGCTCAATTCCTAGGGCGCCTGAAAGAGAAACAGTTGTCTCAGGACTCGTCTCCGCCGCCCGGTTTGATCGCCCTTCTGGAGGAAGCCGCCCTCAAAGGCCCCGAATGGAGCGAAGTCAAGGAGGTCAAGGAGCTATTCTCCAAAGCGGGACTGCCAGGCAACTGGGACCCCTTTACCGTTCTCGTCAAACTTGGAGTGTGGGACGAGGACGAAAACGTGCCATTGCGCTCTGGTGACATCCCCCTGGAGTTCCCTCCTGAAATCACGGCAGATGCGATCCGCTGCGCGAACAGACCTTTCCGGGCACACCGCGCTGACCTTACTTATCTTCACGCCGTGACCGTGGACTCGGCCACCACTTTGGACATTGACGATGCCTTGTCTATAAGTGTGGAGGGAGACGATGTCACGTTGGGCGTTCACATCACAGACGCCGCGCACTTCGTGGAGTTCGATTCCGCGCTTGACCAAGAGGTTCGCCGACGAGCTATTTCTCTGTATTTCCCAGACCTCACCGTTCCCATGATACCGCCGTTATTGTCAGAGAACGCGGCCAGCCTTGTCTCGGGTGAAGATCGACCAGTGATTAGTATTATGGCCAGCTTCAACCATCGGTGGCAGTTCAAGGAGTTCAAGGTCCTTGCGGGTTTCATAAGAGTCAAAGAAAGACTCACCTACGAAGAGGTGGATGCCCGCATTCGGGATCAGGATTCCATGGAAAACCTCATGTTCCGGCTTGCGTCGCATCTTCGAAACCAGAGGCTCGATAACGGTGCGCTCATCTTCAGGGACCCGGAAATAAATATCCGGGTCGCGCAAGACAAGACCATTGAGGTGAATTTGAGGGACAGAGAGGCGTGTTCGGAAATACTCGTCTCCGAATTCATGATCCTCGCCAACAGTCTCTTTGCAAAGTTTCTGCAGGAAAAAGGACTGCCGGCTATTTTCAGAACACAAGGGCCGCCGTCGGAGAAGGTGGAGATCAAAGACGAATACGATCCTGTTGAATCATATCGCTGCAAAAGAATCCTGGCCCGGGGAGACTTCTCGACCAAGGCTGGTCCTCATACTACCCTTGGGCTTCCCGCGTATACGACCGCCACGTCGCCTCTCAGGAGATACACGGATCTCGTGGTACAACGGCAGATACGAGGAGCCTTAGGGCTTTCCCAAGAGATACTGAGCGAGGAGGAAATCCAAAAGATCCTCGCAGAGGTAAACTTCCGTATAGATCGGGCAGTTATACTGGAGAGACAACGTCAGAGATATTTTCTCCTGAAGTATCTCTCTCAGAGAAGAGAATCGGCATTCGAAGCCATTGTCCTTCACCGTTTTCCCAAATTTTATCTCGTGTATCTCCGCGATTTTGCCTTTAATGCCGCCTTGAAGGTTCCGGCTGGCGTCGAGCTGAATCCCTACGATCGCGTTTCCGTCACCATTGAAAAAGTTGTCCCTCGTGAAGAAAAGCTGACCCTCGCTCTTCCGCAGACGATGTGACACGCTCAGTGACGAACGTGAGTAATATAGAATGTAGCCGTACATCTTTTTTCAAGCGTTGGGACGAGATTCCTTTGCGTCACTCGCAATGACGCCGCAACGGTTTTCTGGTTATTGTGAGAAGCTCAAAGCGACGAAGCAATCTCATCTCACATTATCTGAAGTATTGCGAATGATTTTTTGTCTTTTCAGACGAATGGCCGTAGGGCGACCGATGCTTTTCAGGCGCAGTCCACCATGTTGCCGCCGGCGGCTCTGAAGAGGGGCAGTGCAGGCTCTTCGCATGCCGGTCCTGTTGACCATGCGCCCGCAACAGTACATGTTAGAAAAGATGATGGACTGTCCGTGGAACGCCTTCAACGACAATCGCGAGAACGCATTATGAATTCCGCCATGAAACACGAAAAGGATTTGGACTTCACTGCTCAACTGCAAGAGACCTTGCAAAAGAGGTTGAAGAAACGACTGTCCCCCAATGGAGTGATCCAGGCAGCAGTGCTTGTGCCCCTATTCAGGCAAGACGAGCACGTGAAAGTGCTGTTAACGAAACGGTCTGAACTCGTCGAACATCACAAAGGAGAGATTTCTTTCCCTGGAGGAAAATTGGACGACGCTGACCCAGACTTTCTGTCCTGCGCTCTGAGAGAAACCTGGGAAGAAATTGGGGTATTGCCTCAGGACGTCAGCATCCTTGGAGAGTTGGACGATTTTTACACCGTGGCGACGGGATTCCTGGTAGTTCCCTTTGTGGGGTTTATTCCGTACCCCTATAGTTTTCAGGCGAGTCCTCGGGAGATCGATGAACTGCTAGGGGTTCCGCTGGAAATCTTCCTTGATCCCGGACGGCGTCAGGAATCCACCATTATGCTGGACAGCCGCCCTGTATCAATTATATCCTACCACTGGGAAGGGCATACGATATGGGGTGCGACGGCTCGCATTCTCCAGCATTTTTCAGAAATAATATCGAACATGAGGAGACAGAGATGACGACATGCCTATCAGGCCTTCCGCAAGACTTTGAAGAATGTGTGCGCTTTCATGGCCACTCCTGCCCTGGATTGGCCCTAGGGTACCTTGCGGCCAAGGCCGGCCTGGATGAGTTCAAGACCGAACGAGCCGAAGATGAAGAACTCGTATGCATTGTAGAAAACGATTCGTGCGCGGTGGACGCCATCCAGGTCATGCTCGGCTGCACCTTTGGCAAAGGAAATCTTATCTTTAGAGACTGGGGCAAGCAAGTATATACCTTTATGGACAGACAATCAGGCCGCGGTCTGCGCGTGGCCCTTCGCGGCGAACTCCCCGGAAGAAAAGAGCGTCAGTCACTTCGGAAAAAAATTGAGGCCGGCCTTGCCACAGGAGAAGAAAGAGAGCAATTCGAAGCGTATAAACAACGCGTCATTAGGGAGCTTGTGACGGCAAACCCCTCGGATTTCTTCAATATCCAGCACGGATCTGACGCCCTACCGCCCATGGCCCAAATAGTGGAAACACGAAGATGCCCGATCTGCGGCGAAGAGGCTATGGCATCGAAGATGGTTGAACAAGACGGGGAAATGGTCTGCCAAGGATGCGTCAAGAGGTAGGGTGCTCGCATGCGAATAGGAGATCAACTCTACCTTTACCTCTGGAACAACAGCCAGGACATGAACTGCAACTCTGTCTTCATAGATGGCAAGGTCCCGCTGCTCATTGACCCAGGATGGCCCCACCACGTGGAGTCTTTGTTTAGGCGGATGCGGGAAGATGGCGTTGACCCCGCAAAGATCAAGGTTGTCCTTTGTACACACGGCCATCCCGATCATTTTGGCGGCGCGTTCGCAATCAGAAGCTCATCCGTCAGAATCGCGATCTCTCGCCTCGAAGAAAAGTTTATCGAGGAGACGGGCCGCGCTGCATACAAAAACCAGGGCCTCCCTTTTCCCGAATATCGAGTGGATTTCTACGTGAAACGCGGGGACCTTTTCCTCGGCAAACATGAGTTCAAGATCGTTGTTACTCCGGGCCATAGTCCGGGGAGTATCTGCATATATTGGCCTCGTCACAAGATACTCATCAGTGGCGACCTCGTATTCTTGAACTCAATAGGACGAACAGACCTGCCGGGTGGAAATGCGACACAACTGCGGTCGAGCATCGAGCAGGTAAGCGGTTTGCCGATTGAACTGTTGATCCCTGGACACGGCCCCGTCATCCAAGGGCAGCACAATGTGCGAAGGAACTTTGAAGTGATCAAGAGGGCTTTTTTCGGGCTGGCGTAGGCGCGTTCAAAAATTCGGCGCGGGCCGAAAGAAAATTGAACGGGGAAAGAGTGAGTGATATCAATTTGTTTTGAAGTGGAGAGGTTGTTGTTCAAATTTTTTGACGGCCTGGGAGAAAAAATGTCGCACCTGATACTACGTCGGCCTGATGATGGAGCTCGTAACAGTTTGATATCATGCGGTAAATATTTTGTCACCCCTAGTGGCCATCTTGGCATAATAGTTGCTGTAATGAAAGGCAACAAAAGAATATATTCCTCCTACGCCAACTGCAAAAGACAGTTGGTTTTTTTTTGAGATAACCCCAACTGTATCAAGCGGCGATGCGTTTCCACGCAAACAACAAAGGCGTTCTTTCTGTCATCCTCGGTGTTTTGGCGGTGCTGCTGGCTATCTCGTTGCTGACTGCTCAATCTCAAACCGGGGCGAAAGAGACGATTGCGCTGCTGCCGTTTCGCTTGATGACGGACGCGGACGACCCAGGCCTTCGATCTTTCGTTGACCATATCAATGAGGAACTTCGCTCCGCCATTGGGGCAATGGGAGCAAACTACCAGGTTCTGGAACGGAAGGATGAGCAGCGGTTTCAAGGTGCTGAAGCGACTTTGGACAGCGAGCAGGCCCTCAGACAAGTTGCCGAAAACACGGGGGCTGACTTTGTAATTTCCGGCTCCATTGGGACGTTGAACTCTCTCTACCACATGAAAGGTTTCATGTGGGATACGAAGAAAGAGCGAATGGCGGTGAGGGTCGATCTCAAAGTGCCAAATGTGCACGCCTTGCCGAGCGTGCTGCAATATCTACTCACGGGAATTACCAAACGTTTGCAAGGCGCGCCCAATATCCCCTTTTATAAAGCGGGCGAACCTGGAACCATGCCGGCCGTACACCAACCGCGTTTTCGAACTGTCATCGGGGTTGCTGAAACAGAAGGGCCTTGGCGGAGTCCTGAACTTGCCGGTACTATCACAGGGCTTGCCATTGGGGACTTGGACGGCGATAAACACAACGAACTGGTCTTGGTGGGTGACAGCGGCATAACCATTGCGCGATTCGACAAAAATGCCCTTAGACCGCTCACTCAATTTTCTAAATCGCCGGCGGTTTTCTTGAGTGTGCAGGCAGAGGACCTCGACGGCGATGGCGTCCCAGAGCTCATCATCTGTTCGCAGCTTCCTGACGGCGTTGAATCTGAGGTGCTTCGCTATCTCAATCGAAACCTGACGGTCATCGAAACGTTCCCGAACATGATTCTCGCGTGCGTACCGGATCCAGAAAATCCCAAAATGATGAACCTGTTGGGCCAGCGGACCGATGCGAGGGACATGTTTTCAGGGGAAATGATTTCTTTTTCTTTGCGCAACGGCGCATTAAAGAGACGGGGAAAAGTCACGCTGCCTCCTGGAACCCTGCTGCTGAGCTACGCTGCCGGAGACATCCAGGGGTACGCCCATGTGCAAGTGCTCGTCGATCAACGTCTCAAGCTTCGCGTGTTTGACCAAAACAACCAGCTTCTGTCTGTGCAAGATGGCCATGAGTACGGCCTTCATCGCAAGATCACGCTGAAGACCGCTGAGGGCTCGCAACAGATAATATGGCCCGGCAGGATTGTTATATCGGACAGCTCGCCGAGCGGCCAGGGCGAACTCATGCTTGTGAAGACGACCGGAGGAAAGAGTGAAATTCAAGGGTTTCACTGGGGAGGAGTTTTCTTGGAACAAAAATGGAACACCCCCCCCATGGAAGGTGCTATCTCTGATTTCAAGATCGGCGACTTCAAAAACAGCGGGACTCGGTCATTGGTTCTGCTCCTAGTACGACCTGACCAGCTACTCGGCATGTCCGGACCAAGAAGCATCCTTTTCGCGTATGATTTTCTCCCTTAACCACGTAATCTCGAGACGGTCTATGAGCGGGAGATGCGTCTTTTCGGTTGGTGGGTGGATTCGCTGTTACCTAAAGGAATTTTCGAGATTAATCACGAATTGTGTGCGTGCCCCTCTTTGCCTCGTCCTCACGAAAGTGCCGATCCATACTGAGTTTCCTGGATTCCCATATTCATGGGAATGACGATGTGACGTCCGAGCATTTTGCGATTTCTTTTTGAGGGAGTTTGTATATTCGATTCTGGACGATATGAAGGATCGTTGGTGGAAGGTCAGACTATTGACATCGGAAGAAATTGACCGGTCAACATCATCCTCAGGATTGGAGCGGTCCTCTCGGCTATTTTCCTTCTTTGGGATGCGGGTCGAAAGAAGATCTCAGATGGTCGCACGGCCCACAAGGTTGGCGCCTGCGAGAGCAAAGGAGTGCTCTCCGAGGGCCAACCTCTCGAGGTGGTTAATTCGCAGGGATGAAATCCTATATTGATTCAATGCGCCAGACAAGCCCAAAATAACAATAGACGCCTCATGTCTTTGAAGAGTATAATGCGTCCCGACGGAAGAAGTTGACTCTCAGCGGCCTTGCGAGAGTGGCGGAATTTGGCAGACGCACCGGACTTAGGATCCGGCGGGGCAACCCATGGGGGTTCGAGTCCCCCCTCTCGCACCAAAAGGAGCTTTTGCAGCGTGTCTTGGAAATGGGTCATCGCGGTTGGATGCACGGCTATTATCTTGCACGCCACCCCTTTCTTCGCCGGCGAAAAACGAGCAGAGGGCCTGCAGTTCAAAGATAAAGGCCAAAAAGAGGCGTCACGGACAGTCGCCCGGCGGTCGCACCCTCCGTTGCCACCCCCACTTCATTATCGCTTGCGTGCAACGCCGCAGACGTACAAGGCTTGGCAGAGGAAAAACTATTGGGACGACTTCGACAATTTCATTAGAGGTCCGTTTCACCGGGAGAGCGATCTGGACTACATGCTGAGGACTTTTTGAACGCTTTTGGAAAACCGTTAGGCGAACTCGCGTGTATCATTTGTCTTTGGTCAGTCTCCAATTTTGATATGAGCTGTAGAGAGATGGGCCGAAGAGTATCGCGAGCAAAACAATTGTACCGATGACAATAACGAGGACCTCCAGGACGTCGGGGGACGACATGACAACCGTGCCCTCCATAGGGATATCCAACGAAATTAGTATAGCGGGTTCAACACCCTTTCGCAAGCAAGTCGTCGATCACGAAACAACATCTCGATCATCCAGCGAAACCCCAAGGATTGCGCGAGGTCGCCCTGAAAGGGGAGCTCCTTCAGTATTTGTGCACCGGAGTATAGGGAGGAAAAGATGTCGCTAGAAACGAACAGTTTGCCTCTCCTCTCAGAGGCGCTGACGACGCTAGAAGGAGGCTTTCACAGCCTGCCGATTTTTGATCCATCAGTGGACACAGAGGCCATTAAGAGGGTTTTGCACGACGTGGCCGAGAGAATGCAGGATAACTATCCCTACTTTCATCCTCTTTACATCGGACAAATGCTGAAACCGCCTCAT
Organism: uncultured Syntrophaceae bacterium; assembly: GCA_964427855.1. Taxonomy (GTDB): domain Bacteria; phylum Desulfobacterota; class Desulfomonilia; order Desulfomonilales; family Desulfomonilaceae; genus JAUPKT01. Next base: position 33,157 of record CAYRVH010000007.1, read on the forward strand.
CCCATTGCGCGTCTTGCCTATATGCTCTCGTTGTGGATCAATCCCAACAACCACGCCTTGGATGGCGGTCGATGCAGTTCGAGCATGGAAAAAGAGGCCGTTGCGGCCCTCGCCGAGATGTTTCGTTGGGATACCCACTTGGGGCATCTCTGCAGCGGCGGCACCATGGCAAATCTCGAGGCGCTATGGATTTCCCGGCGCCTTCATCCTGGAAAGCTTGTGGTGGCTTCAGAGCAGGCACATTACACTCACGAACGGATCTGCAAGGTGCTGGAGATCCCGTTTAGGAGCGTGCAATGCAATCCCGCGGCGCAAATGGACATGAACGCCCTGAAGGCTCTGCTGGAGCAGGGAGATGTGGGAACTGTGGTGGCTACCATCGGAACCACGGGGTCCGGCGCAGTGGACCCACTGCGCGACGTGCTCGAGCTTCAAGAGCGCTACGGTTTCCGAATTCACGCAGACGCGGCCTATGGAGGCTACTTTACGTTGGTTGATAATCTCGAGGACCGCACAAGAGAAACCTTTGATCTTTTGCACAGGGTGGACTCTCTCGTAGTGGATCCTCACAAACATGGCCTTCAGCCTTATGGTTGTGGATGCGTCCTTTTCAGAGACCCGGCTGTAGGAAGGTTTTACAAACACGACTCTCCGTATACCTATTTTAGTTCCTCAGAACTCCATTTGGGTGAGATAAGCCTCGAGTGCTCGAGGCCGGGCGCCGCGGCAGTCGCCTTGTGGGCCACTCAGAAGCTGCTCCCTATGATTCCAGGCGGAGAATTTTCCCAAGGATTGGCAAAATGCCGGGAAGCAGCCCTTTCGTTGTACAGCCGGCTCCAGCGCGACGACCGCTTCATGAGCGCCTTCCCGCCTGAGCTGGACATCGTGATATGGGCGCCTGCTGCCGCCACTTCTTCAGAAGCGTCCAGCCTTTCTGACCGCATCTTTCATGAGGCGGCCGCACGGAACCTTCATACCGCCGTGGCCAGCTTCCCCAGGACTGTTCTCCAAAGCCATTGGCCGCGACTTACATGGAACAGCGATTCAGTTCATTGCCTGAGAACCTGTCTGATGAAGCCGGAACATCTCGATTGGATGGACGTCATCTGGGGCATTCTCGACGAGACGGCCAGTTGCGTCATAAAAAGGTAGTCTTCCTCCCCACCAACGAGAGCCTTTTACTGATTCATCATGTGCTAGTGGTAGTCGTGCGTGCCGAGAACCACATTAATACCTGTCTTTTCTTGAATCATGCCTGCCAATTCTTCAGGCTCAAAATACGGGCAACCGGGTTTTGCCGTGGCCAGACAGGAACTTAGATGCACGACATCGGGTTTTATCTCGGAGAGCTTCGCTGCCATGCCAAGGGTCGGGATGACAGTCCGGCCGGGGCACTCACATGCTATGAATGAGACCACGGTTGATGGTTCTTCAAATTTTCCTTCTCCCATGGCAGCGGCCTTGAGACAACGCCACTCGCCTGGGCATCCGTATCCACTTTGCATGTACGAACCACAGCCCACAACGGCTATCTTTTTCATGACGTCTCCTCGTACCAATGATTTGTGATTTGCTGAATGTGATTGAGTTTACACAGCAGGGGAGGCGAAGTAAAGCAATCCGGAAACTGGGAGTGTGTAAGCGAGTCGGACAAACTGCCCGACACCGACCACTCAAAAGTAGAAAATTTTTCTAAATTTCGTGTTTGCGCTTCTTGTGCAGGTTTTTGCCAACTCCTCGTATTTACGCAACAGGTGATAGCCCTCGTCGGTGAGACGAGACCCGTTAGGGCCCGTCTCCACGAGGGTTCGGCCGTACACAGCTTCCGTCTCTTTTACAATCCCCCACACGCTGCGAAATTGCTTGCAGACCTTCTCTGCGGCTTTACTCATGGAACCTACTGTGTATATGGCCTTCAAGATCTTATATCTTTCAGGATCCATCACAGTTTGACCGTGTTCGTTTTCAAGCCTCACAGTGGTCTTTGCTTTCAAGATCATCGCTTCACATCCTGTTGAACAAATGCGCTGTGTATTGCACGCGCATTTGTTCAACTGTTTCAAGGGCGGTTATTTCCCTGAAGCGTATTTCCAGTATTTTTTCGGATCATCCGTCACGATGTAAATGACTCGTACGTCATCTGGATTAAGAGCCGCTGCCTTCGGAAAAGCTGCTTTGAGCTCCCCCACCCGTTTTTTGCATGCTTCTAAGATTTTTTCTCTCTCGCCGAATTGCATCGCACCGGTTGGACATGATTTGACGCAGGCGGGAATCATGCCGTTGGTGATCCTGTCGAAGCACAACGTGCATTTGAACAGTTGCTTGGTTTGAGGATTCTGTCTCGGGATGTTATAAGGGCATCCTTCCAGGGTGGCCTTGAAGTCAAGACCTTTCGTTGCGGGTGTAAACAGGACGGCCCCAGTTTTCTCATCCTGCACTATCTCGTCCTTCTCGGAAGCGGCCATGCAACCCGGTGAGAGGCAATGGCGCATTGCTCGGAAAAGAAATACCAATAAGGCTTTCCGTTACCATTAACGCCTTCGGAGTACCTCACTATTTTGAACGTCTCGAAGGATAAATCCTGAGGATTTTCGTAAGTTCCTACGTTTTTCGTTGCAGTTCCTTGAAGATTATTCCATTGCTTGCATGCGACCTGGCAGCCGCGGCAGGCAGTGCACTTGGAGGTATCCACGAGTATTGAGAAACCTTGTGACATAGCTCACCTCCCCTATGCCTTGGTTACGTTGACCATGAAGGCCTTGCTTTCGGGAATCATGGTGTTTGCGTCGCCCACGTTCGGAGTCAGTAGATTTGCGCTCTCGCCGCCGTCCTTGGGCACAACCCAGCCGTAGCACCATGGCATTCCTACCTGGTGCACGATGGTATCGCCCAGCTTCAGTGGGCGAAAGCGCTTCGTGACGATGGCCACGGCAGACAGTTCACCTCTGGCGGAGCTAACTTTGACCATTTCTCCGTTTTTGATTCCTCTTAAATTGGCAAGCTCTTCGCTCAATTCCACAAACATTTGGGGCTGAGCCTCGATGAGCCACGGCTGCCACCTTGTCATGATGCCAGTCTGCCAGTGTTCCGTGAGGCGGAACGTGGTGGCCACAAAGGGGAATCGTGGATCGCACGTGAGATGTTTGTCCATATCTCCGCTAAACAGCTTAATGGCTGGATTAATGTATTGGGAGGACATGGGATTTTTCGGCAATGGGCACTCCAGAGGCTCATAATGCTCAGGAAATGGTCCGTCGTTGAGACCAGGCCCATAAAGTCTCCCGTATCCCTCGGCCGTCATGATAAAAGGCAACTTTCCGTTCTTCTCATCGGCAAGGGGCGGCGCTGGTCCGTCGGGGATGTCGCCGACCCACTTCCCCTCCGCCCATGACAGGATTGGACGTTTCGGGTTCCACGGCTTGCCTTCTTTATCCACAGAAGCTCTGTTGTACAGAATTCTCCTATTTAAGGGCCATGCCCACGACCACTGCGGATACAGACCGAGACCGGTGGGATCGTCTTTCTTTCTTCGGGCCATTTGGTTCCCTTCGCCGGTGTAACTGCCGGTATAGAGCCAACACCCACTGGCTGTCGCTCCATCCGCTTGCAGTCGGGGGAAGCCCGGTACCGCATCACCTTTTTTGAACTTTTTACCTTGTATCTCTACATCCTTGGTGAACACCCCATTGATTAGTTTTGCGGATTTGTGGGGATCAAAATGGCCTTTTGCGTCAGCGAAATCCCATTGCAGGTTCAGGACGGGGTCTGGAAACTTTCCATCTTTCTTATATAGTTCCTTGATTTTGCTCATTAATTCCAGCATGATGTCGCCGTCTGGCTTTGCCATTCCAGGCGCAGGCGATGCTGCGTAGCGCCATTGAGCCCATCGACCGCTATTAGTGATGCTGCCTTCCTTCTCCACTGAACAGGCGCACGGCAACATGAAGACTTCCGTCTTAATTTTCTTGGGGTCCATGCCAGGGCCCTTCCAGAAAGAGCCTGTTTCGCTCTCAAAAATGTTGACGTTCACGAGCCAGTCAAGCTTTGCCAAGCCTTGCCGCACCTTGTTGGCGTTTGCGCCGCTGCAAGCGGGATTTTGCCCCCAAGCAAAAAATCCTTTGATTTTTCCGTTGTACATAGCATCGAACAGATTAAGCCAGGAACAGTCTTGCCCCGGATCGAGTTTTGGCAGCCAGGCGTAGCCGAACTCGTTGTCGGGTTTCGCGGCGTCTCCCCACATCGCCTTCAGATAGCTCACTGAGTATTTCGGGAAATTAGCCCACCAATTGACTGATCGGGGGTCTGTGTTTTTTGGCGTCGATTGTTCGTTGTAGTCTTTGAGAGTCTTTTGAGTCGATCGGGGCGTCCTGAGATATCCCGGCAGGATATGGAAAAGCAGACCGTGATCGGTCGATCCTTGGACATTAGACTCTCCGCGCATTGCATTGACGCCGCCGCCAGCGATTCCAATATTTCCTAAGAGGAGTTGAATGACGGCCATTGTTCGGATGTTCTGAACACCGACGGTGTGCTGGGTCCAGCCCATGGCATACATGATGGTGCCAGCTTTGTCCTTTGCGCCAGTAGCAGAGTATGCTTCATACACTTTAAGAAGGTCTTCAACGGGAGTACCAGTTATTTCGGAGACTTTTTCCGGCGTGTATCTCGAGTAGTGTTTGGCGAGCAACTGGAAGACGCATCGGGGATTCTGCAGCGTCTCGTCCCTTAGGATGTTTCCCTTCTCATCTTTCTTGAACGCCCATTTTGACTTGTCATATTGTCTTTTCTCTTTGTTATAGCCTGCAAACAGCCCGTCGTTAAAATCGTACGCGTCGCCAACAATGAAAGAGGCGTTGGTATATTCCTTCACATATTCAGGGAAATATTTCTTGTTATCAATAATATACTTGATCATGCCGCCCAGGAAGGCTATGTCAGTCCCTGACCTCATGGGAGCATAAATGTCGGCTCTGCTGGAGGTCTGGGTAAACCGAGGATCCACCGAGATGAGTTTAGCACCATGGTCTTTGGCTTTCTGTACCCACTTCATAGAAATCGGATGATTTGCCGCAGGATTTGCGCCCATGGCAAGGACGCAGTCGCTGTTGCGGATGTCGATCCAGTGATTGGTCATTGCCCCTCTGCCATACGACTCTGCCAGGGCGGGAACGGTTGAGCTGTGGCATACTCTCGCCTGATGCTCGATATACACGAGTCCGAGTGACCGCATCATTGCCTGAAGAGGCCACAATTCCTCGTTGTCAAGCGCAGCGCTGCCGATATGGGCTATGGCTTCGACTCGATTGACCGTTTCACCTTTGTCGTTTTTCTGAATAAAGTATTTGTCTCGGGTGGCTTTCACACGCTTTGCGATCTCGGACAACGCCCAGTCCCAGCTTTTCTCCTCCCATTTGTCGCTGTTAGGCGCTCGATACAGGACTTTTTGGGCCCTGGTAGGATTGTTTGAGGATGTTTGATAGAGCGCGGCGCCTTTTGCACACAACGCTCCCTCGTTAATGGGATGGTCAGGATCACCCTCTGTGTTGATGATTTTCTTCTCTTTTTCGTCAGTGAAACAGATGATTCCGCATCCTACGCCGCAGTAAGGACAAATCGTTGTAAACTGTTTGGCCATTTTGAGCTTTGCAGCCTTTGAATCGTCGGCGAATGCCTTCACAGGTCCCAGGTCTACCCCGAGGCGAGACAAGGCAAGCGTGCTGCCGACAGCCCCAGAAAGAATGAGAAACTGCCGTCGAGTCAAGTCCATCGAAGTCCTCCCTTTTTTGTTGAGTTAGTGCACGGAGCAGGGAACATAGTTATAAGTCATCACAGGTATAGCCGACACCTATACCGAGACTATAATAGATAGCACTGCGTGTCAAATGTTTTAGTTGTGATATCAAATACATATGTCAGCTTTGACACAATTTGTGATTATGACGGTGTCCATACTACGCATTAAGGACATGCTCGTTCTCCCGCCCGTTATCCGGAGGCTCGCACTTGTGATTTTTTTACGAAGAACTTGCCGCGTCAAGCGAAGGTTTACTGGAAAAAATCTTGTCGTCGATCGGTTTGGCACGCGTCTGCAAGCCCACCAAAAGCGACGTTGCCAAATGGTCAATGCGGAGGCTTAAACCGGGCGTTATTAATAGGAACCGTTTGAGATCTAATGGGTATTCAAACGCTTACACGAACTTGAAGTGAAAACTCAGGCTGAAGCCTCCCTCAATATTTGTTCCCGACAATATAATGCTGCACCCAAGGCGCCAATGAGATCTGGTTCTGGTGGAACAAGGAGAGACGAGTTGAGTTCTTTTTTCACCAAGTGGACGATGCATCTGTTTCTGGCGACCCCGCCCGAAAATACGAGCGGGGACTCGGTTGAAACCCTTTTGAGCATGGACACAGAGCGTTTTACGACAGACATGTGTAATGCGAGAGCTATGTCTTCGGGTTTGTTACCTCTTGCCATCAAAGACGTCGCCTCGGCCTCGGCAAACACAGTACACATGCTATTTATGGTGAGCCCTGCATTCCCCGCCAGCGCAAAGTCGCCGAAACGGTCTATGGGGACTTGAAAACTCGTCGCCATGAATTCAAGAAATTTTCCCGTGCCGGCAGCGCAACGGTCATTCATTTCGAACTTTCGAACTTTACCGCGTTCGTCCAGGGCTATGGCCTTTGTATCCTGCCCCCCGATGTCAAGGATGGCCTTGCATTGTGGAAACACTTTATGCGCTCCCATTGCATGAGCCTGAATCTCCGTTATCGCATCTGCTTCAAAGTTTTCTTGTACGAGCTTTCTGCCGTATCCTGTGGCCGTGAGTCGACCCCATTGAGCTGGGGAGAGGATGCGCCGGCACTGCTGATGAGGGTTGAAAGTGGTCTCTGTCCGCCGAAAAGAGACGATGTCGCCGCTCTTCACCTCCAACACCACCAGCTTGATTGTGCGCGATCCGACGTCTATCCCTGCTGCGTGCAACCTGGTTCACCTCGTTCGGGAGGCTGCAGCTCTTTAAGAAAACATGCGTGTGTATGCCTGTGTGAAGGGGTCTTGCCCCCCTCTCCGCAACCCTTATTTAAGGCGTTCAATGAATGCTTCCACTCGAGTTTTGAGCTGTTCAACATCTTCCATACTGTAATCGGTGTCCACTCGAAGAGTCGGTATGTGATCGGTTTCCAAAGCTCTCTCGACGCTGTACGATTCGATTTGATACGGTTGACAAAACTGGAGGCCGTAATGAATCACGCCATTGGCGTTATACTCTTGATACATTTGCCTCACATGATCCAGTCGCTCCGGATTTGGCGTAAAAATCGCGCAGTCGATCTGGAAGTGTCGTTCGACAATGGCATCCATAAGTTCTTCAACTGTCTGTCCGGAATCGTCGGTGAGATTGCGAGTTCCCCGTTCACCGACGCAGGACTCTTCGCCGACGATGACCGCGCCTGACGTTTCAATGATCCAGGGCAACTTCCAATTCGGCACGGCCATCGGGCAACCTGACAGCAAAATTCGAGGCGTGCCTTGGGGAAATACTCCCTTTTTTTCCTGTATTCGAAGCTCAAGTTCATCGCAAATCTTGTTGACGGAATCCGTGAACCGAGAAGGGTCATCGTAGAAATACACCTGATTGATGAGGAGAGCGTCCAACCCAGATATAGGCGCGGGATCAGCCTTTCGAAGTTTTGAGAGTCGATGGATTGCCTTGCGCTTGGCGTTGACAATCTCGATCCCCTTCTTAAGCATGGCCGCATCGACTCGCACGCCGCAAAGATTCTCCACGGCTTCTTTGAAGCGGTAGTATTCTGCCTTCAAGAGCGCCTTCCCTTCCTCGGACTTGGTCTGAGGCAGGTCCATGACGTAGAGATTGGGCACCAGGGTATTAAGCACCTCGTACGATTTTTTCTTGCCGTCGCAGGTGTTTTCTCCCACAATCATGTCAGCAGATTCTATGTAGGGACACACCTTCCCGAGCTTGAATCCGAAGGCGGATTTGATCAACGAACACGTATTGCGGGGTAATATCTTGTCCACTTCGTCGGCGGCAAAATCAGCGCCGGTGCATAGCCCCACGAGGGTTGCGTTGGCTGCTCGGACTATCTCCTCCGGCACAAACACGCAAAAGGAGCCTATGACCTTCTTGCCTTGTTTCTTGCCTTACAAGAGTTCCTGGATACGGAGGCCGTGGACTTCACCCATCACAAAATTAAAATAGTCCATGCCAGCAGGTCTATTTTTTTGTGACAAGTAAATGTCGCGATAGGCGTTGCCGAGCACCTGCAAGAGGACGTCGTGGGCGCTGAGGTCCAGCCCGAGGTCCTTCCACATTGATTCATAAGCTGCAGACATCGATCTACTCCTGTTCAGACGGCGTGTGTTTTGGACATGGCAATAGCATTGGCCGATTTATTGTATTCATTTTACCTATATCATCGGCGAGTGGCTGTCAAGATGAGGCCATTTTGAAATGATAATGACGACAATGACGTGGGATTCCTAAATACTACCGAGAACCCCTATATGCCCTCGCAGACGTCAACGCAATCCTTGGCAGATTAGGACAAGGCGTTATGCCCGATACACACAACAGGTGGGGTGATTCTCCAACTTTCGCTCCTTGGTCCATAATTTCTTGGGGAACTTTTAGGATGGTCAACATTGATTTCTGAGTGCAATTATTTTAGATTTCCTGGCGCTGGGATCCTCCTCCCCTCGACATTGATGTTCGTGAAGGAGCGTAGATGTGTGGCCACGCGTGGAGAAACAAGCTCTATTTTGGAGACAACCTGCCGATCTTGCGTGAGAAGATTGCCGACGAAAGCGTTGACCTGGTCTATTTAGATCCGCCGTCTAATTCCAAGGCCTCGTACACCGTGCTGTTCGCAGAGCCCAATGGGTCGCGCTCCTCAGCCCAGATCACGGCCTTTGATGATACATGGCATTGGGGAGAAGAATCCGAGGCCACATACGCCGATCTCGTCACGCAAGGGCCAAAGAGAGTGTCGGCGCTCATAGAGGCCCTTAGGCGCTTTCTCGGCGAAAATGACTTGATGGCTCATTTGGTGATGATGGCAGCCAGACTGGTGTAACTGCACAGGGTGCTGAAAGTTACCGGCAGCATGTATGTGCATTGCGACGACACGGCCAGCCATTATCTAAAGATTTTTCTGAACGCTCTCTTCACTCCAGTCTACGCTTTTTGCAAGGCTTAAGGGCATCCCGGCAGAGCGAGGATCAACTTCCCGGTGAGACCGATTGGGTCCAAGGCCAGTAAAGGACAGGTTCAGCCATTGGTGGAGATGAAGGGATTTGAACCCTCGACCCCCGCGTTGCGAACGCGGTGCTCTCCCGCTGAGCTACATCCCCACACGGATACGAATTATCTAGCATCCATGGCGTTGGGTGTCAAGCGCCGGCCTTCCCTCCTGTTGCTTTGCCCTGAGATACTGTCTTCAGAACAAAACGCTTGCCAAGGTACGTCTATCAGTGCAGTCTCGCCAACAGACGGTGGATCAAAGAGTGCCGCTGCAGACGGAGATCTTTGAGGGATCGCTTCGCAACCTGCTCTGGAAGGATCACATCAAAATGAAAGCAATCACCTTTGATGGAACGCTGAGGCTAGAAGACAGGCCAAGACCGGTACCACCACACAATGAGGCGCTGATTAGAATTCGTATGGCCGGGATTTGCAAGACCGACGCCGAAATCCTTCGTGGTTACATGAATTTCTCGGGCATCCTCGGCCACGAATTTGTGGGGGTGGTAGAGGAGGCGCCTGACAACTCTATGATTGGAACACGGGTCGTAGGCGAAATAAACTGCGGCTGCGGGGTGTGTCCTTTTTGCAAGAAAGGTCTGGCACGGCACTGCCCCAACAGGACTGTCCTGGGGATACAAGAGAGAGACGGCGTCTTTGCGGAATTTACCACACTCCCATTGGAGAATCTTTTTGTCGTGCCAGAGGCCGTGACCGATGAAGCGGCGGTATTTGTAGAACCAATAGCCGCAGCCTTGGAGGTGCTTGAACAGATTCACATAGCGCCGGCGGATACCGTGGCCGTCATAGGCGATGGCAAGCTCGGGTTGCTCGTATCCATGGCGCTGAGGCTGTCAGGGGCAGATGTAGTCCTCGTCGGTAAGCATCCCGAGAAGATGGCTATTTTCCAGAGACTTGGGGGTTCAGCGATGACTGTTGCGGACTTTCGGTCCTCCTCAAGGGCCTTTGGGACGATCGTGGAAGCCTCGGGCAACACTTCCGGATGGGAGCTTGCGGTGCATCGTGTAGCCCCACGAGGCGTGATTGTGCTCAAGAGCACGTATCATGGAGCCCTCACAACGGATCTCTCCGCGTTGGTGGTCAACGAGATTACTGTGGTGGGGTCTCGCTGCGGCCAATTTGCCCCTGCTCTGAGGCTTCTCGAGAGAGGATTGCTGGACCCATTGCCGCTCATTTCGGAGATATATGATTCCCGACACGCCCTGGCTGCCTTCCAAAAGGCCGTCAGCCCTGGGGTCCTGAAAATTTTGATCCGATGGGATTGATAAAGGCCGCCTGTAACGCAGCAAATGAGCGCTTGAGGCAGAAAGCCGTCATTGAATCTGGCGCCGCGCTTGGCAGCGGGTGTATACGGACATTCGCCCCGTGGCCCGAAGATTTCTTTTCAGATTGATTTTTTCGATTCAAGGAGATAAAATTGGGTGCATGGAGGTTGGATGAGACCATTTGTCATCATAACGCTTATACTGATGATAGCGACGACCCCAGGCCTGGCAGGTGCGGAGGGGCTCCCTCAATTACCGCCGCAGGAGGAGCCTCGATCAGCCCACGCCACGCCGCCTGAGCAACAAAAGATGGTTGAAGCGTATGTCCCTCCTCCTCCTATACGCCATTCCTGGCCCGGCGGCTATAGAGTTCTTTTGCATGAACTTATGAACACCCTGATGGATCACATGACCGGCCATTATTAGGATGCTCGGTCTGCCTTATCCCAACATAGAAGCCTCCCCTCTTACAGCGTAATCATTATAGACATAGAAATCCTCGCTGCGCTTCTTTTCGCGCTCTAGGGCATCAATACTGTTAGGATGTTTTGAAATGCGAAAGGGGAAATCAGCGATGACAGAGATAAACCAATACCAAGACGCAGTATGTGGCTGCCAGCCTATAGAGCGAGACACTGAATCGGCTTCGAGTTGCAGTGTATGCGCGCCGAAGCTGGCTCTTACTCCGGAAGAGGAGGCCATACTTGGGCGCATGCGGGCGATAAAACAACAAGCAAGGCCTATTGCGGAGAGACTCAAGGTGCTTGCACAAGAGGCGCAAGGGATTTCCGTCGAGAGCGGCGGCGGTAAGGGCGGCGGCGAATGGGCTGCGTTGCATGACGAGTTAAATCGTTTGCGTCGGGACTGGAAGGAATGGGAGAATCGATTGGACGAGGCAATAGAGAGAAAGCTCATACTCCTTGGCCATCGACAGCCTCACTGATGCGTATTACCATAGTGCCTGATTTCACAGTGGAGGGCGCTGATCCTCGTCTCATAGCGATCCAGATACCTTTTCGACGATAAAAGTGCGGCAGCCATCCCCCTCCTGCTTTGAGGTTCTCTTGCACATGGATTTTCGAGCGACGCACCTAATCCTCTGCGGAGACGTTATTCCATAGGTACGAGGCACCAGGAGCATAGTCGTTTTCCTGCGCAATCACGTCAAGGTGAATCATGGCCATTGTCGCAATCTCTCGAGCCAATGGAGCCGTGAGATTCCTCTCGTCAATACCCAGCACGTATCTTTTACAGGCGTTACACACTTCAATACGTTCATGAGGTCTTTCTTCGAGGTACATCAACTCCAGCAGTTCCTGATCTTCGGTTTCACAGAAGGGACATTGGACGCGCATGTACCGCCATTCGTGGCCGCAGAAAACGCAGCGCAGCCAGCGGGCGCCTTCTTTGCCGGCTAGAAAGCTGAGTTCCGGCCAGGAACCGCACACGGGGCAGTACCCCTTGGTCCACTGAGCGTCTTCCGGCAGCGTCGGCAGCGACTCGGCGCGTTTCTGCGCAAAGGGCTTGAGAATTTCGGCCACTACCATTTCCAATAGTTCTGGTTCTACCTGCAGCCTGCGCGCTTGGTCTTTCAGATTGGCCTCATTTCCTCTGGCCAAGGACTCCAAAAAATCTTCTTGGAGATCGTCTCCTGAATGCAACGCAGCGCGTACTTTCTCAATCTGCTCACCAATAATGGGAAAACCAGTTTCCAGTGCCGAGATGATAAAATCTGCGGCTTCTTGAAAGAGTTCCCTGTCGATCCGGAAGTCCGACTTATGGAGCAGAGGAGCGCCTTGCGCAAAAGCCATTGGGTCGAATACGATGTCTGAGACGTCAGCCGGTGGGATGCTTTCCCTCAGTTGGGCTTGGGCGATTACCAAGTGCTTGCAGCCCTCGATGATGGAACTTAGGTGGGGGAGTTCATTCTTGATTGATTCTAATTGCTCTTGCAGAGATTGTGCAGTCGGGCTCAAAGGATCGGCTTCATGATTCATAGGAGGGCTCCCGTCGTGGTAGTGTAATGCAATATTTATATCAGGTTTGGGAACGAATAGCGACTGCGTGGATTTTTTCTGGGATTGCATGGTGCGAATCGCTGTGACATATTTTTCATGTGTGGTGATGAGACGACGGAGCTTTGAAGCGAGCGCCGTGGTCGGGTTTTTTGGAGGCGCGTGTGGTTGATGTCCGACAAATCATGCCGCTTATCAGCGTCTTAGTCACGGTCGGGAGCTGATGCGAGATGAACAGCTTCTTGGCGTTTCTTTGGATTTTAAGTTGTGCGTTGATCCTGTGCCAGTGGTTCGTCGTGTTGAGCATAAGGCGCTACTTATTGGCCGCTCCGACGGAACTCGGGCGTTTGAACGCGTATGGTCTTTTGACGTTGTTAGGCATGATCAACGTCGGGGGCGTGCTCTTGTCAATGGACAGCAGATGGTTTCCCATGGAGCCATTCTCCAAGAAAATGGCTGCCGTCTGTTTTTTTTCATATTTGGGTTTCGCGCTGGCGCTGGCGCTGTATTTTGGCGTTATGAGGCTGCTTGAAGCATTGGGGGGCCTGCTTCACGGAGTATATCGACGTTCCGTGTCCGTGAAGCACGTCGGCTGGTTCGCTGATGATGAGCGTGGATGTCTCGTTCGCGCTGCGCCGCCTCAGAATTCGCCACACGCCGCGAGCGACGAGGAAAATGGCCTGGAGAGATGCCTCAAAGAGCCGTGCGAGCAGACACAGGGGTGTAAGGACTTGGAACCCGCGCCCACCTGCGCTGGAGAGAAAACTCACGGCCTCATTGGTCGCAGGACCGTCTTGAAAATGGCTGCCGCCGGGGGATTGCTTGCGGGGACGGCTATGCTGGGAGAAGGGATTGTGGAGGCGTATCAAGAACCAATCACAGAGAAATGGGATTTCGAGCACCCGATGTTGGGCGGTTTGACACGCCCACTGACCATAATACATGCGACGGACATTCATCTTGGGATGTTTCTCGATGTGGACGACCTCGCTGCGTTGGTTGACCAACTGAATCGCATCGAAGGAGACGCTCTTGTGCTCACCGGGGATATTTACCATTCGCCTCTTACGCCTGTGGAAAAATCGGTTCCGATATTAAAACGACTGAAGGCCAGGCGAATCGGCACTTTTGCCGTGCTTGGGAATCATGAGTTTTATGCGGGTGTGGCGCGGTCGCTCGCGGCCTTGGAAGAAGCCCAGATCATAGTCCTAAGAAACGAGTGGTACACGTATGGGGATGGCCTTGCACGCCTCCACATCGGCGGCATTGACGATCCTGTCAAGAATTGGCTCACAGGCGCAAGTTTTCCTAAGTTTGCATATCTTTTGAAGATAATGCCTCGAGAACCGGGGGTAAGGGTACTTCTCTCACATCGGCCGACGATTCTCCCTGAGGCCGCCAAGGCGCAGATCGACCTCGTCCTCTCGGGACACACCCACGGCGGGCAGATTATCTTCCCGGGTTTTTCGCAGCGGAGGGGCGTGAGCGTCGCCCGGCTCATTTCACCCTTTACTCATGGATGGTACCGCATGGGGAGCACCAAGATGTATCTCAACAGAGGGGTGGGCCTCACCTTTGTACCGTGGCGCATCAATTGTCCGCCGGAGATTGCGGTATTCAGGCTCGGGAATGGAAACGCCCGCGTGCAGCGCATCGAGCAATGTATCGCTTCAGAGGGTTAAGTATCACCTGGGTTTTTGTCCTTCTATCACTTGATCCATGTTGGTTCCGTCTAGGACCAGGCGAATGTTGACAAAACCAGCCGAGGCAAGATCCTCTTTTACTTCGTCGAGCGTATAGGTATCGCCAGCCCTGGTGGCAACGAGCATGTTGACTGCGAAGACAGCGCCGCTGGGCGGATATGTCCGTGTAGAGTCCATAAAGTAATCCCTCACCAGAATCGAACCGCCAGGTTCGAGCGCTCTGAACGCCTTCTGGTAGAGCTGGACATTCTCTTCTCTGCTGTTTGAGTGGATTATTGCAGACAGCAGCACAAGATCATACCCCGACGGCAGCTCATCCCTAGTGTAATCGCCAGGTGTGACTGTCACCCGATGAGCCAATCCCTCTCTTTCTATTCGCAGCCGGGCGATGTTTGTCACCTTCGGGAGGTCGAAGATTGTCGCGGTGAGATTCGGGGCGCGTGTCAAGAAGGCAATGACATAGGTCCCTGAGGCGCCTCCAACGTCCAGAAGCCTTGTGAAACTCGTCAGGTCCAGGGATTCGGCAATTCCTGTTGCCATTTTTTGTCCAATGACATGCATGGCTCCAATGAAAGATTCAATTTCGTGGTCAGGTCTGTCATCTATACCAACCCGGAATACATTCTCTCCCCGGCGTACAACCTCTGTCAAATTACTCCAACTTTTCCAAAGGGCAGCCCCGTGGAGCACCATTGGAAGCACCGACTCTTCGCTCGTCGTCGTGAGGAGTCTCGCCGTTTCCTCGGTCATGGAATATCGGCCTTTTTCGTCTTTGCACAGCAGTCCGTTGGCGGCGAGGGCGTCAAGTAAAATTCGGATGCCTCTGGGCTTGAAATGCGTGTGCGCGCACACTTCGTCCAAGCTCAGGGGTTGCGGCGCCAGGAGATCGAAAAGCCGCAGTTCCGCTGCAGACAGGAGAATTCTGTTCAGCATGAATGATCTGGAGAGCGCCAGCAGGCTCTCTCTGTTCCATTGATTCTCAGTTGCCATTTTCTTACCTCCTCCAATAACCCTGGTGGATAGTTGACAGCAATGGGTTTCAGACTTAGGCTCTCTCCGATGCGGAGAAAATCCAGCTGGCTATCATGCCTGGCAGGGGGCTCGGGCGCAGCTTCAAGGGTCTCTTATGACATGTCCCTATAATAGGTTTTCTGTGACAGTTGGCTACTACATCGTGCACAATCACGTGAGGCACGGACGCTCATGGTCGCATTAAAGGCTTCCCCCTCGTGGGCGTTGGTTCAAGCGGTTGCCGCCATCAACATTCTGGGTAATTTGGCGGCGGTCGGTCTTACGTTCATTTATTTTGGAATCTTTGAACCTCAGATTTCGGGGGATGCGGGGACTGCGGAAGTATGGGATCGTCTTGCGGTGGCGGGCGCTGTGACCGCATGTGTATTCCTCTTGATCGCCCCTCTCAATGTGCGGGCTGTATGGGCACTTGCCCGTGAGGTTCGCGAAAAAGTCGGCGTAATGAGGAAAAGCGAGCTGGACGATCAAGAGGAGATTCTCAATCAGCTCATAGGACGAGTACTCAATCTTCCTGCGATGCTAGGCCTCACGACGCTCGCGGGATGGACGCTGGGCGCAGCCATATTTTTCGTTCTTCCCATACTTTGGCCCGACTTCTATCCCTGGACGGTGGAATCTTCTCGAAAAATAGCGGTGTGGATGCTCCTTGTTGTGGCGCCCGCAACCATGTGCTGGATTTATTTCGCGCAGGAGCGTTGGCTTCGCATCAACGTCCGTCGGATGTTCCCGTTGCGGTCTTTGGCGAAGGCGCCGTCTTGTTATCGCATCAAAGTCTTGCCGAAGATGCTGGTGGTGATACTTCCCGTCACTATTGTGCCTTTACTGTTGTTGAGTCACGTGACGATCCATCAGGTAGGCGAAATCCAGGCGGGACGACAGTCTGTGGAGACCTTTCTCGCAAATGTGCCAACTATCATCCAGTTTCTTGCAGCGCTTTTTGCGTTTGTGGCGGCGAGCTTGTCGTTTTTCTTAGCTAAGAGTATCTCCGAACCATTGAGGGACTTGGAATCGGCCATGGAAAAGGTGGCAGCGGGGGACATGTATGCGATGGCCCCGGTGCTATCGAACGACGAGATCGGCAAGGCGGAGGAAGGGTTCAATCGCATGGTAGAGGAGCGACGGGAGCTGGATTCCATCAAGGATACGTTCGGTCGATATCTAAGCAAGGACGTGGTTGAAGAGATACTTCGGTCCCGCGGCAAGTTGGAATTAGAAGGCAATTTGCGTGACATGACCATACTTGTCGCCGACATAAGGGGGTTCACTCGGATGACGGAATCCCTGCCTCCTCAGAAGGTGCTGGCCGTAGTCAACAGATACCTGGAGGCCATGACGGAGATCATCATGCAGTATTCAGGGACCATCGATGAGTTCACCGGGGACGGGATACTGGTGTTTTTTGGGGCCCCGAAGTACGTCCATGACCACTGCATGAGGGGCGTTGCGTGCGCCTTGGATATGCAAAAGGCCATGGCGGCCCTGAACGCCAGCAATATTCGAGACGGCCTTCCCGCTATTCAGGCCGGCATCGGCGTCAACAGCGGCATCTTAATCGTTGGGAATATTGGCTCTGAGAAACGGAAGAAGTACGGGGCCGTTGGCAGTCCGATCAATGTCGCGTTTCGCATCCAGACGGAAGCGCAAGGGGGTGAGATCGTGGTATCGCCGGAGGTCGTCAGCCGGTTGCAAGGCCAAATAATAGTGAAACATAAGAAATTGGCGCAACTCAAGGGACTCGATAGGCCTATGGAGCTGTTTTGCCTTGAATCATTGGGACAGCCGTGCGCGATACTTGCAGAGAGTGCGCAGCCGGGATCCCCTCACTAAGGGAATGACTCTGGCGCAGGCACACACCCCTTACTTCGTGATTACATTCGAGGATCAGCTGATTTCAATGTGAAGGCTCTCATCAGGCGCGCTGAGCGTCGGGGTTGAAATTCTCATCTTTCCAAAAATCTAATAATGATGTATAATTAAGACAAATATGACCGCTTTCAAGTAAGGAGCGGGCAGTCGAATTCCACGCGCGGTGAAGACTGGCTCACTGCCAAGGGAGCGTTCGGTTCGTCAAAAGCGAGTGTGCGTCTGCGCAGCCAGAGGAATGCCATGACGCTGTCCAGAGTGCGGCCTCGTCAGCAGCCAAGAGTGGAAACGGTTCGCTTCTCCAAAACCCCTTAGAGAACCCTCATGACCAGCCACGCATCTCCTCAGTCATTCACGCGTGCCGCCGCAGCGCATGAGCTTTTCGCGGCTCAGACGAAACAGTTGTACT
>CAYRVH010000007.1:50737-54678 GCA_964427855.1 uncultured Syntrophaceae bacterium
GCCGCGTGCGGCGTGGTGGGCGTGGGCGTATTCTTGACGGCCATACTGTGGCCCCTCGTCCCCCCGCTCGTTGTCTTGCTGTGGCTTTTGGCCCATGTCTGTCTCGCTGTCGCATTGTGGCTAAGGAGCAGGGAATTTTTTTTGCGGATGCCGTTACCCACCGATGACGCGTGGCCGTGGGCGCGCGATTTTGTCGTCATAAGCGGCCTCTGCGGCGTCTCCATCGGGGGCTCTGGTCTTCTTGTTCTGCTCACGCAGTCCGAGACCCATCAGTTGGTGTGGGGAATTGTCGTAGCGGGGACCGCTTCTGCGGCCATCTCGACCCATCGAGCTGTATGGTATGCGTATTTCGCCTTTATGCTGCCTGCTATGACTGCGGTATGCGGGGTGTTCATGAATCTTTCGGACTGGTCATACGGTCCACTTGGGTGGATTGCATGTCTGTATGGACTGCTTTTGGGGGTCGCTGGGTTCCTCATGCACCGTTCAAATAACGTTTCGTTGAAGCTCCGCCTGACGGATGAAGACCTCTTGAATCATTTGAGGCAGACCGAAGCCCGCTATCAGACGCTTTTTACCTCCAGTGTCGACGCCATTTTCGTCATGAGGGGCGATCGGTTCATTGAATGCAATCCTGCGACTCTTAAAATGTTCGGGTGTACTGAAGAGCAGATTATCGACCGCACTCCCTTTGATTTTTCTCCCCCCCGCCAGCCTTACGGCAGAGACTCACGTGAAAAAGCTTTGGAAATGATAGGAATGGCCCTTAAGGGGGAGAATCATTTCTTCGAGTGGCAGCACTGTCGTCTGAACGGCGCTGTTTTTGACGCCGAAGTGAGCCTTACCCCTTTTAAGATGGGACAAACAAGCCTAATCCTGGCGACGGTGCGGGACGTCACCAGCCGTCAAAGCGCGCTTAGGGCATTGCGAGCGAGCGAGAAAATGCTGCAGGGGCTCCTATTGGCATCCCCAGTAGGCATCATGCATACGAGGGGTGGAAGAATCCAATGGGCAAACAAAGCTTGGGAGGAAATGTTTGGATATAGAGACCCCCACGAATATCTCAACATGCAGACAAGGTTTTTATGCGTATCTGAAGACGAATATCAACAGCTCCATAATGCGCTGTACGTCTCCGCTCGCACAGGCCCCGCCGAGCGAGACGCAGATATGATTAGGAAAGACGGCGCCGTCTTTCGGGGGAGCGTCCGGATGAATTTTCTTGACGCCAACGATCCGACGCAGGGGACCATATCTGCAATCACAGACATAACGGGGAGAAAACGCATCGAGGAATCGTTGCGCTACTCAGAGGAGAAGTACCGGGTTCTCGTGGAGAAGACCCTGGAAGGAGTGGTTGTCGCCCAGGATGGCAGGCTGCGTTTCGTGAATCAAACAGCCTGCCAGATCATTGGCTACGAGCCTGAGGAGCTGGTGGATCATCCTTTTACCGAGTTTATCTATCCAGAAGACGCCCAAATGGTGCTGGAGCGCCACCGTCGTCGTGTTGCCGGCGAAAAATTTGAGACTCGTTATCCATTCAGGATTGTGCGCAAAGACGGCGAGGTCAGGTGGGTGGAGATCGACTCCGGGATCATTTCGTGGGAGGGTCATCCCGCTGCGCTTTTTTTCATGAGCGATATCACAGAGCGGCGTCGGATGGAAGAGGAGCTGCGTCAGAGTCAGCAATGGTATCAGTCATTTGTAGAGAACAGTTTTGATGGCATCTATGTTCAGAAGGGTCCGAAGATCGTTTTTGCCAATTCGCAACTCTATCGCATGCTGGGTTACGCGCCTGGGGAGTTGGTGGGGATGGACCACTGGCTTGTGTACCATCCTGAGTATCATGATTTGACGCGTCGCAGGGCTTTGGCCCGCATGAGGGGGGAGTCAGTGGAGCCTCAATACGAGGTGGTCCTGCAGCGAAAAGACGGAACCACGTTTTACGGTGAAATAAGCGCCAAGGCGATTGAGGTAGGAGGGGAACCGGGGGTGCAGGTCTGGGTGAGGGATGTCACCCAGAGGAGAAAGGCAGAGGAGGTTCAGCGGCGACTCGCCACGGCCATTGAGCAGGCGGCTGAGGCAGTGGTCATCACCGATCCGGAAGGAATCATCAACTACGTCAATCCCGCCTTCGAAAGGATCACGCAGTATTCTAAGGAGGAAGCCATCGGTCAGACGCCAAGGATTTTGAAGAGCGGACAGCATGACGAAGCCTTTTATCGCACTCTCTGGGAGACCATCACCGATGGCAGAGCCTGGACAGGCAGCTTCGTAAACCGCAAGAAAGACGGCGCCTTATATCGTGAAGACGCGACCATTTCTCCGGTGAAGTCGCCGTCAGGATCCATTGTGAACTATGTCGCAGTAAAGCGGGACATCACGCGGGAAACAGAATTGCAGCAGCAACTTCTTCAGGCTCAGAAGATGGAAGCGGTGGGGACTCTCGCGGGAGGAGTAGCGCACGATTTCAACAATCTTTTGCAAGTGGTGTTTGGGTACACGCAAATGCTGATGTCCAAGAAGCCCAAGGACTCTGCAGAATGGCAGAGCCTGTCCAAGATCGCGTCCGCGGCCAAACGCGGGGCCGAGCTGGTCAAAGGCTTGCTGGCTTTCAGCAGAAGGACTCCCACGAGTCCTCGGCTGCTAAACTTGAATTTGGTGGTGCAGGAGACGAAAACGCTGCTGGAACGGACGATTCCTCGCATGATCAGGATCGATTTGAAGTTGGAGCAAGATGCTCCCATGATTTATGCCGACCCCTCGCAGGTTGAGCAGATATTGATGAATCTTGCGTTGAACGCGCGGGATGCCATCGATGAGAGTGGCATATTGACCATCGAATCAGGGGCGGCTGAACTCGATGAGGAATTTTGTCGCGAACATTTTGGCGCGAGACCTGGACGTTACGCGGTACTTACTGTTTCTGACACTGGCCACGGCATGGATCAGGAGACGCTGACTCACATTTTCGAGCCTTTCTATACCACCAAGGAGATAGGAAAAGGCACCGGATTGGGCTTGGCGATGGTCTATGGCATTGTCAAGCAGCACGAAGGCTACATTGCGTGCGAAAGCACACCCGGGGTTGGGACGACGTTCCGAGTATTCTTCCCCGTTGCTGAACACATTGAGCAGGAAACACCTCCGGCGGAGAGACAGTCGTCTGCCGTCGGCGGCGCAGAGACCATCCTCGTGGTGGATGACGAAGAGCCGGTGCGGAATATCATGACCGATCTGCTCACTCAGGCTGGATATAAAGTATTGAACGCATCCAGCGGGAAGGAAGCGCTCGACGTGTACCGGTCGAACCAAAAAGAGATCTCGCTGGTGCTCCTTGACCTCATTATGCCGGAGATGGGAGGAAGGGAATGCGGTCGAAAGCTCTTAAGCCTGGATCCACACGTCAAGATTATCGTGTGCAGCGGGTACACGTCGGAAGGCCGCGGTGTGAGAGATGCAGTCCCAGGAGCGAAAGCCTTTCTCGACAAGCCTTATGAACCCATCGCCTTGCTGGAGCTCATCCGAAAGGTGTTGGATAACGCTTAGCGGTTGACGCCATGGGGCGCGCCGGTTGGCGTCCAATACTGACGTTCTCGAAGGTTTTGTCGAAAAAGGGCGAGACATCTTCAGCCGAATGGAAAGATTTCTCAGTCGCAAGGCTCCTTCGAAATGACAAGATTTATAACCCCTCTCAAGAGAACTTGCGAGATAGCCACATGTCACCTTGTCTTCTCCATGAAAATGGGAATCCACGAAACTCATTATGGATCGCCACTTTCGTGGGGATGAGGTAATCACGGGACAGGCGCCCAATTCGTTATTATTTCGAGAATTGCTATATTTCGACCACTTTCAACCCTGTCATTTCGAGCGAAGCGAGAAATCTCGCATCAGCGGGAAAGATTTCTCATCCGCCAAGCTCGTTCGAAATGACATGG
>CAYRVH010000007.1:54701-56050 GCA_964427855.1 uncultured Syntrophaceae bacterium
ACGAGGCTCATTCAAAATGACACGATTCCGGCTCTCCAGGTTTCCCGGAGGCTTTCGAAAGTACCCACTCACGCGATGATGCAGCCCACATTCCGACAGTAATTTGAAGAACCGCTCCACCTTCATTGGCTCGACCGGATTCACGCTTCGCAGGAATGAGGGGCGAGGATCGCTCTCCTACCCATTTCCCTTAGTTGTTTCGACCCATTTCCGCACAGGCCCGGCCGCTACCAGATAGAGCATGCGGGATTCACCTCCAAGGCCTAGGAGCTGGGCTGCTTCGTCATCGTAAAAGGCCCCGATTCCGCAACACCCCAGGCGGATCGACGTGGCTGCGAGATAGAGCCGCTGCCCAAGGCTGCCGGCCTGAAGCATGGCGTATCGGTATCCTCGAGGTCCATAGGCAGTTTCTATCGCGGTGAGATTGGTGAGAAACAAAACATGCAGGGCACAGTTTGCCAACCATTGCTGATCGAGACATATGTGCGCCATAAGTGGCGCAAAAAAACCCGCCCGCACAAGGCCGAAGGAGCGATTACGTCGATCGATGAGATAGAATCCTGGTTCCACGCCCTCGACATCGCCTGTCAGAAATCCTATCGCAACGGATTCGGGCCAGGTGGAAGTTCCTGCCTCTGCCGACGTCGAGTCGTGACAAATGGCATCGAGCAAAAGGGAAAGTTGATCCCGAGAAAGGGTCGTCTTCACGAAGTTCCTCATGGAGCGTCGTTTGATGAGTGCTTCGGGAAGGCTCATGGGGTTCATTGCCTGTTTTGGGCTCGGCAAAGGCGTCCAGGAAGCCGCCGTCAGTCCAAGGGCTTTGAGTACGTCGGGCCGAGCGTTGGGCCGGTTGCTCGTGAACGATGCTTCGTGAATCGTCTTTATTGCGCTGTACTGAGTCTCTCGAGGAGCGACCCGGCTGCAGACCGGCAGTTGAGGCCCCGGGGAATCCAGGGGCGTTTCGGTGTGGGCGTGCGACACAGGTTGCTCGGACATCGCTGCAGCTACCGCGAGACATGCCTCTCGTTCCTGATCGAATCCGAGGAATTGGTTTACGCCTTTGTCGTCAAAGTCCAAAGTGACGAGGTAAGACAGTCCTTCGAACCTCAAGGCAAGGATCAGATTTTCCAAGAGATGACCAGAATCCAAGAGGTGATATCGATAAGCTCTTTCCCGGTACTTCCAAGAGCTTCGAAAAAAGATGCTGCTGATGAAGAACACCGCCTTGGCCGAGCCTGCGGCCAGGTCTGACGCGAGGTCAGCAAGCTCCCGACCGGAGTAGCCGCGTCTGAGCAACGTCAGGCTTCGAGTTGCAGGCTGATGATGATAGATTCCCGGCGCCAGGCCCG
>CAYRVH010000007.1:56060-80725 GCA_964427855.1 uncultured Syntrophaceae bacterium
AAGACGGCGACATAGAGCTCAAAAGGATACAGCGCTCCGGCTGACGCCACGCTACGGTAGAAAAAATCCACGCCGCCGTATCGAGCTTTGGCCGTGATTGTGTGCGTCAACACAAGCGCCCGCGCCAGGCATGGGAGATCTATTTCAGAATTAGAATCCAGGGCTTTGTCTTGTCCTAGAACATCCCAGAGGGTTGCACGCGAAAAGGACTGCTCGTCGGGGAGAGAAATCAGGGGCTGGCCAATGTAGGATTTGAAGACCGACGGCTGATTTGACCAGTCCAGTGCGTGGCCAGACATCTTGCGTCTGTCGTAGCTCGTGGCTTTATGATAAAGAGCCGCTGACATAGTCATTTGTCGCTCCTCGGTCCCGCGGAAACTTTCAACCTCCCCAGGGCATTTGGGCATACACCTGGGACAGCTTGTCGCGATATTGCCTGAAGAAATTTTCATGCTCCTTTTCCCAGGCGGAAAGCATTTCGAGGGCGTAGGAGGCTGGCCCCGTCGTGTTGGCGGCCATTCGAGCATAGAACTCGCTGAGATCCTTCTCTATAAGCCAGGCCGTGTTGAACACAGTGACATCCGGCACCATGGAGCCCTGGACGCACTGTTCCAAGAACTCTTTCTGAGCCCTCTCATCGAAGAAGTTTGTTTTCACGATTTGCGTGTTCTTGACGTTTTGCTCGTCAACCTTGCCCCTTGATTTCAAATCCTCGAGGATCCGCGTGATGAATCTGATATGTTTTTTCTCTTCTTCGATGAGTTTTTCAAACGCTGTTTTCGCTGCGCCGATGCCCATACGACTCAGAGACGCCTCGAAAAAGCTCATTCCAGTGTGCTCTTGATTCAAGGCGTATTCAAAGACCTTTGTGAGTTTCTCGTTTTCGTCCATGCTCCATCCTTCGGGTAGTTTTTACAAAAGATGCGTATGCGCCCCGTCATGGTCAACATCAGGCTGCGTCGGCGCTTGGTATCCGCTGTCCACCTATTGACAATTTTAGGGGTTGTTGCCGCCCGGTTCAATGAACAGCACTTCAACACGCCTATTCTTGGCCATGTGTTCGGGAGAATCGTTTGGCAACAGAGGTCTGTGAAAACCAAAACCTTGGGTTTGTATTCTCGACGGATCCACGTTGAATTTGTTCACCAAATATTCCTTCACTGCTTTGGCGCGATTCTCAGACAGTATTTGGTTGCGGTCTTTGTCTCCCCTGCTGTCTGTGTGGCCCTCGATGACAAAGTTCAACCCTTTAACCTGAAGGTCCTTGAGGGCCTTCCCGATCTCTGATAGTTGCGGTTCGCTCTCTTTCTTTATGTCGTGTTTCCATTCATCGAACAGGATATTGTTAAAACGCTCCCGATGCTTCGGCGCCGTGAAGTGCGCGACGCCCATAAGTCTTATGTCGCTCTTCTCTGCGACTGTATCGACATTTTTCTTGATTTCTTCGGCTGTCCTCACCTCTTCGGACTGCTTCGTCGCCGAGGCGCGCAATTTTTCCAGAGCCTTCTTTGCCTCTCTATCGTGTGGGAAGAGTTCCGAGACGCGTTTGTAGCACGAGTCTGCCTTTTCTCTGCGGCCCTGTGAAATATAGATTCGGGCCAGCAGACGGTATGCGTTGGCATCCTTATTGTTGTATTGCGTAGCCTCCTCGCAGTGTCGCGCCGCCTCATCCAGCATTTTGTTCTGTTGGAAGAGACTGGCTTTCTCAAACTCAGGCGACTCGATCAACATCCTGGCACGCAGCGTGCGAGCTTCCACATGTTCGGGGCATGCTTCAATCACAGCGCGCAGTAGGGAAAGCTTCTTTTCAAGGGGCAGGCCAGGACGCACCTGCTGGTACAGCGCACCAGCTTTTTCACAATCTGAAGCGACGCCCCACGTAGTGAGCATCACTGCCGCCGCTGCAACAACCACTACTGGTACCACAAGTTTCTTTCTGCAATCCATTGAGGTGCACGCCTCCTGTGATCGATTTGCATTTGGCCGGCCCACCAAGATGAAGGATGACCAGAAAAAGGGGTGATTATATCCCTGCTCCTTCAAGAACTTTCTGGCTGCTTCCAGCGCCATCCCTGGGTCCTTTCCGCTGGCCTGCTCCTCCAAAAATCGCTGCACCAGCATGACCGATGGTTTTTCCGCCACGCTCCAAAGGGTCACCAACACCGACTTAGCCCCGGCATACTGAAAGGCCCGCCCCATACCCATGGTGCCTTCTCCGGCAACGTATTTGCCGAGACCGGTTTGACACGCGAGGAGCGCGACGTTGTCCGCCCTTAGATCAAGGTCCATGACGGCCGACATGCGAAGGAGGTTGTCCACTTGTGGAGGAGTACAGCTGAGCAACAAAAAGGGCTCCGAGATTTCTGGTTTGAATTTGTCTCCGAAGTACCCGTGGGTGGCGAACACGATCTGGGAGTACTCTGCGCCAGTGGGTACTACTCTTTTTTGAAATTCCTTTAGGGTGGCTTGTTCTCTTTCAATCACCACGGCGCGCGTCTTGAACAATTCACGAACGGCCTTCGCAAGGAAACGCGTCTCCGGGAGGGGCTCAAACTCCTCGCTGAGGTCGAGATATGTAGTGGGTGAAAGCAGGCGCGTTTCTCCTGGACCAGAAGTCTGAGTGGAAGCTGCCAAGGTCTCGACGTAGTCTCGTGCAGGTTTGGATTCTGCGAGGTCTTGCATAGAACTCGAAGGCGCTTTTTCCTTAGGGACGATCACATCAGCAATCACCAAAACTTTCCCTTGTGTTGATTTTGCTTTTGCCCTTTGTCTGGCCAGATTTAAGGCCGTCAGAGATTGAAAGTACGAGAGGGCATTGGTATTCCCAAAGAAAGGCGCCTCCTGAACCAGTGGTACCAAAGGTCCGTCAGATCCAGGTTTCTGTGGGAGCCAAATTTTTCCTCCTGGTCCCGTAATCAGCATCTCAAATGGCAGCAATTCGAGGCAATCATCGGGAATGATCACCACAGAAGATCCCTGACCAATACGTCGAAGAACCTCTTGGCTGAGCAAAAGACCTGCCAATTCTCTTCCTTTTTCCAGATCAAGTTTTGTCAGCTCTTCGAACGTCTCTGGCGCCTCCAGGGGCTCTCTGTACTTCTTAATTTTCCTGTCGAGGGTCAATCTGGAGGTAGGGTTAAACTCTGCGTGAAGAATCTGGGTACCCTTGCAGACAAAGACCATGAAGCCAGTATCCGTCACTTCATACACCAGTGTAGTCTGATCGGGGGGGAGGTTGGCTTGGCTGATAGACAATGGGGAGGGAAACCGTGTGGCGTAGAACCCAGGGTAGCGAGTTTTCAGTACTTTTTTGATGTCTTTGAGGCGTTGGTCGAGTCCATTTTTCTCTGACTCCAATTTCGGAATCAAAGACTTATCCCCCTCTTTTGCCCGGCATTCCTTAAGCTGTTTCGACTTGGACCTGATTTGCTTCTCAACCTCGTTGAGTTCGCTGAGCAGCTTTTTATCGACGCCAAACGATGAGCCTGCAGAAATCCTCGCGAGTTTGTCAGCAAACGCCCGGGCTTTTGTGTACTCCGAGGCTTCCAAAGCCCCGTCCCAGTTCCCCTGCTGGAACCGTACCCGAGCAAGGCCTTCGTATGCATGGACATACTTCACTCCCAATACAGGCTCACCGTGGAGAAACGTTCGTTGGGCTTCCACATCAAGGGATTCCCTGAGCTTCTCGGCGAGGTTGACAGCCGATTGGTATTCTTTTTCCGCCTCGGGAAAGCGTCCCAGGGCTTCGTATGCCCTTCCCGCTCCCAAAGAGGCGAGGAATAAAAATCGCAAACGGCCTGCCTCCTGCGCAGTGGACCGCAGTCTTTGAAACCTCTCGAGCGCCTTCTGAGGATCCTTGTCCAAGGAATACCGGGCGACGGCATAATCCACCGTCAGCTTGTCCTGCACGACATCGGGGCTGAGCTCTTTTTGGGCCTTTTCCAAGCAGCGCCAGGCCTGGAGATAGTCGTCGGCAGAGGGTCCTTGGGCGGCGTCCTCCGGCCGATAGCGGTGTTTTTCAAGGAAAAACAAAGAAAAGTTACACAGTGTTTCAACAAGGGGGACTCCGATCTTTTTTCTGAGTTCAACCGCCTGTTCAAAATGACCTTTGGCGTCCTTAATTTGTCCCAGCCTTGTTTCTATGTTCGCCATGTCAGCAAGGGTAGTGCTTAGAAAAAACTGGTCTCCCACGTCTTTCTGAAGCTTTTTTGACTCTTCGTATTGTTTCAAGGCGTCATCAAAAGCCCCGTAATATTCGTAAAGATTGCCCAACCGAAGAATAGCTTGCGCCTGAAACCTCTTCTGTCCTATTCCTCCGGCCATCTGAATGGCCTTATGGGAGAGTTCTCGGGCTTCTTTGAATCTGCCTTCGTCTCTCATGACAAAGGCGAGGTTGTGCAGCGTGCGCGCCTGGGTGCCGATGGCGCCTGCTCTTTCGGCGACGTTATAACAATCCCTGAAGGTTTTGACGGTCTGCTGGGCGTCAGATTTCATGAAGTATGCAGCCAAGGCCTTGTTGGCGAGGGTCTCTGCATAGAACTGGGGCTGAGATTCCTGGCTTCTCAGTTTCAACGCAGCGTCGTAGGCGCTGAGAGATTTCTCGTAATTTCCGCGCTTGCGCTGCGTCATGCCAATATTGTTCCAGGCAAACGCCTCCTCAGCCTTGCTGCCGATTTGACGCGCGAGGTTGAGGGACGCCTCATAGTCAGCGAGCGCCTTGGCATATTCGCCGAGCGATTCGTATGCGCGGCCGCGTTTGTTCAGGGCGACGCATTCTAGCAATCGGGCGCCTGCTTGTTTGTATAATTTTATGGCATCGTCAAAAAGTTTAAGCGCCTTTGGATATTCACCTTTTTCCGAGGCAATAAGCCCCTCGTGTTCAGCAAGAACTCCTCGCATACGAGGATCGGCCTGAGCACTAAGGAGTCGCTTGGCGGAATCGATGTCCTTCAAGGCCTGCTCATACAAATTCTGATAAATATACAGCCTGGCTCTATTTGCGAAAATGTTGAACAGCGCGTGGTTGTCAGGTTTTCCATGCCGACGGATCGCTTGCTCGGCCTCATTGTACAATTCGACCGCGCGGGAGTATTCGTTTTTGCCTTGTAATATTCTTGCATGAAGAACCTTTGCAGCAGCTTCGTCTAGAGGCTTTTGCAGGGTCTGGAATTTTTGGCGGGCTCTGTCCACTTACGGCTGGGCCTCTGTGAACTGAGATAATTCTACGTAGGATCTTCCGATCCAGAATAACGCGGCAGCGTGACATTCTTCATTTGCCCCGCAGGAAGCCTCCATTTTCTTGAAGACATCGACGGCTTCCCGATAGCGCGCTTTATCGACAAGCTGCTGCCCCTGTTTCATGAGCTGTACAGCCTCTTTAAGATCGGCGCTATGGCAATATGGACTTGGCATGACGCAAAGGACTAGCGCAAGGACGCCTAAGAAAAGTTTTGCACGTATCAGCCGCATGAGATACCCCCGCCTTTAGCTCTTTATGGATCAACCGCCCACAGGGCACTGTGCTCGTATGCATCATCACTGGAACGCCGACGCGGCATATATCTGTCTTTTAATATTAGTCGATGAAGCAGAAAAATGACATTAATTTTTCCACCGTAGTCATCGTCAGGATGGCGTTGTTGCTTTTTAGTGGATGGTCGTAATGAGCTATGGATTGCGGCAAGGTTTCAAGCCCTGAGCGGTTCTTTCGTCGCTGCTGATAAAGTGCGTTGCGAGCGAAAGTGCGAGACAGGTCTTGACATGAGGAATAATGCTGTGGCAACTAGTTTATCTATGACTAATCATGATACGACCACCCCCGTCGGCTCGGGTTCGATCCCCCGAAGACGATGGGCAATGCGAGGCCCACAGAATTCAGTGCCGTTTCAAAGAGCGTCAGAGGCAGCGGCAAAAAGCGCCGTCGGCAAACAGGACGCGATGCAGTGTGGAGGCCACGGAAGTGGGAATTTTTCCGCCGCGTGGGTGGTAACTTTACTCAGCTGCACAGGCCCCTTGTGGGCGCACATCCATGAGCAATACCGCGGGATGAACTAGTCGATAAGGGATCGCGAGGAAGAAAAGGCGATGTCGAACATCAAGAATGAGGAACCACAGATGTCTTACTACTCTTCGCTCAAGACCGAACTTGGCAATTTAGCCGAAGATATCATGGACGAACACGTCGAGGTGATATGGGCAAGGACGCTCACGCCGAAAGAGGCCATTGGCACTCCAGATAGAACCGACTTCCCCTTGTTAAAGGGAAAGGAGGTCATGATCGAAGCAGTTTTCCAGGAGACGAGAGCTCACGCCTACACAGATATGCCGGGACATTTTCGCGGTTCACTCAGGGATGTGGCGCAATTGCCGTTGAAGAACAATTTCGAGCGGGCGGTTTTCATCGCGACCTTTAATGCGGTCATGCGTCGTTTCGGCAGGACTACGAATACTGTTCACTGCAAGGACAGCGAGCCAACGCGTTGCGCTGAGCAGCTGATTGGTTTCGTGCGAGAGCATTTTGGGAATCCGCGCATCGCTTTCGTGGGGTACCAGCCCGCAATGATTGACCAATTGTCCCGTTCCTTTCCCCTGCGGGTGATCGATCTGGATGAGGACAACATCGGGACTAAGCGGTGTGGTGTGTTGATTGAAGGCCCTGAGAGAACTGATGAAGTTTTAAGATGGGGCGATCTGATTTTGGCAACCGGTTCCACGTGCGTAAACGGTTCCATAATCTCCTTCGTGGGCAGGAAACCTGGGGTGTTCTACGGGGTGACCGTTGCAGGAGCCGCTGTTATTAAGGGATATGAAAGGTTTTGCCCGTGTTCCACTTGAGGATGTATGCCGTGAGACAGAGCGTTGTTTTGAGTCTGCTGGTGTTTGAGTGTTGCCTCGCCGCCTCAGCGTCAAGGGCGGGTCAGGCGGATTCGATCAGTATTGCGGTTGAATTTAGTGACCACGCTGCAAGCGCGTACGTGGCACGTCACAAAGGTTGGTTTCGAGATGCGGACTTGGAGGTGCGGTGTTACAACTACGTTACGGGTTTGTCCTTAGCTGCGGGGCTGGGACGAGGAGAGATTCAGGCGGCTTACATGTGTCTGCTGCCCGCTATTAATGCGAAGGCCAACGCCGGGACGCCGATCAGGATTGTAGCTGGGACGCACCGGTTTGGGTATGGGCTGACGGTAAACGAAGCGAAGGTAAAGAGAATCAAGGATTTAGAGCGGGATGATGTACGGATCGGATGCGTTCAGGTGGGCAGCCCGGCTGATGCCCTTCTTTTGAGGATCATCGAGTCGTACGGTCTTGAACGCTCTCGAGTCCTCAAGAAAGTGCAACGAATGGCGATGCCTATGCAGATTGCAGCCATCAAGGCTGGTATGTTGGATGCGAGTGTTATGCCTGAACATTGGCCTGCCGTTGCGGAGCAGGCGGGATTTAAGACATTGCTGACGGCTGAAGATGTATGGCCTGGAATGCAGGGGAGCGTCTTGGTCGTCATGGATGAACTCGCAAGGACGCGGCCGGATGTCGTACGAAAGCTCGTGGAGATCACGATGCAGGCGACACATTGGATCGAGAAAAATCCCCGAGAGGCTGCACAGTTGATGGCAGCGGAGCTTCAAGTTGTCGGCGCAAATTTTTTCCCTGTTGAATTGGCAGAGCCCGTTTCTCAATTGCTCGTAACTCCTGAGATGATGTTGAGATCGATGGCGCGATTGAACTATACGACTGCCATTGACCCGAACGCAGTACAAGAGCAAATCGATTTTGCTTTCCGCCACGGCTACATACGTCAGCAGCTCAAAAGAAGCGACATTCTTGATTTGAGTTTTCTCCATGAAGGTTCGAGGTAAAGTTTTTGAATGGATGTGGGGTCTGGCGCCCGTGGCTGTCTTCTTGGTGCTCTGGGAGGTGGGCGGGAGGCTTGCCGTTGCGCCGGAGAGGTTTTTTATCCCCCCGTTTTCCATGGTGGCAGCAGAATTCTATCACCTTCTCATCAAGGGAGTTCTGGGCGAGAATCTCCTCGCGAGCTTCACCCGGGTAATTGTAGGACTGGGGGCGGGGTCAGCGCTGGGATTGGTCATTGGCATTGGCATGGGTTGGAGTCCTCTCATGTACAAGGCGCTCAATCCCATAATTAGCCTGTTTTATCCTATACCTGCGCTTGCATGGTTGCCTCTCCTCATGATTTGGATAGGCATCAACGAGTTGCTGCCCATTGCCATTATATTTATCTGTTCCTTCTTTCCTGTGGTGTACAACACGGCCAGTGGCATAAGAAATCTCGATCGCTCGTACATACGCGCAGCCCAAATGTTGGGGGCGTCGAATTTCCGGATTCTTTGGACCGTCGCCGTACCTTTGGCTTTGCCATCAATATTCACCGGATTGAGGTTAGAGGCGGGAATGTCATGGCGGGTTGTGGTTGCAGCAGAGATGGTGGCTATTCCGACAGGGATTGGGGCTTTATTAATGAAGGCCGAGAGCCTGGTGAGAATAGATATCATCATGGTGTGCCTGATCATTCTCTCGCTCATGTGCCTTTCTTTCGAAAAGACTTTTGCTTTTCTAGAAGGCCGTCTTCTGCGGAGATGGAGTGAGTAGCGATGTCCTGCATCGAGTTGGCGGAAGTGAGCAATCACGTGTGTCGCCAGATAAATCTCACCATTGACGAGGGGGACATTTTTGTCATCGTAGGCCCCACAGGCGCAGGAAAGACAACGCTGCTGAATATAATTGCGGGCTTGGTGGATTATTCAGGCCGTGTACTAATCGACGGAAAGAGCGTAAACAGAGTGTCGCCCAGCCAAAGGTCAGTTGGCTATCTCTTCCAAGAGCCGGCCCTTTTCCCTCATATGACAGTGGAGTCGAATATAGCTTTCGGTCTCCGGGCGCAGCGCCACGCGACAGAGCTCATAGAGAGCCGCGTAGACGCTTTAATGCATATGTTGCAAATAAAACATTTAAGAGGACGGTACCCTAGATCGCTCAGTGGAGGCGAGCAGAAGCGGGTGGCGCTGGCGCGTTCGCTGGCACCAAGACCCCGCGTCCTGCTTCTTGACGAACCAACCTCTAGTTCGGATCTCGAGACCGCGGATCACCTGAGAAGGGAATTGCACTCCTTTCTGAAAAGGCTTGGCATCACAACGGTGCTGGTCACCCATAACCTCTTGGAAGCCCGCGAGATCGCTGACAAGGCCGCAGTAATGTCGGGAGGTATGATTAGGCAGCTGCGCGACGTTGCCGATATCACGCTCCGATCACTCAGGGAGTTGTACCTTTCTCGGTCCAACAGTCAACCGACAGATCTTTACGTCAACAATTAGGAAGGAGCGTGTCAGATGCATCACCTCTTAGTAAGGTTAACACGATCCCTGGAACAACTGTATCACCCGTTCCCTCGGCGCCTGCCTTGTAGGGGGCGACCTCTCGCTTGCTTGCTGGTAGTGCTCGCCATTTGGTCACACGTCGCCTCGAGCTTCGCCGGTGAACCGACATATCGCCAAGGCGTTGATATATTCGTCGAAACTGGAGTGGACGAACCCGATAGGGTGCGCACATGGTACGCCCCTATGGTTGCTCAGCCATACGCCCCCGTGTTTGAGATCCTTGCCACCCGCGGCACAAGAGGTCGGTATTACCCTTACACATACAGCGTCACGGCGAAAGATCTCGTAAAAATGCATGGACACGACTGCGAAGGACTGAGCCATGCGGCAGCATGTTGCAAGGTGGCCTTCGACATTCTGTTCCCCGATGGAATCATCGACAGGAGCGTTCTGTGGGGCATAACGGGAAAATCGCCCTGTTACTCGGATGTGGTGGCATATCTCACAGGCGCGCGCCTTCAATATGGAAACCTCGGTTTTTTTAAGGACGCCAAGTACGAACATGCAATTATTTTGTATAGAGAAGACACAGGCAAGGCCGTCCTCGCGACGTGGAAAGAAGGGATCAACAATATCCCCGATGAACCCGTCGTGCTGCCCGGCAAGATTCTGTGGAAACCTACTGTGGACCAGAAGGTGGTTGTGGATCTGAAAAGAGTAGTCAGAAAAGCCGAGGGAAAGCCCACTCCTTATCAGATAGATTTGATGCGTTACTACCAGTGGAAGCACATCAATGACATTTTTAGCCGACCTTTAGAAGAAAGTTACCAGGCTCAAGTGATCGATAATTTCCGCTGGGAGGACTGGGTGGACCAAAGCAAGATGGTTCCGAAAACTCATCCGCGGGCCGATACGAGGTTGAAAAAGGCAGGTTACAGGAAAGGACCGGTGTCTCTAGAGTAGAGTCCTTCCTTTGGAAAGATAATACAAAGCGCCCGTGCTGTTAATGACAACTGGATGATTCTGTTCAAAGCTGCAGCTGGCGGAGGAAGGTGGAAGACAATATGCGTGATACAACGTTCAAACCCTACGGCCGATTGATCAAAGTGGAAGATTCGGTGGGCAGCATCTTAGCCCATGACGTTACTGAAATCCGTCCCGGCGAGTTCAAGGGCCCAAGGTTCAAGAAGGGGCATATGATTAGTCAAAGCGACGTATCACGTCTTGCCAGGCTTGGTAAGCGGTATTTGTACGCGCTTGAAATGTCGCCGGAGGAGATGCACGAGGACGAGGCTGCGCAAGCTATGGCGCAAGCCCTGGCCGGCCCGGGCGTAACCTACAACCCGGCGCCGTCAGAGGGGAAGATAAACCTCGTTGCAGCTCACGATGGTCTCTTGAAGGTTAATGTGGAGGCCCTGACACAATTCAACCTCCTTGAGGGACTCATGTGCGCCAGCCGTCATACCAACTCCGTGGTGCGGGCGGGCGAGACAGTAGCAGGAACTCGAGCAATTCCGCTGGTTGTTCGCCGTGAGCTCGTAGCCGAGGGGGTAGCGATCGCGGAGGCAGTCGGCGGCATCTTCACGGTAAAGACCATGGCGCAGCCCAAAACAGCCCTCATTGTGACTGGCCAAGAGGTTTACGAAGGCCTTATCCAAGACAAGTTTGTCCCTGTGATGAAGCCGAAATTGGAGTCGTATCACTGTCCAGTAGTGCGGGTGGTGTTTGCTCCGGATGATGCGGATTACATAGCGGACGCAATCCGGGACGTCATTTCTGAGGGCGTTGGTCTCATCGTCGCCACAGGCGGGATGTCAGTGGACCCTGACGATGTGACGAGAATCGGGGTGAAGAAAGCGGGCGCAAACGCGTTGGTTTACGGCTCGCCAATTCTACCAGGCGCGATGTTGCTGTTGTCTGAAGTTGCATCAACGCCTGTTATCGGCGTGCCTGCTTGTGCTCTGTACTATCGAGCCACGGTTTTTGACGTGGTCCTGCCGAGGGTGCTGGCCGGGGAGAAGTTGACTCGGCGGGACCTGGCCTCGCTGTCTCATGGCGGTCTTTGCTTGAATTGTAGCGTCTGCCATTTTCCGCAGTGTCCTTTTGGCAAAGCTGCTTGAATAGCTGCGGATGCCGCTTTGTGAGGCCTGCCTTGCGATCTGGCGGCCGAAGGGGAGAGAGCGCTTTCTCGTTCTCACACGGAGGCGAAGGCAATCCCGATGGCTGCGCCGATGAGTACCGCAGCCATAGGATTGCACCACAGAGCTCAACCTGATCCGACCGCTGTACTCACGAGGAACAAACCCAATCCAGCAAGGGCCCCTATAGATCCGCCTATGACGTACTTCATTGTTCTTCCCTCACTTTTGTGATGATGGCGCAATGGCGAGACCCGTTCCCCATGCGTGATTACTTTTTGGATCGACGATAGAGCGCTCCTGGGGAAGAAAGAAGCCCCGCTCATCACATGACAAACGGGGCTTTTGAGAAGAGTGAGCCGCTGCTACTTACCGGCAGCGTATTTCCAATACTTCTTCGGATCGTCTGTGACGATGTAGATCACCCTCACATCGTCGGGGTTGATGGCCTGGGCCTTGGGAAACTTTTTCTTCAGTTCCTGGACCCTTGTTTTGGCGGCCTCTAGGATCTTTTCTCGTTCACCAAACTGCATGGCGCCTGTGGGACACGACTTGACGCACGCAGGGATCATGCCGTTGGTAATCCTCTCAAAGCACAGGTTGCATTTGAACATTTGTTTGGTCTTGGGATCCTGCCGGGGAATGTCGTAGGGACATCCCTCGAGGGTGGCCTTGAAATCGAGCTTTTTCGTGGCGGGCGTGTAGAGGACCGCGCCGGTTTTTTCGTCTTGCACGATCTCATCGTTTTCGGCAGCGGCCATACAGCCCGGCGACAGACAGTGACGGCATTGCTCCGAGAAAAAGTTCCAGTAGGCCTTGCCGTCTCCGTTCTTGCCCTCGGAAAATCGTACGATCTTGAAGGTCTCATACGAAAGGTCCTGGGGATTTTCGTAGCTGCCCACGTTTTTTGTCGCGGTTCCAGATAGGCCGTTCCACTGTTTGCAGGCGATTTGACACCCACGGCATGCCGTGCACTTGGAGGTGTCAACGAGAATTGAATATCCTTCAGACATATCACACCTCCTATGCCTTGGTTACATTAACCATGAAGGCCTTTGACTCAGGGATCATGGTGTTTGGATCGCCCACGTTGGGAGTGAGCAGGTTTGCAGATTCGCCGCCGTCCTTGGGGATCATCCACCCGAAGCACCAGGGCATACCTACTTGGTGAACCGTCAGATCCCCCATTTTGAAGGGTCGGAAGCGTGTGGTGACGATGGCCACAGCTTCTACTTCCCCTCGGACGGACGACACCTTCACCTTTTCGCCGTTTTTGATTCCTCGGAGTTCAGCCAGTTCTTGGCTGATCTCCACGAACATCTGCGGCTGCGCTTCGACGAGCCACGGCTGCCAGCGGGTCATGATGCCTGTCTGCCAATGTTCGGTCACACGATAAGTGGTTCCTACAAACGGGAAGCGAGGATCGCAGGTCAGATGCTTGTCCATCTCGCCAGTAAAGATCTTGATGGTAGGATTGACAAATTGACCTGACAGGAGATTCTTCGGAACCGGGCATTCCAAAGGCTCATAATGCTCGGGGAATGGACCATCCGCGAGACCAGGGCCGAAGATGGAGGCCACGCCGTCAGGCTTCATAATGAACGGGTATTTTCCGGCTTTCTCATCGCTCATGGGCGGCGCCGGCCCGTCCGGAACATCGCCAACCCATTTCCCATCAACCCATTTCAGGACAGGTCTGGCCGGATTCCATGGATTCCCACTGAGATCAACAGAGGCCCTATTGTAGATGATCCTTCTGTTGACCGGCCAAGCCCACGCCCATTGTGAGTAGAGGCCAAGACCGGTTGGATCGTCCTTTTTCCGCCGGGCCATATTGTTGCCGTCTTGATTGTAGCTTTGGCAATAGATCCAGTTGCCGCAAGACGTGCTTCCATCCGCCTGGAGCAAAGGAAATGCAGGAACCAGCGTCCCTTTCTTATATTCCTTGTCTCCGATTTTCACGTCGTTCAGGAAATAACCGTTGATCTCTTTGGCTACTTTATGCGGATCAAAATGGCCATTCTGATCTACGTAGTCCCATTTCAAGTTTAGGATAGGCTCGGGGAATTTTCCCCCTTTTTTTTTTTTTTTTCGTACCTTCTTCATCAGTTCGACGATGATGTCGCCATCCGGCTTTGCTTGACCGGGGGGATCTGCCGCCTTGTACCGCCACTGAGCCCATCGTCCGCTGTTGGTAATGCTGCCCTCCTTTTCCACTGAGGCTGCGCATGGGAGCATGAAGACTTCTGTCTTAATACTCTTGGGATCAACGCCTGGGGCTTTCCAGAACGAACCAGTCTCGTTGTCAAAGATGTTCACGTTGACGAGCCAATCGAGCTTTGCCAGGGCCTGGCGCACCTTATGGGCATTGGCGCCGCTGCACGCCGGATTTTGACCCCATGCAAAGAACCCTTTAATCTTTCCATTGTACATGGCATCGAAGAGGTTCAACCACGAACAGTTTTGTCCGACATCGAGTTTTGGCAACCATCCGTACCCAAAGTCATTTTCCTTGGTGGCCTTATCTCCCCAGTAGGTCTTCAGAAGGCTGACGACATACTTTGGCGCATTTTGCCACCAGTTGACTGATCTTGGATCCTTGGTGGATGGGGTTACGGCCTTGAGGTACGCTTCCAGATTGGCAAGATTGGCCGTGGGCGTCCTGAGATACCCGGGAAGAATGTGGAACAAAAGGGCCTGATCGGTGGAACCTTGGACGTTGGATTCGCCGCGCAGGGCGTTGACCCCGCCTCCTGCGATGCCCATGTTGCCCAGCAACAGCTGGATGAGGCACATGGCTCGGATGTTTTGTACGCCCACTGTGTGCTGCGTCCATCCCATGGCATACATGATGGTTCCAGCCTTGTCCTTCACGCCTGTGGAGGCATAGGCCTCGTACGCCTTGACAAGGTCTTCCTTGGGGGTCCCCGTGATCTCTGAGACCTTTTCGAGGGTGTATCGCGAATAGTGTTGCTTGAGCAGTTGGAAGACGCAGCGAGGGTTCTCCATGGTCATGTCTCGTTCGGGAATCCCTTTGTCGTCCTTCTTAAGAGCCCAGAATGATTGATCATACTTCTTGGTCTTCGGGTCGTAGCCTGAAAAGAGACCATCCTCGAAATTGTATTTGTCTCCCAGGATAAATGTGGCATTGGTGTAGTTGACCACATAATCTTTGAAGTACTTGTCGTTGTCTAGGATGTATTTGATCATGCCGCCCAAGAAGGCAATGTCAGTGCCTGACCGCAAGGCAGCGTAGATGTCGGCGTGTGCAGAGGTCTGTGTAAACCTGGGATCAACGGAGATGAGTATGCCCCCCTTGTCCTTGGCCCTTTGAACCCATTTCATGGAGATGGGGTGGTTTGAGGCAGCGTTGCTGCCCATGACGAGTATGCAATCGCTGTTTTTGAGATCGATCCAGTGGTTGGTCATTGCGCCGCGTCCGAACGACTCTGCCAGAGCCGCTACAGTGGCGCTGTGTCATATACGAGCCTGGTGTTCAATATAGACAAGCCCGAGGGCTCGCATCATGGCCTGCAGCGGCCACAACTCTTCGTTATCCAAGGCCGCGCTCCCGACGTGGGCAATGGCCTCGACCCTGTTGACGACATCCCCTTTCGCATTCTTCTCTATGAAGTTGGCGTCTCGGGTAGCCTTGACTCTCTTGGCGATCTCGCTGAGGGCCCAATCCCAGGATTTTTCCTGCCATTTGTCGCTGCCAGGAGCTCGATAAAGCACCTTTTTCAGTCGGTTTGGATTGGCGGCAGTCGTCTGGAAAAGCGCGGCGCCCTTTGCGCAGAGAGCCCCTTCGTTGACGGGATGATCGGGGTCACCTTCGATGTTGATAATCCGGTTGTCCTTCGTATCCGTACTGCAAATGAGACCGCAGCCAACCGCGCAATACGGACAGATGGTGGTGGACTGCTTAGCAGTCTTGACCTTGTCAATCTTCTTCTGTTCGGCGGCAAAGGCCTTCACCGGTCCCAGATTGACGCCGAGAGAAGAAAGAGCCAGTCCCGCGCCGGCGACGCCGGTAAACACGAGGAACTCGCGCCGCGTTACTTCCATAACGGACCTCCTTTCTATGTGTGTGGGGTGAGACGAACCATTGAAGCGCCACGACGAAGATGGCGGATGTCACATACCATGGCTTCCATGCCATCATTACCATCTATGGAGCGCTTCTCCACAGGCATGAGACCATTCCTACGAGGTCTCAACGGGTGTTGAGGAATGCGTGACGTTTGAGCCCAAAGGGCTTCTGGGTTCATGGGGCGCTGCATACTCTAGAGTCATGCCGGCCCGCAATATGAGTGCATAGTTAAATTTGGGACGCGAGGAGTCAAGATAATTTTAAGAGGTAGGAAAATAACTACCAATCATGTTGATGCGTTATTTTTATTTTTCCCATCTGTATGTTATGTCGTGAATGACCTATGTCCAGAGATTTTCTTCTTGTTTTGTAAGGTTTATCCAGCGAGAGCTACTCTAAACCCGATATTTATGAGGGGAAACAGACAACAAAATCTTCACACACGGCACCTCACCGTCCCCCAGCGCTCGTGAGGTCTTTCACGCTTTGATACAGCAAATAGGCGAACCCTATCAACACCAGCCATCGCACCAGGTTGAGACGTTCCAGCGCCTGTCCTTGTTGAACCGCCTCGAAAAGATAGTAGCCCACGACCGCAACCCCTATGACACAGAGGATTGCTTTGAGAAACGGATTGAGGAATTTTTTGCCAGCCATGATGTGTCTCCTCTAGTATGGATACGCCGCCGGTGCGTCCCTGTATTCGGGTATGTTATGAGAGTCCTTGCCATTAATCACGAATTGGCCGCATGTCTCATCATTACGTCATCCTCACGAAAGCGGTGACACATAGCGGGGTTTCATGGTTCCCATTTTCATGGGAATGACACGTTGAGTTGTTGCCTTTTCTTGATTTCTCTTGAGAACGGCTCGAGATTCCAAAAAGCGACACGCTTCCTCCATCACTCCATGAATGAACTACCGCCCATCATTATTGGGGAATATCCTCGTGGGCAGCGCATCGCCGGGGACCGGCGCTCACCGCACTATTACCACCGGTATATTAAGTTCGTGGCGGACGGGCGAAATTGTGCTGCCGAACAACATGTCGCGGAGCCCCCGATGCCCATGGGCGGCCATGACGAGGATATCGGCCTTCTGTTCCTGTGCGAGTCGGACAAGCTCGCTGGGGACCGACCCAAATCCGAGGAAAGTTTCCACCTCTACTCCCCTATGGCTCAAGGCGACGGCAAGTTTGTTCAAGTACTGTTCATCTTCCCTTGCTTCGGCGTCGTAGGCGTCTGAACCAAAAGTCAAGCCGGCAGCGCCTTCAACAACGTGAAAGAGGCAGAGCGTGGCGTTGTGCTGCCTGGCGAGGGGCAGAGCGTGGCTGAGCACCTTTTTGTCGTCGTCGGTGAATGCAACGGCGACGCCGACTCGCCGGTAGCGAGGTACATCAATGTCGAGATCGTCTTTTCCGGCGAGAATGAAGTGACTTAGTTTTTTCCACGCCGGTACCGTTTCACTCACGGGGATATGAACGAATGGTTTTACGATCACGTAGATGAGGAGACCGCCTATTGCCGCTACGGCAGGCAGCGCAATGCCGTACACCAGCGTCGGTTCCGTGGTTGACCGCATCCATTCGCTAATTTCATCAATGACGAGCTTGATGTTGAGCGCGGTTATTGCTGCGGCGATGGTCCATGCGATTGTTTTCATCCAGAGGTTATTGGCAAATTGCCCCATGGAGGCCTTGTCGCTGGTGAAATGGACGAGAGGAATGACGGCAAAGGGCAACTGAAGGCTTAGAATGACTTGACTGAGTATGAGCAGTTTGTATGTGCCTTCATCTCCTGCGTACAAGATGGTGAGGGCCGCGGGGATCACTGCGAGCATTCTAGTGAAAAGTCGCCTAAGAAAGGGGCGGATTTTGAAATGCAGGAAGCCCTCCATGACGATTTGGCCGGCGAGGGTACCTGTGATCGTGGAAGCCTGGCCGGCGCACAGCAAAGCGAGGGCGAATGCGGGGCCTGCCAACGCAGCGCCGAGCAACGGCGTGAGTAATTCGTGAGCCTGCTGCAGCTCAGTTACCACGATTCCCCGCTTAAAAAACACCGCGGCGGCCACGATCAGAATCGCTGCGTTGACGAAGAATGCCGCATTGAGCGCAATTGCAGAGTCGATGGCGTTGAATTTGCACGCTTGGCGTTTTCCTGCCTCCGAAGGATCATAGGCGCGCGTTTGGACGAGGGCTGAATGGAGATAGAGGTTGTGGGGCATGACCGTAGCCCCGATGACGCCAATGGCAATATACAAACTCCCTTCCGGCAGGGAAGGACTGAATCCCTGCACGACCTGCCGCCACTCGGGGGACGATAGGAAGACCTCGAAGATGAAGCATAGGCCAATGATGGTGATCAGGAACAGGATGAAGCTCTCGAATTTGCGCATTCCGAGATTTTGAATGGCAAGGAAAAGCATGGTATCGAGGGCTGTAATGATCACGCCCATCAAGAGGGGTACCCCGAGGAGCAGATTGAGCCCTATGGCGGTCCCGAGGACCTCAGCCAGATCGCACGCGGCAATCGCCACTTCCGCCAAGATCCAAAGGAGATATGCGACCGGTCGAGGGTAGTTGTCACGGCACGCTTGGGCGAGATCGCGGCCCGCTGCAATGCCGAGCCGCGCCGCAAGGGTTTGGAGAAAAAAAGCCATCACATTGGACGCCAACAGAACCCAGAGCAGTTTGTAGCCGAAGCGGGCGCCTGCCTCGAGATCAGTGGCCCAGTTGCCCGGGTCCATGTATCCAACGCCTATGAGGTAGGCGGGGCCAAAGAACGCGAACATGCGTTTCAGGATGTTGGCGCCCTGTGGAATGGAAACGCTGCCGTGCACTTCTGACAAAGAAACATTGACCTTCGTCATGGGCGATCTTTCGAAACTATCTCATGGGCCCAGCCAGTCCTATGGTGTGCATGTCCTATGGGACGGTAGAAAAGTCATGTGTTGCGCCTCCGAATAGGATTGCAGCCGCACCCTGTGAGGTTTGGGGCAATATATATGGCGTGTTGGAAGCTCAGCCCCTTACAGAATGTCGCGCGGTTAAGGATTTGTGAGCTGCCACCGCCGCGTCTCCTGCGGCTTCTTGCAATGCCAGATTGTCGCCCTCTGTCATTATGAGCAAAGCGACGAAATCTCCTCACAAATTATTTCGCGCCATATATACTTCACGCCGGCCCTGTCTGCAACCTTTGAGGAATCGGGAGGAGTTAGACCACATGAGCTGATTGAGATGCGGCGGGACAATCAATTGATCCCTCTTGATTTCAATGGCGTGCTCGCGATGCGCCCCTTGCGTGGTTCGCTGCAACTGTGCTAATGCTCGTGATCGAGGAAGAAAAACAAGTAGTTCTCGAGAGTCCTCATGCTCAAGAAAAAAATTTGTATGGTAGGGTCCTTTGCCGTTGGTAAGACGAGCTTGGTGCAGCGTTTCGTGCAAAGCATATTTTCGGAGAAATATCTCACCACGGTGGGGGTCAAGATAGACAAGAAGACGATAGACGTGGGCGGCAAGATTGTGGACTTGATGCTGTGGGATCTTCAGGGAGAGGATGAATTCCAGAAATTGAGTACATCTTATTTGCGCGGGGCGTCTGGATATTTCCTGGTGATAGACGGCACACGAGCATCAACTCTGGAAGGAGCGCTCACGATCAAGACAAAAGTTGATGACGCCTTGGGAGATGTCCCATTTTTGGTCTTGGTGAATAAAGCGGACCTCATGGATCAATGGGAGCTTGACGAGGGCAGACTTAAGGAGCTGGAAGACAGGCAGTGGCCCTTTACCAGGACAAGCGCGAAAACAGGGGAAGGAGTTGACGACGCCTTTCGTGACTTGACCAGGCGAATGTTGGAGGGATAAGCCACGAGGCTGCCTGAACCCGTCGTGCACCACCTGCTGTCTTTTTGCATTGAACAGTGTTCGCTGGCATACTGTTTCTTGGATAAAAAACGCCGCCTGAAAAAGAGTGGCGGCAACCTTGCGGCCTACGCACTCACAGACTTTGCGCCTGGCGACGACATGCACGAATGTCTGCCTTTTTTAGAAGGGATGATCGTTCGTAGCGGTGATGTCATTATGCTGCCTTTTGTCCAAGTGACGCCATCGACATGCGCCGAGGTGCATATC
The DNA here is from genome assembly GCA_964427855.1 of uncultured Syntrophaceae bacterium. GTDB lineage: Bacteria > Desulfobacterota > Desulfomonilia > Desulfomonilales > Desulfomonilaceae > JAUPKT01. The sequence goes on from CAYRVH010000007.1 coordinate 75,753, forward strand.
CTGGGGACAAGAACAGGTCTCTGGATCATGTTTCTCGATCGAACAAACGAAGCAGAAAGGCGCCGAGTCTTCCAGCAAAGCGTGAATGAGGCGAAGCTCCTGGGCGAGCGACTTAGCAAAGTCTCCCGTGAACTCCAAGAAGCTCGGGACAAGATCGCCTCCCTGCAAATGGCAAAAGGGCAAACGCCTTGAAGACACCCGAGGGCGAGCCGCCGGAAAAGACGAAAAGGAAAGCTCTCGAAGCAACTTTTTCCTTCATATCACGGTTCTCGACAGTACCCAGGAATTTCATGACGCAGCCGTCGTCTCGACCACTTGCCTCCCTATCATTTCAAGCGAAGCGAGACATCTTGACCCAGAGGCGAAGATTCCTCAGTCGCAAGGCGTCTTATAGTAATTCTCGAAACTAATCACGAATTGGGCGCGTGTCCTTTGAGTACGTGATCCCGACGAAAGTGGGGATCCACGAGGAGTTTTTTTGGTTCCCATTTTCATGGGAATGACAATCTGACGTATGGCTGATTGGTGGTTTTTTTGAGAAAGGATATATATTGCCGAGAATTCCGAATGACTCGACCACTTCACGACGCACCGTTCCCATTGGCCGGCCTCTCCCGCAATTCGACAAAACGAGGCAACGGGTACATATTCACGCCAACCGCTCTTTTTTCAGAAGATATGAGGACATGATCGTAGTTTGGGAACCGTTGCGGGCCGTTATTATTCGGAGGGAATTTGCCCCAGTTCGACTCGGAACGAAACCCGTCGATTTGTTTCCTGCGCGTGCTCATCCAGCTCTTTAGTGATGGGTTCCTTCGAGCCCACCGCATGGACGGATAACCTGGCGCGGGGGATGCCCTGGGATGCTAGGGCGTCAAGGACATAGCCAGCCCTGAGCTTGCTCAGGCGCAGGTTCTTCTCTTCCGACCCCCTCTGATCTGCATGCCCGAGCACCTGTACCTGCAACGGGGTCATTAATTGTGCTGACAGCTCCATAAGACGGGCGATATTGGCTGCCGCTCGATCTATGGTCTCATCTTGATTGGGGAGAGGTCTCGCGCTGCTTACCGTGAACAGAATCGTTGTTTCGTGCAATTCATCTATGAGCCGATGTAGAGCGGCGACATCTAAATCAACCAACCCTTGGTCTCGTACGCACGGGGTACCGGGGATTGTTCGGATCCAACGTCGGAATTCAGTTATCCACTGATGAGGAGCCTGCCCACTCACTTTAATGCAATTATCTTGCACCGTGAGGGACACGGTGGGGGGCGGTCGCAGAAGTCTTTTTGCCCTTTCGGCTGCGAAATGAGGATCCAGTGACTGGTAAGGCTCCCATTGGAATATCACTGTCGCGTCTCGCAATGAGCTTTTCTTGAGGATATCCGACGGATCTCTCGCAAGAGGATCCAACATACCTGTCACCACGTACGTGTCGCCCCTCTTCTCAGCCGAAGCGACCATTATCCCCTTTTCACGCCTCAACATGTCGAGGAACTCTTGAAGGGCCATTCGTTGTTCCCAGTCATCTTGTGTGACCGCTTCCGTGCGAAACGCTTTGACCCCGGGGATGACGGCAGCGACTCGGCGAGCATCAACAAGCCAATCGTGAGAGGCTGCCCCTTCGGCTATCAGCTCGCCGTCTTTGAAAGAGAGGGAGAGCGTGGGAGGGGGCCGCAGAATCTGATGAGCCCGCTTGAGTATTACACGTTCGGAGAGGGACTGATAGGGAGTCCACTCGAACGTGACGGCCGTGGGTTTGAGCTGGGCGAGTCGCAGCAGATCGGCTGGGTCATCCGCGAACTCATCCTTGAGGCCTCCTATGACATATCGGCCATTTTGCGTCTCGATGCGAGTCACCACCACACCCTCTTGGGTGTGGAGGAGCGAGAGGAATTTTTTCCAGCGGAGATGATCACGAATTGCCAGAAAGCTCCATAGGCTCAGTCCGACGACGAGAACGCCAACGACTGCCACTAATACCGGGGAGAGCTTTTTCTTGCGCTCTTGGTATTGCGCGACAAAGCAATCTTCAAGGAGGGGACGCACAGGTTCGAAGACAATGGTATCCCCTTCAAAAGATTCGAACGCCTCATCGAATTGGCCATGAATTTTTTCTATCGTGCGCTGCAGGATGGGGCGAAACTGTTCTGGGGCGGTTCCTCGTATTACTGCAGCCAGTATCGCGCGGGGGCCCTGTTCGATCCAGACTGTCAGGTCGCCTACTCGTATGGTGTCCAACGCCTCATGATCTTGTACGTGAAACGAATCCGCCACAAAATCGCGAATGGCCGTCAGCATGCTGGAGACCATATCTGCATCTTGGACGTCGGCGCCGATCCTCACGACGTGCTGCAGCATCAAGCCCGTCTGTTTGTGGATCAAGAACATCTGCTCAACGCGATATACGACGCTATGGAGAAGGACGATCTCCGAAAAAGGTTTTTTGGTCCTGAATGCCTCCCAGCGCCATTTGAGGCCCTGCAGGGAAAATGAGTGTTCCAGCGCTTCGTTGAGGGATTGCATCATAGCCCTCAGGGCCTCGGCAATGGCCTTGCGCACGGCCGGGCCGATGACGGGAAAGAGCGCGTCAGCGAACACTCGGAGATTTCTTTTTACGGAAAATCGAACGGCCTTTTCTACGGTGGGCGTAAGGGCAGTCACCAGTTCGTCATCTTGCGCAGACCTGCGGACTATGGCATCGGGCAAGACGCGGCTTATCTCTCTTGCCCGCGTTCTGGCGTCATCAAGCCTCTCTCTCAGTTGGTGTACTTGAGAGTCAAGGGGGCCTACAATAAGGTCTCGCAGCTCGTTGAAAGATTCCTCTTGCGGGACTTGTTCCGCCTCATGCACTTTTTGAGAGGGATACACCAAAGAAGGCTTTCTATTCATCGAGTAATTCGTTTGCAGCGGCATCAAAGTCCACAGGGTTTTTGTTGACGCGCAACGCCATCTCCATCAGCAGCTCAGAGAGATTGGCTCTATCTACTTTATCTTCTCGCAATTCCTGGGCTTCCTTCTCCAATGCAACAGAAATTGTCTGGCATCTTTGGTGAATGTCGTCTGACAGGTTCTTTGATTGCGCGAGAAGCTGATCATGAAGATCCCGGACTTTCCTGTTGATGAGGTCTTCGGTTTCAACTATCCTTCTTTCCAGGCCGGTGGAAGTCTCTTTCAATTCTTGGGACAGCTCCTTTGCTGCTGCGTATCGATCGTTTTGCTCCTTTTGAAGCCTTTCGTTGACCAACTCGAGTTCTCTTTTGATAAAGGACTCTAATGTCTCGAAGTGCTTGCGGAGATCATCCTTGAGACCGTTGACCTCTTTTTGCATACGATCTTCCAGCCTGGCAAATCTTTTTTCGTAGTCGCGCATCTGGCTGCCAAACAATATGTCTCTGATCTTTTCTATGTTTCCCGCGCCGGTCAACATAGATCCCTGCCCCTGAAGCGGCTGCACCTTTTTCTCTTCCTTGGGTTCAAAACTGGCTGAGTTCTCCATACGTATATGCTCCTCCCTATTGAAGTCGTCTCGCGCTGAACCTTCGCCACCCACCGAATCATCTGGACCGATGCGAGGGTTTCGATGTTTTTCTTCATCCATGGCATGTCACCTTTTTCTTTCTCAAGGATTGCCAAACTCGATGCCCACGAGGGTGACATCATCCTGAGGCCACTGTGGGCCGCCAAATTTCACAAGAGTCGAATGAATGAGATCAATAAGAGCGGAGATTTTCATGTCCTTCCCATTTTGTACGAGGGATCGGAGTCTCTCGAGTCCAAAAAAATCGCCATGGTCGTTTTGGAGTTCCGTGACGCCATCGCTGTACAGGACTATTTTATCGCCTCTCTCGAGAGTTTTTTGTTCTTGCTCGAAGGGGAGCATGCCGCCCATTCCTATGATTGTTCCTCCTGCGTCCAACAATTCTGTTGTACCGTCCGCGCGCACTAGGAAGGGTTCAGGGTGACCAGCGTTGCTGTATGTCAACAAGCGTCGCTCACAATCAAGGATGCCATAAAAAATGGTGAAGTACTTGTCGAAGCGTTCAATAGGGAACTCGTGATCCAAGGCCAGGAGCACATCCTTTGGGGCCGCGATGGACGCCGACCCTTGGCCGCCCACGTTACTGTTCACAAGGATCCCGGAGTATGGCTGCAGCATTTGACACACAGAGACCGCCAGCATCGCCGCGGGAGCGCCATGGCCGCTGACGTCGAAGATGTAGATGGCCACGTAATTCGAATCGATTGGGACGATGTTGAACATATCCCCCGCCACCAACGCGCATGGCTGAAATTTTGTGGCTACCCCAATACCTTTCACGCTGGGCGCGTCGTGTGGCAAAAAACGCCTCTGAATTTCAGCCGCTGCCTCAAGGTCATCCTTCAAAAGCCTTTGTTTCTCGAGCAACAGTTCATGGGCTGCCTTGAGCGCCTGTTGGGTCTTGTGGAGGATTTCGTAGTCGAGTCGCTGCTCCCTGCCCTTCTGCAGCAAGTTTTTTCGCTCTTCGTATTCCTCGCCGAGAAGCTGGACAAGGAGCACGTGTCTGGAGCTGACATTCAAGGCTGAGAGTTCGAGATGGTGCTCGCGGCCTACGGCGTCGGACTCTGTCCAAGGACCTGATTTCAGCACATTGGTCGCTCTTTCGAGCCACACTTGCTCTGCCAAAGGCAGAAAGTTTTCTATGAAAGGAGACAACTCCCCGGGATCGAAGGGTGCATTCGCGGAGGGCATCGCCGGAAATACCTCCATACACCACGGCGGTACATGCCCCGGCGCTCTAAACAGTCCCTCCTCAAGGCGTTCCATGACGAGATAGCCTTGCTTTGCTAAAATGTCTCGAAAGAGCTGGTCATCCATGGACGAGGTTGCGCCTATTAAGAAAGATGTCATTCAGCTGCTTCACATCTGGTATCTTGATCGAGGAATTCTCGAAATTAATCACGAATTGGGGCCGTGTACCCTCATTGCGTCA
>CAYRVH010000008.1:0-1363 GCA_964427855.1 uncultured Syntrophaceae bacterium
ACCGGCGATGTCTTTTCTTGCATCCAGGTCAGGAACGAAGCGAGTATGCGAGAAGCCGCTCCGCCGAGGGATTTCTGACCTGCATTGGCAATGCCCGCTTCGATTTCATCGATCCACAGCACGCAGGGAGAAGACGCCTCCGACGTCTTGATGGCTTTTCGCAGACACTCTTCCGGCGTCCCGTGGATTCCGTCATAAAGCCTGCCCATGTCTAATCGCAGCAATGGAATGCCCCAGAACGCGGCTATCGCCTTCACACAAAGACTCTTCCCGCAGCCGCTTATGCCCATCAAGAGGACACCCTTGGGGAATGATAAACCGTATTCTCTGGCCCTCTTGGAGAAAATGTCTTTCCTTTGGATGAGCCAATCCTTGAAATTGCGAAACCCTCCCAAGTGTTCAAACAAGATGCCAGGTGGAACCAACTCTAACAAACCGCTTTTCTTAACTATTTGTCTCTTCTCTTCAAAGAGGGTCTCTATCTCCTTGTCCCCTATGAGCTCCTTCCCAGAAAGGGTCTTGCGAAATACCTGAATCACCTGCTGGCTCGGCAAGCCTGCCCCTGCCTTGATAAATTGATCTTTCACGGCGTCTGTCAGCGAAGCCCGGAGCCCTTGGGAATTTCTTTCTTTCTGGATGATGCTCTCGAGAATTCTCTCGATGTCTTCCGTTTCTGGCAAAGGAACGTCAACCACCACCATTTCATTGGCTAATTCAGGGGGAATCGCGAGGCTGGGAGAAACGAAAAAAACTGTCTTGTGAGAATTTTCTATACGTCGGAAGATATCCTTGATCTTGCGTATTACCGGCGGGTTGTCTATGAGAAAAAAATGAGCGTCTTGAACAACAAAAAACGCAATTTCCTCAAGATTCAAAAACCAATCAAGAGCATCTATCAACGCAACTGACGGCAGCGCCACCGCGTCGTCAAGCACTACTCCACGCGTGCAGGTCCAGACATAGACGCGTACATTTGGCCGAAATGCCGAGCCAAGATACCTAACCTCTGATTCAATCCTCCTGTCCTCATCGGACAAGAGATACACCAAAGAGGTCTTGCTGATCACTAATTCCTTCAGTATATTACGGATGTTTTGGGAATTCTTTTCAGCCATGGTCGTGCACCATATGGAGGCATTCAAAAAAGGGTTGTCATCTCAGGGAAACTTTAGTAAAAAGATCAACCATAAACATAGCCTTTTATACAACAATAATAGGGTTTGCCGCCTTGACTCCCCGCAATACCACGCGCACCATCATTGCAGTGCACAGCACCATGCTCGTAGCGCAAGCCACCGCATACAGTGAGGTTCTTCTATGACGAAATCCAAAAAAAGCTACGGTTTTGACACCTTGGCAATCC
>CAYRVH010000008.1:1384-2723 GCA_964427855.1 uncultured Syntrophaceae bacterium
TCAAGACCCAGACCCGTGTACGCTCTCCAGAGGGGTCCCTGTGTACCGGACGAGTTCCTACGTATTTCGAGATTCAAAGCACGCAGCAGATCTCTTCTCACTCAAGGAGCTCGGCAATATTTATACCAGAATAATGAATCCGACAACAGACATCCTGGAAAAAAGGATTGCGGCGCTCGAGGGGGGGGTAGCATCATTGGCGTTGGCGTCGGGGACGTCGGCAGTTTTTTATGCGATCATCAATATTCTCGAAGCGGGCGAGGAGTTTATTGCGAGTCGCAATCTCTATGGCGGGACCTACACTATGTTCAATGATGTCTTGCCACAGTTTGGGATAACCGTTCGATTCGTAGACTATAACGAACCTGGTCAGTTCAGAGCCGCCCTCACTGAGAAGACCAGGGCGATATTTGTGGAGTCCATTGGCAATCCGACCCTGGGGGTGCCTGACTTTCATGCGATCTCTTCCATTGCCAGAGAGGCCCACGTGCCGTTTGTTGTCGATGCGACCTTTACCCCGCCATGCATGTTCAGGGCTTTGGATCACGGCGCGGACATTGTGGTACATTCATTGACTAAATGGCTTGGAGGCCATGGAGCAGGCATCGGCGGCGTTGTGGTCGATTCAGGCAAATTCGATTGGGCGGATCCCAAATTTAGGCTTTACAATCTCCCCGAACCTTCTTATGGAGGTCTTCGGTTCGCCCATGACCTTGGCGATCTTCAATCCATGGCTTACATTTTACGTATGCGCCTAGTGCCTCTGCGGAATCTCGGCGCATGCATCAGTCCTGACAATGCCTGGATATTCCTGCAAGGCATCGAAACCTTGTCGCTGCGCATGGAACGTCATTGCGCCAACGCAGAGCACGTCGCAAATCATCTATTGCATCACCCTAAAGTCGAATGGGTTCGCTATCCTGCTCTGCCTTGTGATCCATCGTATCCGCTTGTGCAGAAATACTTCCTCGGGGCGAGAGGCGGGGGGATGGTGGTGTTCGGCGTCAAGGGCGGGGCTTCAGAGGCGGAACGTTTCGTGAATCGTCTTGAACTGTTTTCGCATTTAGCCAATGTGGGAGACGCGAAGAGCCTTGCCATCCATCCAGCGAGTACCACGCATTCTCAGCTCAGCGAGTCTCAACAAACAGCCGCAGGGGTTCCGCCAGACCTCATCAGGCTGTCTATAGGACTTGAGGACATTAATGACATCATCGACGATATAGATCAGGCGCTCGGCTGAAAGCTCAGCGCAGGAGGCTTTTTGGGTTTGATTAAGGTCGTTCTTGGATACAACCTGATCAGCGCGCCTCGCTTACCTGGAGACAGAGATGCCCAGTAC
>CAYRVH010000008.1:2756-19119 GCA_964427855.1 uncultured Syntrophaceae bacterium
ATGGACCCGTACGTACGCAGCATGCTGAGTTCGAAGGCATTCAACTGGAATCAGGTATATTCTTGGGACCTCTGACAGTCGCCTACGAAACCTACGGAGAGTTATCTCCTGACAAGAACAATGTGGTGCTGATACTTCATGCGCTGTCGGGCGACGCCCACGTAGCAGGGATCAATGAAAAAGGGCGTATTGGATGGTGGGACGCCCTGATAGGGCCGGGCAAGGGCATCGATACCAACAGGTATTTTGTAGTCTGTTCCAACTGTCTAGGTGGGTGCAAAGGAACCACGGGACCCCGAAGCATCAATCCGCTTACCGGGAAACCCTACGGGCGGAGTTTTCCCTTGATCACCATGGGCGACATGGTCAACGTCCAATATCTCCTTATGAAACATCTAGGAATCAAGCGTCTGCACAACGTGATAGGTGGATCCATGGGTGGCATGCAGGCGTTGGAATGGGTCATCCGTTATCCCGATTTTGTGGAATCCGCGATTGTCATAGCGGCGACTGCCAGGTTGTCTCCCCAAGGAATCGCGTTCAACTGGGTAGGGAGGAACGCTATATACAGTGATCCCGCGAAACCTCCAGGGGAAGGCGACGCCGTCGCCCAGTCTCAAAAGATGGGACGAGGGTTGGCGGTGGCTCGGATGATCGGCCATATCACCTACCTATCCGAAGATACCATGGAAGCGAAGTTTGGCCGAAAACGGAGCTTTAAGGACGTGGACGGGTACCGTTACACGTTGGGTGAAAATGGCAAGGAAGGAGGGGAATTCGAAGTCGAGTCCTACCTCGAGCATCAAGGCAGCGCATTCATGGAACGCTTTGATGAGGATTCCTATGTGATCATTACCAAGGCAATCGATCGATTCGATCTTGAGGCGGCCCATGGAGATCTGGTGAGCGCGTTCAAGAACATCAAGGCCAAAATATTGGTCCTTTCTTACACGTCGGACTGGCTGTACCCCACGTCAATGTCCTTGGCCATCGTGAGGGCTTTGCAGGCGACGAACAAGCACGTCTCCTTCGTAGAGCTTGACCTGCCTTACGGCCATGACTCTTTCTTGGTGAACGACGGAATGCCAAGCCTCACGAGAATTGTCAGAGGGTTCCTCAGCAACGTGAACCGTTGATCCATGAGGCACGGGTGCAGCCAATTCTAAAAATTCATGTTGAAATGACTGGGCATTATCAGATGCGTAGTCATTTCCGAGGGCTGTCATGAACGCGAAAAATCTGCGAAATCTCAGTACCAATGCGTTCGCGGAACGAGTATGAAAATCATCTTCAATGGCTTTGCGGAAGACTTTGATCGGACCGTATTGACCATCCAGGAATTATTGGATCTTTCCCAGGAGGATGATCCTGCGGTCATTGTGGAAGTGAACGGCCGCTACATCTACAGGAGAGACTTTTCCTCCTTCTTGCTCAAGGACGGGGATAGAGTCGAATTCATCCATCCCTCCTTCGGCGGATGACCGTCTCCACGGTTCTCAGAAACAACGCCCCTTCGCAGGCTAAGGGCGATGGTCGATCTGACGCGAAAGCTTAGAGCACACGCATGCGGGATCGGGTTCCAGCGGCACTATCTGGTACTGATTTGCCCACAATTCTATCATCAACAAACCTGGTATCAGGTCATCCCAGCTCCCGACGAGTATTTTGAGGCATTCCGCAACCTCGATGGATGCTACTGCGCTTGCGACGGCTGACAAGACCCCTACTGTGGATGCCGTGGGATGATTTTTTACCACTTCGGGATTGGGCCACAGGCAGCGAAGACAGGCCGTGCGACCAGGAACGATTGACATGACGTTGCCCACTGTTTCCACAGCTCCTCCGAAAATATAGGGGATGTCCATGGAGATCGCGCAGTCGTTTACGAGATACCGTGTGGCAATATTGTCCAGCGCATCAACGACCACATCCATTCCTTCGAGCAGCGCATGCACATTATGAGCATTCACGAATTCTCCACGAGATTCAACTTGTATAGTTGAGTTGCCTTCCAGAAGGTGTTTCTTCGCTGCGTCTGCCTTTGGCATCCCTTTGTAAACGTCAGCCTCATTGTACAAAATCTGTCTGTGTAAATTGTGCAGCTCTGGGGCGTCTCCGTCCACGATTCGCAGATAGCCCACCCCTGCTCGAGCCAAAAGCGTAGAAATTGTTGAGCCAAGTGCGCCGAGCCCTACAACCAAGACTTTAGCACGCTGGATCTTTTCCTGGCCTTCCGCTCCGATAACTCTGAGCAACGAATGCCTGTGGTAACGATCGACCATCTTCTCCTCCCGGATCTCCACCCCAGTCGTGCGTTGTTTTCTCAAAATAACACATGATAACACTCGAATTTCCAAATTTCATAGTGAAAAGAACGTTTTCTGTCGCCTAAAGTTATCCGTGGGCATGCTAAGGCAATTGCAGACTTGCATAGGCCTATGGTATAGATTGACTAAAGTCGCCAACAGATTCACGGCTATTTTCTGAGAGAAAGGGGACACTCTTGAGGGTTTTGTCGGGGATCCAGCCCACTGGTCAACTTCACATCGGAAATTATTTGGGAATGATGAAGCCGATGATATCGTATCAGGCCAACAGCGATCTTTTTGTCTTCATCGTCAATCTTCATGCTTTGACCAGCATCACTGATTCCCAGCGATTGGCTGAGAGCACCTTAGACGTGGCATCGGACTTTCTTGCCCTTGGGCTTGATCCAGACAAAAGCGTCTTCTGGGTACAATCGGATGTCCCGGAGGTAACCGAGCTCACCTGGATACTTACCTGCCTTACCCCGATGGGTTTATTGGAACGATGTCATTCATATAAAGACAAGGTCTCGCGCGGCCTTTCACCGAATCATGGCCTCTTTGCCTATCCAGTCTTGATGGCGGCAGACATCTTACTTTATCAATCTGATATCGTGCCGGTAGGAAAAGATCAAAAGCAGCATCTTGAGGTCACGAGGGATTTGGCCATGAAATTCAACCGCCTTTATGGCCCTACCTTCGTTGTCCCTGAGGCGGAAATCAACGATGATGTCGCCACTATCCCTGGCATCGATGGTCAAAAGATGTCGAAATCGTATGACAACACTATTGAGATATTCTGCAACGAAGAAACTCTCAAGAAAAAAGTCATGTCCATAAAAACGGATTCTACACCGGTGCGCGAGCCAAAGGATCCGGCGCGCTGCAATCTCTTTAATATATACAAACACTTCGCCCCCCCAGAACGAGTAGCAGAAGTGCTCCACCTCTACCAAGAGGGCGGTGCGGCCTACGGCACCCTGAAGAAAGAGCTTGTGGGATACCTGTGGGAGTATTTTGGGACTGCCCGTCACAAGAAAACGGAATACCTGAAGGATCCTGGACTCGTGCGGGAAATCCTTCGGAAAGGGGCAGAAAAAGCCCGCGATATTGCCTCTCCAACTATCAAAGCGGTTCGAAGAAAAGTTGGCATAATATATTGATATGCCAGCGAATGTCGATGAAAACATACACGAAATCATTGCCTTGTTGCGGCAGGCAGTGCAAGAATTTTCCAGTCCTATCGTGACGGAGATAACTCAGAGTACGCTTGATCCTTTCAGAATCTTTATATCGACGCTGTTGTCTCTTCGCACGAAGGATGACGTCACGAGGACGGCCTCGCTCAGGCTTTTTGAAGCGGCCCAGACTCCCCAAGACATACTGGCCATGACGCAGGAGCAGATAGAAGCTCTTATTTACCCTGTCGGCTTTTATCGCACGAAGGCGAAGCGCATCCGAGACATTTGCGCCGAGCTTGTGGAAAAGCATAATGGTAAGGTGCCAGACGACCTCGATGCATTGCTGGCCCTGAAGGGCGTGGGAAGAAAAACGGCTAACCTCGTGGTGACCATGGCATACGGTAAACCAGGAGTTTGTGTGGACACGCACGTTCACCGGATCAGTAATCGCATTGGCTACGTTGCAACAAAAACGCCGGAAGAAACCGAGATGACCTTAAGGCAAAAATTGCCCAAAGAATATTGGAGGGAATACAACGACCTTTTGGTCACCTATGGTCAAAACATCTGTAAACCTGTATCGCCCTTTTGTTCCAAATGCAAGATCAGGTCGTTCTGTAAACGTATTGGGGTTGCCAGATCTCGATGACCACAGGGATTCATCTGTGAACGCGTGGGTAGGTCATGAAGAGCCAGCCTGTGTACTGTTTCGGCGGTTCAAGCCTTGGTTGAGCTCAGAGAGCAGCTTCTCATACGTCATGCCCAACGCAAGAGCTTTCCGACGGCAATGCTCTTTTTGGATGTAAAAGCCGATCCAATAGCTCGCACATGCCACCGCAACTCCCACAGCAAGAGCACCCACGGTCCAACGTACGAGAAAATCCCAGCCCAAGTACGCGAATTGTCGCGCTGATTGCCAAAAAAAATCTGTGTTCAAAATTGGACTGAGCAAGCTGTTAAAATCTGTAGCCGAGAGCACCGGCGGCTTGTGGAGGATGACGGAACCCACGCAATAGTACCCATAATACATCGGGACGACAGTGAGCGGATTGTTCACCCAGGTAAAAGCAAAGGCTATGATAGTATTGAATGGTAGCAGAACCCGCGCCAATCCCAATACGATCATCTGTAAGCCGATGGGGACTGAGAACCCTACAAAAAGACCTATGGCTATACCGCGGGCGTCATACCATGGGGGGGCGTTTGACGACAACAGCGGATCGAGGAAATATTTTCTTATCATGCCACACGCACCGCGTTCATTGGAGTAGCGCTCACTTGTCGCGCCAACGGGTCAAGACACGAGAAAATGCATCGTTTATCATCTCACGATTCCCGCCGCGTTATCAAATCTTCCGCCCTTTTCGCACAAAAAAACCCGGTGCGCGAGAGGTCTGTCAAGGGTTATCTGGTGTGGTCAATGGGTAGTCTGGCAAGTAATTTTCAAATGTCAATACAGCGGCTTGATGCTTTCACAAGAATCGTCGTTGACAAAAAATGGCCATGGAGTATTAGGTTGATGCCACAGACAAGCGGTGAATCTATTCGCTGCCGGGATTCTCCATAGAATCGTCGCGAAGGGTGAATGCGTTGTAGAACCCATAGCAATGCTCAATACTTGTGTGGAATGAGGTCCGTTGTGCCATGAGCATCACAATTTTCGAACCGCGTGGCCTGCAGAGAGAGCTATGCATTATTCTTCATCGTTGCCCTCGATGCGCCTCGGCCCACTTGATCGGGAACCAACCGTCCTGAAGTACGAGACTGAACGGCGGTACTATCTGTGTCCTGGATTCCCTCTTCCAAAGGAATCATATTTACAGGGCCATAGTCCAATTCGTGAGTACGTTCGTGAACTGTGGCGCGATTCGAGAAAACATAAGGAGCGCGTACTGTGAAACCAGTATTTATTAATGCCACCACAATACCAGATGCGTGGTTTCAATGTCTTTATACATTGATAGACGAGTCTCAAAAGCCGGATGGCGCAGCTCGTCGCTACACCGTTGATACTGGATCAAACCCAGGAGCGGATCGAATAGAATTCGACCTTGCGGTCATCCATATCAAACACCCTGGCGTCAGACCGCTGCTGCCGCAGATTCCAGAGCATCTCAACCTGCCTCCTGTGGCCGATGAGAAGTATCTGTCAGAGTATATGCCTTATTTGTTGTCTGCGCAAAAAGCTCCTGGCGAGCACTATACATACGGTGAGCGACTGCAGGTCGCGTGGCAGTTTGTCATTGACTATTACAAGAAATATGGCGGCCGCACAAATCGCATGTGCATGGAGATAGGAAGGCCTGAAGATATCTTCTTCTACGAAAAAGAGGATGGTTCAAGCCCGTGTCTTCGCATCGTCGATACTCGCATTATGGACAACAAACTCCATTGGATAGTGTATTTTAGATCGTGGAATTTATGGTCTGGTTTTCCTGTAAATCTTGCCGGCTTACAACAGGCAAAAGAGATTATGGCCATGGAAATCGGCGTTGACGATGGAGAGATTATTGCCATGTCCAAGGGTTTGAATATTCGAGATTACAATATTGAAGTCGCATTGATGCGGTTGCAGAAAGACACTGGAATAAGGCTCGGTGCGCGCAGTGAGTAATGTCCAGGGCTTGTACTGATCATCGAAGTCTCCGTAGGGATAAGCTTCTCGTCACCGAGTCAATGAGTTTTGTCGAAAACCTCTGTGACTCCCAAGACAGGTCAACTCTTGTCATTTGCAATGAGCGAGGCCCGAACGAACAGAAAAACCACTAAGAAATCTTTATACTTAGGTTAAGATGTCTTAATTCACTTCACATGGGCGAGTAAAATGTTTGCAATCAAGTCCGCTTCATCGAATTGCCGATTAAGTGTGAGAACCTCTACTGGCGACGCCAGAAATGGTGGTTCTCCAGCACACACTAAGAACCCACAGAGCCGCCTCTGCTCAATTGATCCGGGCTGAGACTGCTCCATAGCCCCCGACTCCTCGCAATCACAAAAAAGCCATTATTGCCATTGCCAGCGAGACAATCCCCTGATAGATTTATAAAGCTATTAAGTCCTCCATGACGCGGATTGCTCGCGCCACCTGTCGCTCGTTCCCACCCGGAACGCCTACTTCTCAAAGAGCCTCACGAGACCTCAGGAAAGTCAGCCAAAGATAGGGAACGAGGTCGCTCCCTTGAGCGACCCCACTTTGTCTTCCTCAATTAGTCGGATCCCGAGTCCGTTTTTCCCCACTTCATTTTTTTTGTCACCGGCTCTTGGGCTGGTTGAGTCGCGGCGCTTGAAGGGCTGATTTCGCCAGGACCGACTTGAGCGGGTTGAGGCGCCGGCGGTGTGGATGTCGTCTGCGCGCCTGGTTGAGTTATCGCTGGTCTTGGTGAGACAGACTGAACCGTGGCCTCGGCTGGCGGGGTTTGCTGGGTTCGCCGAGGGGTTTGCGTGCGAACCACAGGCGCACTCACGGAATCCTCAGTTGCCCTCAAGGGAGCAGTTCTGGGCGGTTCCTCCGCTGAGAGGGGTTCAATCTCCGGCAGCTCATAATCGTCATACATCTTTGGGGCCTTTTGTCTCGCAGGTTGGACAGGTCGACTGTCCTGTGGAGCCGCCTCCGGTTCGCCCATGGTTTCCAGGTCAGGCGTCTCGAAATTCCAATACATGCTCGAATGTGCAGCCGGAACAGTGCCCCCAACCAAAAGGACAAGGCAGATGCTGACAGGGATCAAGTATCTCATCGTGTTTCCTTTCGAAGTGCTTACTCAGCGATAATTTATGGCGCTTACTTCTCATTATTTGATGTATTATAGTACCATAACGAGCGATCATGAGTCAAATTTTCAGTTTATCAGGAAAGCGATAAACAGCGGACAAAACCATAGAGGAATTTGTTCGGGACTGATGACTTGCAAAAGCCCCTCGATATTTGTAGGGTTGCTGACGCGGTGAACGATATCCAGGGTTATCCTGAGGAAGTATCCCCAACGCCGCAGCCCTCAGGAATCGTTGATCGGCTGCGTTAACTCACTAAAATGTACGTCATCAAAAGAGAATCGCTCAATACGTTAGAATTGTGAGAGGTGATTATGTGGGAATACAGCGACACCCTAAAAGACCACTTTTTCAATCCAAGGAATGTGGGGGAGTTGGAGGATGCCAACGCTGTGGGAGAAGTGGGCTCTCTCGCCTGCGGTGATGCTTTGCGCCTCTATCTCAAGATTGACCCCGAGACCGAAAAGATCGTCGATGCTCGCTTCAAGACGTTCGGATGCGGGAGCGCCATTGCGTCAAGCAGCGCCCTTACTGAAATGATCAAAGGAAAGACCATTGAGGAAGCCCTAAAGATTACCAACAGGGATATAGCTGAATACTTAGGGGGCTTGCCGCCGGAAAAGATGCACTGTTCGGTCATGGGTCGAGAGGCCTTTGAGGCCGCGATAGCCTGCTATAAAGGGGAACCAGCGCCTCGGGAGCAACTCGAAGGCAATCTCGTGTGTGAGTGCTTCGGAGTGACCGATGAACAAATTAGGAAAGTAGTGAAAGAAAACAATTTGACATCCGTGGATCAAGTCACAAATTACACGAAAGCTGGGGGTGGTTGCGGCCAATGCCATGACAAAATCGAAGCCTTGATTGCTGAGGTGCAAGGCGTCTTGAAAAGAGAAAAGGCCCAAAGCCAGGCGCCGGCAAAACGCATGACAACAATTCAGAAGATTGCCAAGATTCAAGAGGTGCTGGATCAAGAAATACGCCCATCGCTTCAGAACGATGGCGGCGACGTCGAACTGGTAGATCTGGATGGAGACAGGGTTGTTCTCGCCATGAGAGGGATGTGCACGTCTTGTCCGAGCGCAGCGGTTACTCGGCGAGTCATAGAAAGTAAGCTCAAAGAACTCGTTCATCCAGATCTGGTGGTAGAGGAGGTTGAAGCATGAAAACAATTTACTTGGATAACAACGCAACCACCAAGGTCGCTCCAGAGGTCTTTGAAGCGATAAAACCCTATTTCATGGAGCGCTATGGGAACCCCTCGAGCATGCACAGCTTTGGCGGAAAGCTTGCCAGAGATGTTGCGGCTGCCAGGGAGAAGCTGGCTGCCCTTCTGGGAGCGCAGCCCCAGGAGATAGTATTCAATTCTGGAGGCACTGAGTCAGACGCCACTGCGATAATGAGTGCACTTGCTACCATGCCTCAACGTCGGGAAATCGTGACCACTCGCGTCGAACATCCGGCAGTTCTCAATATTTGCAAATATCTGGCGCGGTACAAGGGGTATAAAGTCCATTGGCTCTCCGTTGACAAAAAGGGTTTGCTCAATATGGATGAGGTCAAGGCAAAAGTCTCCGATCAAACAGCCATCGTATCTGTCATGTGGGCCAACAACGAAACTGGCGTCATATTCCCCGTGAGAGAAATAGCAGAAATTGCTAACGAACACGGCGCCCTCATGCATACGGACGCGGTGCAGGCGGTGGGGAAAGTGCCCATAGACCTGAATAGCTGCGCCATCCATTTTCTCAGTTTGTCGGGACACAAACTCCACGCAGTGAAAGGCATCGGCGCGCTGTACATAAAAAAAGGGACACGGTTCACGCCTTTCATTATGGGCGGCCACCAGGAATCTAATCGAAGGGCAGGCACTGAGAATGTCCCAGGCATCGTGGCATTGGGCGTCGCTGCGGAATTAGCACAGAGGCACATGGCCGAAAAGGCCTCACACATGGCGCGGCTTCGGAATCGCCTCCAGGACGGACTATTAGCCGCCGTTCCTCATGCGCATGTCAATGGCTTCACTGACCAACGATTACCCAACACCCTAAACATCGGCTTCGAATTTGTAGAAGGAGAAGCCATCCTCATGCGCATGGACGAAAAGGGCATCTGCGCCTCCTCCGGTTCTGCATGTACGTCCGGCTCCTTAGAGCCTTCCCATGTCTTACGTGCTATGGGCGTGCCCTTTACCGCTGTTCATGGCTCCATTCGGTTTTCTTTGTCCAGGTACACGACAGACGAAGAGATAGACTTTGTGTTGTCCGAGGTTCCCAAAATTATCGCAGCTCTGAGAAGCCTTTCGCCTTTTGGCCGCTCTGACTTCGATAGCGCGTGTGTGATTCAGTGACGGAAAAAGGCCACATTCCGCTGAGTTGATGCAGCGTCAAAGACTCCACCGCGGTGCGCCGGTGCAACCATTGAAAGAAGTCGTCCAACTTCTTGATGAACAATTGAACATGTCTGGCAGTCGGGTGAAGTGGATTGTGCGCCGGCGAGAGCTCGGAAGAATGAAAGAAAAGTGTCAAAACTTTTCCGCCTCTCCGCAGATGCAAAGCTGACGCAATTTTCAGCCTCATGCTTCCCGTCCACGCGGGCTGCACGGGAATCGAACATAAACGCGAGGCGAGCCACCCCACCGCGTCTTCCGCGCCAGGCCAACGCCTTCGGATGTTTTCCAACAAGCGCCCTACGTGCGGGTGGATCGGCGCGATCGTGATCGGAACTTCAAGCAGGCGAGAATGGCCCGGCAACGACACGTCCAGGGGGTCTGGCCTGTAGGGATCTACAGGCGCCGTCAAATGATCCGGTCCGCCATATTGGATCCTCAAAGGAGCCACGCTGCTGTCCACGACGATTGAGGAATCCTGGAGAAGCGCGCACATCTTGGGTCCAAATGAAAAACGCCCCATCCGAAAAGACTTCGGCGTGATGCACATTGGCTCAAACGCCTCTAAAAGGCAGTCCAGCTTTTCTCGGAGAAGTTGAGTGGGTATGCATTCGGATGGAACAGGCTCGGGAAACGGCAATGGATGTATCGGCGGCGTGTTCCAATGATGCAGATGCGCCCCAATTTCACCACCCCATCGTTCGGCCAGGTCTATGAGAAATTCGTGAAGCCTCGATTGTCTCGCCACGTGATATGTGAGCAGGAGCGTCGGGTGAATGTTCCATTTGAGAAAGACCTCGTCCAGGAGCTCCAGAGACGACACATTGGTCGTGGGCGCGTGAAAGGGATCGTATTTCCCTTGGAAAAGCCCCTCTTCTTCGACGTCAATGGTGACCACGAGTTTCATATGTGTCTCGCTTCAAATCACGCATGAATATTCAAGAGGCTCATGGGATCCATCATTCCACACACACGAAGATTCTGACATATTGCATAAGGAAAGTATAGCATGTGAGGATCTGCGTGGCGTGCTATAATTGATGACACGGTCGCTTTCCTTTACTTGCAATAACGCGCAAATGGCCTCATGTCTTTGCAAAGCCCCGAGGCTGCGAAGAAATCTCAGCTCACATCAATCGAGCAAACAGGCCGCTGTGAAATTCTCTTTTTTCTTTTATACAAATTATTGACATTAAGCACGAATTAGGCGCGCGGCCTCTCATTACGTCATCCTCACGAAGGTCGCGATACGTAAGGAGTTTCTTGGATTCCCGTTTTCATGCGAATGACAATCTGAGGTATGGACATTCCGTGATTTCTTTTGAGAACAATTATAGAATGTTTATATCACAACAACCTCAGCCGGACCTGTGTAAAATGACTGGCTTGAAGCGCTGCGAGCGCTGGAGGTACCCTGCATGAATCTGTATGACACTGTCGTTCAAGCTGCTGATTTCATTGCTTCTCGTACGTGTATTGCCCCTCGCGCCGGTATCATTTTAGGAACCGGTCTGGGAGGAATGGCGGATGATTTGGAGGTTGCGACAACCATTCCTTATGAAGAAATCCCAGGTTTTCGTCCGGCTACGGTTGTCGGACATCGCGGGCGTTTGATTGTGGGGAAGATGGCTGAAAAATCCGTTGTCGTGATGGATGGAAGATTCCATTATTACGAGGGGTTGACGCTTCAGGAGGCGACCTTACCTGTAAGGGTCATAAAAAGACTCGGGGCGGATTTTCTCCTCGTGAACAGCGCCGCAGGCGGCTTAAATCCTCTTTTCAAGCCGGCTGACATCATGATAGTGACTGATCACGTGAATTTGCAAGGGGAAAATCCCCTCCGAGGCGTGTTCGACGACCGGCTGGGGCCACGGTTTCCCGATATGAGTTGCCCCTATGATCGAGAACTGATTAAATTAGCAAGCGGTGCAGCGTTAAAATTAAGAATTCCCGTTCGGCATGGCGTGTATGTCGCAGTGACTGGTCCCAGCTTGGAAACGCCGGCGGAAACAAGATTCCTGAGGCTGTTGGGCGCCGATGCAGTCGGCATGAGCACTGTTCCCGAAGTCATCGTCGCAAGGCAAGCGGGATTGAGGGTGCTTGTAATGGCCGTCATCACAAATGTGAATCTCCCAGACGTAATGAGGCCCGTCACGGTGCAGCAGGTCGTCAAGAATGCGGGTCGAGCCCGACCGAGCGTTGCAAAGCTGTTAAAGGCTGTATTGGAAAAAGTCCATTAGGAGGGGTTCTCGTGCAACTCATCAATAAGCAATCAGGTTGGCGCCGTCGGAGAGCCGGGGCAACGCCATGGACGCGGCTATGAACTCACCGCGAAATACGGCGGATATAGTACTGACCAGGGGCCACATCCTCTTGAATCCCGATCTCTGCGAAGTAACTCCCCACGGCATGACAGTCATAAAGGATCATGCCCTGGTGGCAGTCAATGTCCCCTGGGATCCCTACATTCGTGCGGACAAAATCATCGACTGTAGAAATTGTTTGATCATGCCCGGCATGATCAATTGCCACAGCCACACGGGGATGGGGCTTTTCAGAGGATTGGCGGATGATATGCCTCTCGATACGTGGCTGCGCCGTTTCATATTTCCCGTAGAGAAGCAATGGGTGACACCGAACTTCGTGTACCTCGGGTGCCTTGTGTCAATGGCTGAAATGCTTCTCAACGGTATTACGACGTGCGCGGACGGTTATTACTTCATGGAAAACGCTGCGCGCGCAGCGATAGCTATCGGAATGCGGACGGTGGTCGCCCAAGGGATACTCGATGTGCCCACCCCGGATGTTCGTGAACCCCAACGCTGCCTGGAGCGGGCCATGGAGTTTATTGAGCGCTGCCCGTATCACGAATTGATACGCCCTGCCTTGTTTTGTCATTCTCCGTACTTATGCAGCCCTGCTACGTTGACTTCTGCAGCCGAAGCGGCCGGAAGTCATTCCATGCGCCTGTTCTGCCATGTAGCGGAGAGCCGAGATGAGGTTCAGTCCATTTACGCGCGTCATAATGCTTCGCCCGTGGTTCACCTCCATGATTTAGGCATCCTGGGGGAGAACTTTGTTGCGGTTCACTGCACCCATGTCAATGAGAAGGAAATTGACATCATCGCCGAAACACATACTAAAGTGGTGCATTGCCCCGAGAGCAATATGAAACTGGGAGCTGGGGCGGCCCCCATCGTTAAAATGCTTCGCCGAGAAATTAGCGTCGGGCTCGGCACCGACAGCGTGGCGAGCAACAACGACCTGGACATGATGGGAGAAATGCGTACTGCAGCTCTGATGGCTAAATTGGTTACGTCCGACCCGACAGCCATGGATGCCAAAGCTGTCGTCCGCATGGCAACCATACAGGGGGCGCAAGTCCTTGGCATAAGCGACATAGTGGGCTCTTTGCAGCCCGGAAAGCGAGCAGATGTCGCCATCATAGACATGACAGGGATGCATTTAACGCCGTTGTACGATATGATTTCTCATCTAGTATATTGCGCCCGCGGTTCGGACGTGAGGGACGTCATCATCGATGGACAGGTGGTAGTGCGGAACAGGGAAATCCAAACGCTGGACCAGGAGGAAATCAAAGTTCGCGCGAGGGAAACGGGCCGAAAAATAAAGGCGGGCATACAGTCGCGCCTTTGATGGGGTTGGTGGTGGTTGAAAAAATAACGTACAAAGATGCTGGTGTAGATACAGAGCTTGCGGATTCCGTAATCAAGTCGCTGAGTGATGAGTTTGCTACGACGTTTCGGTCTGAAGTGTTCGGGCAAATGGGGGGCTTTTCGGCTTTATTCAAGCCCAACTGGCGTCAATATCAGTCCCCGATCTTGGTCTCTGCGACGGACGGCGTTGGCACCAAACTCAAAATAGCCTTTATAACTGGTATTCACGATTCCGTCGGGATAGACCTCGTGGCCATGAATGTAAATGACATCCTGGTTTCAGGGGCAGAGCCTTTATTCTTTCTCGACTACTTTGCAACAGGTAAATTAGACGCCCACACCATGAAAACAGTCGTAAAGGGCATAGCCCATGGATGTGTACAGGCGGGCTGTTCGCTCATAGGAGGAGAAACCGCTGAAATGCCTGACTTCTACCAGCCAGGCGAGTACGATTTAGCAGGCTTTTGCGTCGGCATGGTGGATGAAGCAAATCTTGTCGATGGGACGCAAGTACGCGAGGGGGACAATCTGATAGGCCTGGCCTCCTCCGGTTTGCACAGCAATGGCTTCAGCCTCGTGAGAAAATCCCTGCTGGAAAAGAAAAAGTATCCCCTAGATCGCCATGTCCAAGAGCTAGGCAAATCTTTGGGCGAGGAGCTTCTTACTCCCACCGCAATCTATGTGAAACCCATCCTCAAACTAATAGAAAAAACTCCCGTCAATGCGATGGTACACATCACCGGTGGGGGATTTGTCGATAACATACCGCGCGTTCTTTCTGAGCAACTCAAAGCAGTTATCGAGCTGGGGACATGGCAAGTACCTCCGATCTTCGGCGTTATCCAACGCGCGGCAAACCTCGATAATCTCGAAATGTTCGAGACATTTAATATGGGCGTTGGGTTTATCGTCATACTAGGGAGGGAACACACTGATCAAGCCTTGGCATTGCTAAACTCCCAGGGAATCACTGCATCGATCATAGGTGTCATCCGGTCAAGGGCATCAGCAGAGAAACAAGTGGCCTTTGTATGAGAATGCGCCTGCGCCAGCGCTCCTGTAGGTTTTCTCCAAATTTACCGAGGGACTGCTTTGCTCATAATGAGGCATCAAAGGAACAATTTTCATACGAGAAGTTGGAGGCGATGCAACTATCTCACCTCACATCAATAGCCCGGAGAGGCCGCCGTTGAATTCTCGGTTTTCTTCGAGAACTGCTGAACACTCCGAGAGCGCAGCAAACGTCTGCCGCGAAAAAAACTGCCTGATAGGTGTGTTGCGTAGCTCAGTCGATGGCATTTCCCTCATGGACCAGGTAATCTCCACAAAGAACTTACCTCACCTGGAAGACCTTTTGAAAAGGCTTTCAGACCAATCTAGCGAGGAGCGGGGAGCCTTGGTCTCCTCGATCCTCGATACGCCAAATCCCACTGCCACCGTAGGCCGTATAGATGATCTGTTGAAGACCTCGGTCAGCCCAATGGTAGAGCAAATCTTAAGACACCACAATCGCCGCGTACCGTTTCTCAAAGCTGTCGGGGGATCAAGCTTCCTTTTTTCAACTGTCATGAGGCGCCTGGAATTGGTGGAAGAATTTTTTGGGCAAGCCGAATATTGCAGACAAAAAAAGAGGGAAGACTTTGAAAAGGAGCTGATCGCAGAGGTAAGTCATACAACTGATTGCCAAGAGCTAAAACGAATCCTCAGATGCTACAAAGAACGGGAGTATCTCAGAATAGGGACGAGAGACTTGGCTGATATGGCCACAGTCAGAGAAACCATGGCGGAATTGTCAGACCTCGCTTCTGCCTGTGTTGCCGTGTCCCTCGATTTTCATTATGAGCGTCTTTGTGAAGTGCACGGCCATCCTAGGGAATGCACTCCCCACAAAGGCCTTGTGGTATTTGGGCTCGGGAAAATCTCAGGGGCTGAGTTAAATTTCTCGTCGGACATAGATCTGCTATTTTTGAGGGGGCCGGAGGAAGGCGTGACCAAAGGGCCCAAGACCCTGTCGGTGAAGCTTTTTTTTGAAACTCTCGTCAGAAATGTCACTCGCAGCTTGTCCGAAATAACTCAGGACGGGTTCGTCTTTCGTGTGGATCTTCGTTTGAGGCCGGAGGGTGAAAAAGGCGAACTCGTCCCTTCAGTGAACAATGCGCTTGATTATTACCTGAGCTGGGGACGAACGTGGGAGCGCGCGGCTCTCATGAAGTCGCGGGTTATCGCCGGCGATCAGATACTCGGAGAGGCGTTTCTTCGGGAGCTGGAACCCTTCATTTATCGGAAGCACCTCGACTATTCGACCATTGAGGAAATGCGTGAAATGAAGTCGATGGTTGAGCGAAGTCTGAGGAACAAACCGGGCATCAACATCAAGTTGGGACAAGGTGGGATCAGGGAGATAGAATTTTTCGTGCAGACCCTGCAGTTGATCAACGCCGGAAAGATACGGCGTTTGAGGTCTCCAAGCACCTATGAAGCCCTGCGGCTCCTTGCGGAAGCAGGCGTTCTTGAGCTCCACACCGCTGATTTGCTTGCCGATGCGTATCTCTTTTTCCGAAAAACAGAGCACAGAATACAGATCGATCATCAACTTCAAACACATGAATTGCCAAGAACTCCGGAGCAGCAGACTGAGCTGGCGCGACGGATGGGGTACAAAGAAAATGCTCTGGAAAACTTTCTTTCAGACTTGGAATCGAAGAGGAGAAACGTAGAGGATCTCTTCGCCAGTATGTTCCATCACTCAGAGGACGAGATCCTGAATCAACTATCTCCTCTAGCCAAGCAAATCGTTCAAGAGGCAGACAATCACTCGCTCCTTATCGATCTCCTCAAAGAGGGAGGCTTCCATGAGCCGGAAGAATCATCTCGGCTCATTTACCACTTATTAAGACCGGCCGAACGCAGAGGGTTTTCCGAGAAAAGCAAGAGAATTCTGCAAAGACTTGCGCCGCTGTTCCTCGATGAAATATTGGAAACCCCAGAGCCCACCTCGACGCTTCGGGCCTTGGATCGTTACATCGACTCCCTCCATTCCAGCGC
>CAYRVH010000008.1:19148-38634 GCA_964427855.1 uncultured Syntrophaceae bacterium
TACGTTCTTGGAAAATACCACCACCGCACGATTTGTCGTACGCATATTGGGTGAAAGCCTTTTCTTCTCTGATCTCCTTATTCGGCATCCCCAAATTATCGATTCTTTGATTGGAAGATCTGCCTACGAAAGACTCTCTGACAAGAAACAATTCGACGATGACCTTGCTGAACGCCTGGAAAATTGTGAAGACTATGAATCACAGTTAGACGTACTCCGAAGGTACAAGCATGAGCAACTGCTTGCAATAGGCGTAAAGCAGTTGTGGGGTGAAGTCGATTCCGCCGCAGCGAGGGCTTGTATTACGGAGCTTGCAGAAGCGTGCCTTGGCGCCGCAGTGGAGATAGCCCACAAGGCCATCACGAGAAAATTTGGCGGCGGTCGAGGCGACCTCCCCTTTGCGATATTAGGCATGGGTAAACTAGGTGGCAAAGAAATGACGTACTTGTCAGACCTCGATATCGTTTTTGTGTATGAAGACTACTCAGAACGACGAGGGAGCCTTTATGTTCATGACTGGTTTAGTCGCTTGGCTGCTCGTGTGATTTCGGCGCTGACGACCCATACTGCGGAAGGTAAGGCCTTCGACATAGACACACGGCTGAGACCGTCGGGGAACAAAGGGCCGCTTGTTTCATCTTTGAACTCTTTTCGGGATTATCATAAGGGTGCATCCAAGTTGTGGGAAAAACAAGCTTTGATCAAGGCGAGACCAATAGTGGGACCAGAGTATTTGAAAGGCGAGCTGGCTGGCATTATAAAAGATTGTCTCATGCGTGCTGCCGCTTCTGAGGATGACCTTAGAGAAATCGCTCAACTCAGGGAGCGGATGGAACAAGAAATAGCAGAAGAAGATAAGTATCACGTTGACCTCAAGACGGGGCAAGGCGGTCTGGTTGATGTCGAGTTTTTCGTGCAAGGACACATCCTCAAATACGCCGCCAAAAGGCCTGAACTGCTGCGCCAAAATACCTTGGACGCCTTGGCCGCTCTCCACGACTATGCCTTGATAGACGCAGAGACCTTTACAACGCTGGACAATGGCTACCGTTTTCTCATAAACCTGGAAGACCGCCTCAGGCTCATGGAGCACAGGATTGTGGACAGAATTCCTTTGACAAGCCAAAAAATCAGAGGGTTGGCCAGAAGGCTGGGATACTCAGAGCAAGGAAGCGATCGGCTTCTAGAAGATTATTTTTCCACCACACGGGCTATTCGAGAAATCTACCTCTGTTTTTTTGGAAGACGAGCATCAGCAGCACAAGCATGAACAAAATTTTCTGCGCCCTGCGTGATAATCAAAGCATACTTCATCGTTCTATTTATAACGGCGCGACATATGGAAAAGAGATTACACAGCGGCGCATGCTCATAGGAGATACGAAGTGAACACGGTTGAACTGTATGACACCACTTTGAGGGATGGCGCCCAGACATGGGGCGTGCATTTTTCCGTCGAGGATAAACTGCGTATCACGAGAAAGCTCGACGAACTGGGGATAGATTTCATTGAGGGAGGATATCCCGGTTCCAATCCAAAAGATAGGCGGTTCTTTGAAGCGGCACAAGGCCTCAGCCTCAAGCACTCAAAGATAGTGGCATTTGGAAGCACCTGTCGGGCGGATACGCCGCCTGAAAAAGATTCCCAAATCAAGAATCTCCTCGAAGCCGGTACCGACACGGTTACAATTGTCGGGAAGAGTTGGAATCTCCATGTCACTGACGTCCTGGCAGTCCCGTTGCAAAAAAATCTCACTATGATTTCTGAGACAATCCAGTTTATTCGGCCTTATTTCAAGAAAATTTTCTTCGATGCCGAGCATTTTTTCGACGGGTTCAAAAACGACAGAGAATACGCATTGGCCACGCTGAAGAGCGCGGTAAAGGCGGGATGCGACCTGGTTGTGCTCTGTGACACAAACGGCGGCGTGCTTCCTCTGGAGATCAGGGAAATCATCGAGCACGTGAAAAAAAAATTGTCGGTACCCCTTGGAATTCATGCTCACAATGATTCAGAAACGGCAGTGGCCAATACCTTGTGCGCGGTGGCGTCAGGCGTCACTCATGTCCAGGGCACTATTAATGGCATCGGTGAGCGTTGTGGAAATGCCAACCTGATTTCCATTATTCCCGCACTAGCCATTAAAATGAACAGTATGCAGGTAGATCCAAGGCGGTTGCGTTTGCTAAAACACGTTTCGGAATTTGTAGATGAGATGGCCAACCGAACGCCCCTCAAATCCCAACCCTATGTGGGCGCCGCAGCGTTTGCCCATAAGGGAGGACTGCATAGCAGTGCAGTGGTTAAAAATAGCGCGGCCTACGAACATATAGACCCCGAATTGGTGGGTAATCTCCGACGTTTTCCCATGTCAGAACAAGGAGGTCGCGCTGCACTTATACAAAAGGCTGCGGAATACGGCATACATCTCGACATACACGACCCCCGCGTGGCTGAAATCCTTCGGACCATGAAAGACCTCGAAGCACTCGGCGCCCATTACGAAGCTGCGGAAGGCTCTTTCGAACTTCTTATGAAGAGGATGCTCGGCCTGCATAAACGGTTTTTCACGCTTCACGGCTTCCACGTGAACAACATAAAAAGACAAGGGGACACAAAGACTTTCTCCGATGCAGTAGTACGTATCCTCGTCGGGGACAAAATGGAGTTTTCCGCCGCTGAGGGCAACGGTCCGGTGCATGCCCTAGACCTGGCTCTTCGTAAAGCCCTTGTCAGTTTCTACCCTTGCGTGAGCGAGGTGAGGCTTTCTGTCTTCAAAGTACGAGTCCTTGAGGGTGTCTCGGGTACCAGCGCGACCGTGCGAGCGCTCATCGAGTCCACGGACGGAGAAGACGTCTGGTGGACCGTCGGGTTTAACGAGAATGTCATTCAGGCTTCATGGGATGCGCTGGTGGACAGCATCGATTACAAGCTCCAGAAAGATCTCGCCTCATGACACACAAGGAAAATCCCGTGGTCGCGCACTCGTCCATACGAGGACTGATCATCCTAGGGTTGGCGCTATCCCTGGTGCTCATGATCTCTCGAGGTTTGAAACAATCATACTGGGAAGGCGGGCCCATCAAGGGTGATGGTGATTGCACATACCAAGTGATGCGAGCAAAAACCTTGGTGGGAACCATACGTTTTCACGCCCCAGCTCATGTCTCCGATATTATGCAGGGTTTGGGAGCGCCATCGCCGCAGAAATTGACCGGCGATGAACGCCTCGTTCCCTGCGACAGCGTAATTGATCTTGACGAAGGGGACCGGCATATCCGTTGGGCGCCGCTCAGCGCTTCCGTCTTGGTGGCCATTGGCGGCAAAATGGATCTCAATACCGCGCAAGCGGAAGACCTTGTGCTCATCCCTGGTGTAGGGCCAAAGCTCGCCGCCACAATAGTGGATTATCGCACCAAACACGGGCCGTTTCATTCTCTTGCAGATCTGGAAAAGATTGCTGGGGTTGGGGGAAAAAAGAGGGCAAAAATGGAGCCGTTTGTGAAAATTACACCACCGAGCGACTCACGGTAGCGCCGGCACTGTCACGTCGATTCGGTCGGGATGTGGCGCGTCTGGATTCCCTCTTGCGAGGGAATCATTTTCACGGGCGGTTGACCGAATGCGCGAGGCGTTACCAAGAAACCCTTCAATGGTCTTTACACCCTTCTGGTTTTTGTAGGCCAGATAAATCTGTGCAACGGCGCTTGCATTCTCACCTCGAGGTTGTCCGATAATATCCACTGAGCAAGGGCTGCGGCCGACAGTTCGTTGTGAACGGGGGAAAAGAGGACGGCGTTTTGAATGCCTTTCAATCGATGGCGCAGCGTTTCTTGAGCCCATTCAAAATCAGTCCTGTCTGCAATGACGAACTTGATCTCATCGTGAGGCCTTAAAAGAGCGAGGTTTTCCCATCGGTTTCTATGACTTTCTCCGCTGGAGGGGCATTTCAAATCCATGATTCGCACGACGCGCTCCGGTAAAGATGAAATGTCCAAGGACCCGTTCGTTTCGATGAGTACCCGTCGACCCGTATCAAGCAGGGCTTGGGCAAGCAGAGGGGTTTCAGGCTGAAGAAGCGGTTCGCCTCCCGTGATCTCCACAAGTCTTACGTCATGAGAAAGGACCTTATCCACGATGTCGGCTATCTCCATAGGATCCCCTTCCTCCCGGGCATAGGTGGAGTCGCAATAACGGCAGGCGAGATTGCAGCCTGTGAGCCTGACGAAGGAACACGGCAGGCCGACGTACGATGATTCGCCTTGGATGCTCTTGAATATCTCACACACGGTGAGGCTCATAAAAGACTCCCCGAAAATGCGCCAGGTTGTTTCACTCCGCCGGCGGGAGCGACGGCAAACAAATTCGCTGGTCTATGAAGGTTTTTTCTGACAAAGGCGGTGTGATGAGACTGGCCCGGCGTGCAACCGCCTGTCCTCCTAAGGGACGCCACGGTGCTATAGTATTCCCAAAAACCTATCACGAAATCGCGTCGCTTGTCGCTTCGAGCCCAAGGACGTATCAATAACACTCTCGTCATTGCGAGGAACAGGAAGCGACGAAGCCCTCTGAGCCCACACAGGGTGAGCATGAATGTTTTCGTCGAATGCTCTTTTTTCTTCGAGAACCGCAGCTACAAGGCTACCCCTGAAAAAATGAATGCGCGAAATGCGCGCCGCTGTCCCTCAGGGAACGTGCCGAATTATTCATTCCACCGGTGTCTCGCACGACGGCCGGCCTGCGCTCTCACGTTCAAGCAATTCCGGGCGCGCTGACCGGATTATGTATCGTGTCAAACGAGGCAAACTCTGCCGCCGTTACCCATGAACCGGCAGGCAGGCATCTCCTCATGAGATTTTTTTTGCATCGCCGCAACACATCGCAATGACCGAGAAGAAATCCTCGGCATGGCAAATGCAAAAAAGCAATAGGCCGCCTGAGGTGGCGGCAGAGAAGGCTTGCACGTTACACGACCGGCCGAGGAAGCAGGCCGGCTCGCTCGGCGATTTCGCCCACTTTTTCCTCCCACTCTATCGCCATAATGTGAACGCCCGCTATTCCTTTCATTTCTCGAAGCCGTTGAATGGTCTCCACGGCGATCTTGATCCCTTCCTCCGCCTGGCTCTCCTTGGGCGTCCCCTTCATTCGCTGGAGCAGCTCGTCAGGGACGTCCATGCCCGGGACATTATTGGCCATGTACCGAGCCATGCCAAAGGATTTGAAAGGGGTCACGCCCCCCAAAATGAAGACCTTTTCACGACCGCCGAGATCTACACCCTGCTTCATCCATTCTGCGAACTTCTTGATGTTGAAAATGCATTGGGTCTGAATGAATTCGACGCCGGCCGCAACCTTTTTGGCCAGGCGCGGAACCCTGATTTCAAAAGGATCGGCAAACGGATTGGCCGCAGCGCCTATGAAGAGCTTCGGCGCAGCCTTAATCTCTTCTCCACCTAAAAACCGGCTCTCGTCTCGCATCTTGCGCACCATGCTGATGAGCTGGATGGAGTCCAGGTCAAAGACATTTTTGGCCTGGGGGTGATCCCCAAATCGCTGGTGATCCCCAGAGAGACAAAGCATGTTCTTGATGCCCAA
The DNA here is from genome assembly GCA_964427855.1 of uncultured Syntrophaceae bacterium. GTDB lineage: Bacteria > Desulfobacterota > Desulfomonilia > Desulfomonilales > Desulfomonilaceae > JAUPKT01. Next base: position 24,745 of record CAYRVH010000008.1, read on the forward strand.
GGCGGCGCCGCCAAGTATATCGCTTTGCATGGCGATTCGGTTCCGATCGCGACAAACCATCTGCATGACGGGCTCCATGCCTTCCTGCATCATGATCACAGAAGATGCAATAGAGGACATTCTTACCACTGACGTCTGATTATCTGTGATGTTAAAAGCATCAGCCTTATCTTTTAAAATCCTACATTTCTTGCGAACAGCCTCGGGGTCTGCGCCTCGGGGAGGACCGCATTCGCCTGTGACAGCAAAATGACCGGCGCGAAGTATTTTTTCAAGTCGGCTATCGGTTACACATTCAGTGCTCATCTTTGAAAGTCCTCCCTGATCATTGTTCGTGGACCGCCATCTCTGCTGGACCTCCAATCGTTTGCCTCGATGATTTGCTCATACCTGTCCATGAGGTTGAGGGATTTAAGACGGTCTATGATGAGTTGCCAGGCGCAGTCAACCTGAGGATCGATCTCACACTTGCCGTTTGTGGAGCCGCCGCATGGGCCGTTGAGCAGGCTTTTGGAGCAGCGGGCGACAGGACAAATGCCCCCCGTGTAGTAAAGTTTGCAATCGCCGCATGTTTGGCAGCGTTCGACATAATAGCCTTCCTTCTTGGAGCCCCCTACAAATGTTGTGTTCAGAGCGGGATACACGGGCATGCCAGGGTATCGCTCGGCGACAAATTGTACGCCTGCCCCACACGCCAGAGAGAGGACGCCGTCTATCTGCCCCATTATGTCGCTGATTTGTTCCACGTACTCGGGATCACACTGACGCTCGATTGTCTTTTCTACTATGTCCAATGGATCGTGATCTTTCTCTCGACTCATTCGGAGTTGGCTGGAGAGGACTTTCACCGCGTCGTCTCCGCCGGTAAGACACACCGTGACGCAACCACCGCACCCAAGCACGAGAACTTTTTTGTGGCCGTTGAGCATCTTAACGATTTCTTCGAACGGTTTTCGTTCACCTATGACCATAATTATGCCTCCAGTCCTGCTGTTGACACAACAGATGTATTCAACGTTTATGCAGCCTCTTGTGTGGCCGCAGACTGAGTTTTGCGAAGAGGGCTTGGGCCGAGGGCCTTGATACGCTCTGTGAATTCTCGAGCCACCTCAGCGAATCTCGGTCCCATTGCGGCGCTCATGTTGAACATTTCTAGACGTTCTGGTTCGAGACCGACTTCTTGTATAAGTTTTTTCGTGTAATTCACTCTGGGTTTTGCCACGAGATTGCCATGGATAAAATGACAGTCACCCTCGAGACATCCTGCGACATACACCCCATCCGCCCCCTTCTCGAAGGCTCTGAGCAGAAGAATGGGTGTCACCTTCCCAGTACAAGGCAACCGTATGATTCGGATGTTTGGCGGATATTCAAGACGCATACTGCCGGCAAGGTCAGCGGCGCCATACGCACAATAGTGGCAACAAAAAGCTACGATAATTGGCTCAAAATCTGCCATTCTATATCTCCCTGATAGTGTTTCAATGGTGTTAAGGCAGGCAGTGGATCAGACTAAACGAAGAGGGAGAAAAAAGCAAGTACAGCGAACCACGTGAGAACACAGTCTTCCTGCGACTAAATGTCCTCCCAGGCTTGCTCCAAGAATGAGTCATCCAGAAGTCGCCGGATGTACATAATTTCTTCTCTGTCCTGAAAATCTCTCGGTTTTGACTCGCCTCGCACATTGGCGGCAAATAAAGGCCTCTTTTTGAAAAGCTCCCGCAAGACTGCCGCAAGGGGATGTCCCAAATTCTCGATACCGCCCTCGTATTTTCGGATAAACGTCATTGCTTCGCGCCTCAACGAGAGGATGGATTGAAAACCATAGCGGAAAAGCGTTTCCATGTGGCGGTTGATGAGCAGATGTGTTGCAGCACCTGGCTCGCCGTCTCCCAACTCCTGTAGGGCGATGTTTATGTACCCACTTGCCTTGTGCAGGCTTCTCGTAAGGTCGTCGTATAGCGATGGGTCAAGGGAGTCCGCCACGATGATCTTATTCGCCAGGTGCGCCAGCTCAGAGGAAATTCTGTCTCTGTCTTGGGAATCGGTCAACTGATCAAGGCACTGTCTGAACAAGGATGTGGACGGTATCGTTTTCAAAGGATAGACGAGAGGAGCCGTGTCCGCGTCATCATCTTCTTGGGATTGCAAATCAAAAAGCGCCGGGGGGGTGGTCGCCGGCATTTTACGGATACCGCATTCCTGATATATTTCAATAGCTTCTTCAAAAGACGGGAAGCCCTTTTCAGCCAATCGAGCCTGCCGAAAATGAAGCGCTGCTTCTTCGAAGTCAGAGGAGAGTCCATAGGCAAGGGATTCCATCACGGTGAAGTAGTAGTTTGTGTCTGCCTCGTACAGGGTTTCAAGGAGCGCCTTGAGAGGATCCTCGAGAGAAGGCGCTGGAAAGTCCACGTAGAAGATATTTTCTAGAGTGTAGGCTGGCAGAGTATCTGATTCCTCGACATAGTCAACGTCGGTGTTTCTCGTTTTTACAGTCAGGAACGGGTGAAGCATCGCGACGACGAGTTCAGGATCCAATGTGGAGAGCAGGTCCTGAACCTGCTCAATTGGCAATTGGGCGAATATGTCCAACCACTTGGCAATTCCATCAGAGTAGAGCATGTCTTTCTTCCAAAACTCAAGGTCAGCACAGTGCTGCAATTGCTTGGTCGAGGCAAAGGATAGCAGCTGCAAGGCTTCTTCTTCTGAGAGGGCCTTCGTCAGGTAATAAAAATCTTCCTCCCTCAGCTCATGAACAAGGGCCTCAGGTCGTCTTAGTGATTCAATGACCCCGAAAAAGGCACGCGGGGAAAGTGCGCCCAAGAGTCTCACCAGTCTCCGAGGCGAGGCCTTGTTCAAATTTTCTCGGAGCAGCTCGATCGGTGCTACGCGTTGGTTGCCACTCATAAAAATAGTTTATATGGTGTCAAGAGGGAAAGCAACAGCGGGTGTGTTGCGAGTGGAATCCCGAGAGAGTAAATTCATCGCAAATAGACGGAACGCGTTTGTGCGAACACGCAGCGTCCGCAAGGAAGGGTGCGCGGCGGAGAAAGGGGCTGAAAAGTTTTTTTATTTTTATAAGCGTTAAGGGAGGACAAAACGATGGAAAAACTTACGGGCAAGGCAATCATCGCTATGGGCGGAGGCCCAACGGCAGTTATTAATCAATCGCTGGTGGGGGCTGTCTTGCAGGCCCGTCAATATCCTCACATCACGCAGTTTTATGGTGCGTTCCGAGGGGTTGAAGGGCTCGTGGAAGAGCAGCTTGTCAACCTTTCAGAAGCGACGCGCCACAATTTAGAACAAGTAGCACGGACCCCAGGAGCAGGCATTAGGAGTACACGACTAAAACCCGATGAAGACTATTGTCACAGAATATTTCAGGTATGCAAGGCGCATGGCATCCACTACTTCTTTTATATTGGAGGAAACGATTCTGCCGAAACATGCAGAATATTAAATCGTTTTGCCCTCTCGGAAGGCTACGAGCTTAGGGTGATGCATATACCCAAAACGATCGATAATGATCTCAAGGTGACTGACCACTGTCCCGGGTATGGGTCGGCTGCCAAATTCGTCACCCAGGCCTTTAGCGGCGTAAATTTAGACAACCGCTCGCTGCCTGGCGTTTATATCGGAGTGGTCATGGGACGCCATGCTGGTTTCCTGACTGCCGCGTCAGTGTTTGCCCGAAAATATGATGATGACGGTCCCCATCTGATTTATGTCCCTGAGCGAACGTTCGATTATGAGTCGTTTCTCGCTGATGTTGATCAGGTGTATGCCAAGTACGGCCGAGCCGTGATTGCTGTGTCTGAGGGAATCGAAGATCGTGATGGAAAGCCGGTTGCCGCGAGTCTCGTAGGACAAGTGGAACACGACGCCCACGGGAATATACAGTTGTCCGGTAGTACATCCCTTGGGGATGCGCTCAAGGAATTGGTGCAAAAAAAGCTCAAGATAAAACGCGTCCGTTCTGACACATTTGGGTATTTGCAAAGATCGTTCCTCGGCTGCGTGAGTCAAGTGGATGCAAACGAGGCCAGGGAGGTGGGCGAGAGGGCCGTACAAGTAGCAGCATGGCGCAGAGTGGACGGCTCCATCGTGATCGAAAGGGTCGGCGACTACGGGGTCAGGTACAAATTGGCGTCTCTGGACGAGGTTGCCAAAGATACGAAATCCATGCCAGACAGTTTCATCGATGGAACAAACAACGTGACGACAGAGTTCAAGAACTATGCACGGCCGCTTTTGGGTGAGTTGCCCGTGTATGAGAGAATACACGCGCCCATCGTGGAACCGATACTTCAGAGGCAATGAAACCCAAAGTTGTGAGGAAGATTTGTGCGGTCTGGCTTTGCGTTTACAAGGCGAGTGATCGAGAGGATTCACAGAGATCGATACGGACGCGTATCGGGATGTGGCTTGCCGCCGGCGACGAGAACATCACGCCGCATAGGTTTCTCCCAAAAGAAAAAGGTTACCCCAACGAGCCATTTCAGTTCTCGTATCAGCGCGGCAAGAATCGCGTTCACCTGCCCTGGCGACCCCAGATCATCAAGTTCACTACGACATTAGGATGTTAAAGGAGCGTGTTTTGAGAAGCGATGCAATGAAAAAAGGAGTGACAAGGGCCCCCGCTCGGGCGCTCATGGCCGCTTTGGGATTGACCAGGGACGAGATGCAAAGGCCCATTGTGGGAATAGCAAATTCGGCTAACGAAATCGTTCCCGGTCATATTCATCTTTCCGCGTTAGCGAACGCAGTCAAAAGCGGCGTAAGGAGCGCGGGTGGAACGCCTTTGGAGTTTAACACCATCGGGGTGTGCGATGGCATCGCGATGGGACATCAAGGAATGAAGTACTCGCTTGCTTCCAGAGAACTGATTGCTGATTCAATAGAAATAATGGCCATGGCCCACCCTTTCGATGCCATGGTGTGCATACCCAACTGCGACAAAATTGTGCCTGGGATGTTGATGGCCGCATTGAGGTTGAACATTCCAGCCCTCGTGGTGAGCGGCGGCCCCATGCTCAGTGGCGTCTATCATGGGAAGAAAGTCGATGTGATAGACGTCTTCGAAGCCGTGGGCAAAGTCAGCAAAGGCATGATGACCGAAAAGGAACTGGCCGACCTCGAAGAAAGTGCGTGTCCCGGATGTGGCTCGTGCGCAGGCATGTTTACTGCCAACTCTATGAACTGTTTAACCGAGGCCGTTGGGTTGGGGCTTCCTGGAAACGGCACTATACCGGCTGCATCCGCAGCGAGGATCAGGCTCGCAAAAAAGGCAGGCGTCCAGGTGATGGCCTTGCTTGAAAAAGGGCTTCGCCCTCGGGACATAGCGAGCCAGCGGGCATTTGAAAACGCTATCGCAGTGGACATGGCCCTTGGCTGCTCCACAAACACTATCCTACATCTGCCGGCTATTGCGCGAGAGGCAGGGATTCAGCTCGACCTCGAGCTATTTGAGTCCATCAGCCATAAGGTTCCTAACATCTGCGCCCTATCGCCTACAGGCAGACATCACATGGAAGATCTCGATTTTGCGGGGGGTATTCAAGGCGTATTGAAGCGGCTCGAGTCCGGACGGCTTATCGACGGGTCAGTCATGACAGCAATGGGAGTCCCGTTGTCAGAAATTTTGGCGCACGCTCGTGTGGAGGATGACAGTGTGATCAGACCCCTGGACCGCCCCTACCGACCCAGCGGAGGCATCGCGATTTTGAGAGGCAATCTCGCTCCAGATGGCGCCGTGGTAAAACAAGCTGCCGTAGCCCCAGACATGCAAGTGCATGAAGGGCCGGCGCGGGTGTTTGACAAGGAGGAGGACGCTGTTGACGCGATCCTCACGGGAAAGATAATGGCTGGAGATGTAGTGGTGATCCGGTATGAGGGCCCGAGAGGCGGTCCCGGCATGCGGGAGATGCTTGGGCCTACCTCTGCACTGGCTGGTATGGGGCTTGACGCGAGCGTTGCGCTGATCACTGATGGTCGATTCAGCGGTGGGACAAGGGGGGCGGCCGTAGGCCATGTATCGCCTGAAGCGGCGGCTGGTGGACCTATTGCCCTCATCATCGACGGAGACCGCGTCAAAGTGGACATTCCGGGGAAGAAGATTGACGTGCTGCTGGATGACGAGACGCTGAAGAAGCGCAGGGAGACGTGGGCGCCAAGAAGTAGCAGCCTCATTGGCGGCTACCTCGACCGATATGCGCGGCAGGTGGGATCCGCTGCGGGTGGAGCGGTGTGTGACTGACGCGAAGGCACGTGCAATGACAAGAAGCGAGGTGGATGCTCATTTCATGAAAATGGCAATAGAGCTCGCCCAAAAGGCTGCAGACTGCGGCGATACTCCTGTGGGGGCCCTGGTGGTGCAGGACGGTCAGATCCTTGGCGAAGGGTACAATCGCATCGAACGAGATCGAGATCCCACGGCCCATGCTGAGCTCATCGCCTTGAGGGAGGCGGCAAGACGAAAGGGGGACTGGCGATTGCACGGCGCCACTCTATATGCTACATTAGAACCCTGCGTGATGTGCGCAGCGGCTGCGTTGCATGCACGCGTCTCGCGTGTGGTATTCGGCGCGTACGACGCCCGGTGGGGCGGCGTGGGAAGCTTGTTCGACCTCTCGCATGACCCAAGAACAAACCATGAGTTCGAAGTGGCGTCAGGAGTTGAAGAAGAAACATGCGCGAAACTATGCCAAGCTTTTTTTGCCAGCGCGCGGCGGCGCGGGACGCCAGGGCGGATTGAGTCAAGAGCACGCAGTGGTCAGGCGCAGAATTGTTCTCAAAAATGACAAGTATTTGGCGACTGCGATCACGCCATGTCATCGAGGCCAATTGAGTGTGCCAGCATAAAAGTGACCAAGCTTTTCCTCGAAGTGGGCTATCGGAGATGCAACTCTTACAAATGCGTATCCGGAAAGATTCGCGTCTCTGCACCCTAGTCGGGAGCTTTAAATCATTATGTTCGTGGTGCCGGTATCTCAAGTGAATGGAATGGAACGGAATCGATACAGCGCCGAGAAGGCTGAGGTCAGGCTGTAGAAGCGGAGAGATGCCCGAGTGGTCGAAGGGGGTTGACTCGAAATCAATTGTACCCGCAAGGGTACCGGGGGTTCGAATCCCTCTCTCTCCGCCACATCATGCGTAACGTTGCTCTGGAAAGTTCGCTTGGGAAGAGCGCCGTCTTTCAAGCAACTGTCATAATCTTTCAAAGGGGAATCCTTTAGGCGATTGCTATACTTCTGAATCCGCCTTATACGCGCATAATGCGCCGCACATAGTGCATGTCTCGTGGTCTTCCCGACAGGTTCTTTTCCTAATCTCGCGTGCAAGGTCCGGATCGAGCGCGAGCCGAATTTGTTCTTCCCAGTTTCGGTCTTTTCGAGCGCGACTCATCTGTTGGTCCCATTCCCAGGCGCCGGGATGTTTCCGCACGAGATCTGCAGCATGCGCGGCGGTTCTCGCCGCCAGGACCCCCATGCGGACGTCGTCGGCATCTGGCAGGCCCAGGTGCTCAGTCGGAGTCACATAACATAGGAAATCGGCCCCCGCTGCAGCAGCAATAGCTCCTCCGATCGCAGAAGTAACGTGGTCAAGTCCTGGGGCAACGTCGGTGACGAGGGGCCCCAACACGTAGAACGGTGCGCCGTCGCAGAGCTTCTTCTCGAGCATCATTTGAGCCGGTATCTGATCCAAAGGCACATGCCCTGGCCCCTCGATGATCGCCTGTACACCTTTTTCCTTTTCTCTGCGGTTGAGCTGTCCAAGTGTGATGAGCTCCTCAATCTGCGCAGCATCCATGGAATCTACCAACGCCCCGGGCCGTAGTCCGTCGCCAAGACTTAATACCATGTTGTAATGCAAGCAGATATCAAGCACTTCGTCATAACGTTCAAACAAGGGATTCTCCCTGCGGTTTAACCGCATCCATCTCGCAAGAAAACTGCCGCCGCGACTGACCACTCCACAAATACGCGGCTGGTGGGCAAGGCGCTCCAATGCCGCCAGGTTCACTCCGCAGTGCACCGTGACGAAGCTGATGCCATCCTCGCCATGCTGACGAATGGCATCGAGCATCTCGTCAGGTTCCATGTTTTCGCCTCCGCCGCCTCTTTTTGTCGCGGCGACAATAGCCTCATAAATAGGCACAGAGCCAACAGGCACAGGCGACGACGCTACGATTTTACGACGGACTGAGCGCAGGTCACCGCCGGTGGATAAGTCCATCACAGTGTCTGCGCCCGCTTTTATGGCCGCTTCGAGTTTTCTCAACTCCAGATCTTCATCATGGAGGTCCTGGGAAGTGCCTATGTTTGCATTGACCTTGACCATGAGCCCTTCGCCCACCGCCACGAACGCGCCGCTCGGAGGGGCTTTGAATATCGCGATCTTTCCGGAACGAACCTTCTCCTCTATGGCCGCTGTTCCGACGCCCTCTTTTCGGGCTATGGCATCAATCATAGTTTTCAAGTCTGCATTCTCCGCATCTTTTTGCAATTAGTATAAGTGTGTGCGTTTCTGTTGTCTATCCCCACCTTCTGCAGCGTTGTGTGCTGATTCTCCACATTGCCGCAGGAATAAAGTCCGTATCGTCCAATTCGTGCGTCCTTTCTAAAACCGCGACGTCAACCAAGGCGGAGAAACTCTTGTTATCTTGAAAGAGCTAGCTCGAACAAAGTGAGAGAGACAAATGAGAAATTTTACGTTTTGAAACTAAGATTTCTCGCGTAGCTCAAAATGACAAGGAGGGAGTCCTTGAAATCACGGTTGCGATATGGAATTTGTATGTAATTTTGCGCCCCCCCATAGGGGGCTGCTCCTCAAGACTCGCAAGCCGCCCGATATCCAACCGATGGAAATTCTTTTGTTTCGAGAATATGCTAACATCGCTGACCAGAAGCAGCAATGTCCTCATGGCAGTGAGGCGCGCTCCCTTCGTTTTTGACGGACATGGGAGCGACGTATGAAGTCAGTTTGTGGAGAGCACGGTTCGCCTTGTACAATGGAATCTAGTTTTGTACAGAATTTCCCGATGAGTTCCATGAGACGCTCCATCGGTTGGCCTGGCATACGATTGTTTCTTGCCGCCTTATCTATAGTCGCTCTGGCGGCCTGTCCTTTTCGCTCCTTGCGAGAGGACGGCCCCCCGGCGCAATTATCCCCCGAAGGCTACCGCAGCCTTGATCGCTTTCCTTTTCGTGAGGCGTGGTACGGCATCTACTTCGAAGACGATAAGATTGGGTACAGCCACTTCAAAATCAGTCAAGGCAAGAACAGCTTCGTGATTGCCTTTGATTCGGTCATACGGCTGAGGATAAGGGCTCAGACGAAAGAAATCGACCTGAAGGAGTCGGTAAACGTCAAACCGGACCTCAGCTTGATGTCCTTTGATTCACAGGTTTTTATGAATAGTAAACAAATGGAAATGCGTGGTGTAGTGAGAGCGTCTCGACTCGAGGTCGAGATCGCTGTAGGTGGAGAAAATATAAAACGAGGCTACGAATTTCCAAGTACCCTCTACCATTCATCTGCGGTGTCTTTAATGCCCGCGCTGAGAGGCATCAGAGACGGCCAAGCGTACAGTTTTTTGACTTTCAACGCCCAAAAGCAGCAGGTGGAAAAGGTGGAGCAAACCATCTCTCGTGTGACAGGGGGCCCCGGTCCCAACAAAAGTGTGTGGAAGGTCAGGACTGTCTGCGGCGACTCTGTGATGTACTCATGGCTGAATGAAGAGGGGCTCCCGGTCATCGACAAGGGATCAAAGGAGCCGATTATTACATTCCTGGAAGATGAAACGTCGGCCAAAAACTTTCTCAGGCGCAAGAAGCAAGGTTTGCTGCGCCGCAATTTGGATAGTCCTTCGGCATTCGCTGAAACCCTGGATCTCGGCCTTGTCTGTGGGGCATGATGACCAAAAAGACGCCTTCAAGGAATAGCGCAGACTATTGCGCCGCTGATTTCTTCAGCATATAATTTTTGTGCCGATCAAAAGGCGATCGCATGCCAGGAGGTGTGAAGGCCATGGATGTATGTAAAATTACGTATTGCGGGGTTTGAAACTATCGACCGCGAGCTGCCGGACTGGCGGACGAACTTGAACGAGAACTTGGCATCAAATCTGAACTCATCGAATCGAGCGGCGGCGTATTTGAAGTCGAATATCAAGGAAAGCTCCTGTTCTCAAAAAAACGGCTTGGCCGGTTTCCCAACGAGGGAGAGGTACAAAAGCTCATTAATCAGGTTTAAAAAAGCGTCGGACAAGCGGAGCCGATCTTGAATCAGTCGGGTGCATCTGGCTTGGGCTCGCAGCGCGGCGGCGCAATGCCCAGTTCTCTTCGTGCACAACGGAAGGCAACAGCATGGTGATACAATGCCGATCCTGCAACGGACTTCTCCGATGCGATCCTATGCTCGCCAGCGGGGATAGAGCTCGCAGGATCCGCTGCCCGCATTGTGGTCGAGATGGCTTTATTCACAATGATACGGTTTCTGAGGGTGGCGCTGTCTTGGAAACCATCACGCCAAAACCGGACGTGGATAAAAATATTATCTCCAAGGAACAGAGTGAAAATGACGAATTTCGGGAGCAGAAAGACGTATGGGAACTGGAGATACGCCAGGAACCTCGGGAAGAAGCGGACGCCATGAGCAGCGAACAGAAGCCTCTATGCGCCAAGCCGGCAGGATCCCGCATAAACTGGGTGAGATGGATTGCCGCTTCCTTTGCCGTCGTCCTTGTTTTTGCCCTTTTTGTGAATTTGATATTGCCTGGTCCTACAGGGCACAAGTTGTTCGGAGGGGTCACGTTTCAAGAGCATGGAAGAGGCGCTGATGCGCCAATCGAAAATAAACCAAAATGATATTGCTCAGAAAAACGCAAGAGGAAAAAGAGCGTCTCTTTCTGGCGCCTTATGCCCTTGCGTCAGAACGGACAAAGGGTCGAGAGTATCAGGAAAAGAAGTGCCCGTATCGGACGGCCTTCCAACGCGACAGGGATCGCATCATTCATTCCAAGGCGTTCAGGCGTCTGGAGTATAAAACCCAGGTGTTTGCATATTACGAGGGGGACCATTATCGGACCCGCTTGACCCACACGTTGGAAGCTGCGCAGATTGCCCGTAGCATAGCCCAGTATCTCGGCGCCAACGAGGATTTGACCCATGCCATTGCATTGGCTCACGATCTGGGACACACCCCATTCGGTCATGCGGGCGAACACGCCCTTCACGACTTAATGGCGCCCCTCGGCGGCTTTGAACACAACTACCAATCGCTGAGGGTCGTGGATTTGTTGGAGGCGCGATACCCCGAATTCCCAGGCCTAAATCTTACCTACGAAACTCGAAGCGGTATTATAAGGCATTCCACAGTGTATGACAATCCACGCCCTGATATCGCCGCTGCATTTATGCAAGACCCACAGCCATCTCTCGAGGCCCAAATCGTCAATAGGGCCGACGAAATAGCCTACAACTGCCACGATATTGAAGATGGATTGCGATCAGGCTTTTTTGTAGAGGCCGAGGTATCCGAACTTCCCCTTTGGGATGAAGTCACCAGGATCATTACTGATCGCTACCCTCGCTTGGATAAAGACACCTTGCGCTATCAGTGTATTCGCGCGCTCATCGATACCTTCATAAGGGATCTGGTTGAGGAAACAGAAAATCGTCTCGCGGCGGGGGGCTTCGATTCGCCTGAAGCGCTGGCGCAGGCCCAAGAGTCCGTAGTGGATTTTTCCCCACGGATGAAAAACTGGAAGCGCGAGCTGAATGAATTTCTTCACACGCGGTTCTATACCCATCATAGAATTCTCAGAATGCAGTACAAGGCGTATAGGCTCCTTCGCGATTTGTTTCAAGAGTACGTAGAGCGGCCCTCTCAGTTGCCTCCCAGCGTTCAAAAACGCATCAACGAGCGTGAAGAACCGGCCGAGCGGATAGTGTGCGATTATATTGCGGGGATGACGGATCGTTTTGCGCTCGACGAGCACCGGAAGCTTTTCCTCCCTTATGAATACTGACTTGCACCGGGGTACTACGACGTGTCTCAGCGTGGCGTTAAGGCAGTTCGCGCGGCGGCAATTTTGACCGCCTTTTTTAAATCAGCGGGACTATTGACATTCATCACAAACTGAAATTCTGGATCAAATTTCTTCAAGAATTCTTCAGATACTCGCCTCACCCTCACGAGCTCATACAAATCCAGGATCCTTAAATTTCCCTGGCGAAGCAAATCTTGTATAAACGGAATACAACTCTTGGAATAAATCGCATGGAGTGGTTCGACTCTGGATTCGATGCACGGTATGACCACGTCATAGTCTTCGACCAGACCGATCATTCCCTGAATAATGTGCGGGTTTAGGAAAGGCATGTCGCAGGCCACCAAGAACCCGAACTGGGTCGGGCAGTGCGAAAGGCCCGTGTACAACCCACCGAGGGAACCCGCATTGGGAATTATGTCCGGAAACATGGGAAGACCGAGAAATGCGTAATCGTCAGGGGTGTTTGTTATGAGAATGATCCTCGGGAGGACTTGAGCTAAGACGTCGCGAACTCTCTCTACAATGGGCTCGCTTCCGACGTTTAGGAGTGCTTTGTTCACGCCCGCCATTCGGCGAGACTTCCCTCCCGCCAAGATGATTCCACTCACTGGGGTGACTCGAGCTCTTGGTCTTGGAACGTGTCCGTCTGTCTGTTCCCCGTAATAACTCACCAACGATGTCTCTTTACCGACATAGCATATCGCCCGCTCCTTAGGCGGGAGGACAGCGGCTCATGACCGTGAATGCAAATGCAAGTCTTACCAAAAAACGCGGCAGCGGTATGCGATCTCACCCCGTTATCTGATGTTAGGGGGTGCGTGGCGGCGTTCCTGTCGCAGGAGCACCTTGTGTGTCGCGACTGACCGGAGGCGTCTGTATCTTCAGTTCTTTGTACCTTTCCCCAGCCGATTGAGACCCGGCGAGGATTTTGTTCATACTGCCCCGCAGGTCCGCAAGCTTTTTCTTGTAGTCTGCTGCAACGTCTCGGCAGCCAACGTCTCCCGTGAGCAATATGAGATCGTTGGCAATGCTCTGACGCAGCTTAAGAAGCTGGTTGTAGTGCGCAAGATGGACGCCTATGGTTGAATCGAGGCCATTGAGAGACTTGAACTCCGGATCGTTGCAGAAATCTATCAACCGGCTTCCATACTGATAGTAGTCGTTCAATGTCTCTTTAAAGTCTTTGATGCTGCGATTCACGTCAGTCAGAAGTTCTGCAAGTCCCTTATATTGCTGGCTCTGGGTCGCGGGTCTATTGAACATCTTGAAATGAATGTTGTTGACCCATTGCTCCTCGTCGAAGGCCATGTATCCTTCTTGGCGAATGCGATAAAAAAATCTTCGTGGAGTAGCGACCCCAGGGGCAGCGCTGAGCTTCTTGTCCTCGTCGGGGTCTAAGGTAAAGTTGTCTATAGAGATGGTTTGAGGAGGTTGTGTCTTCACCCTGATCTGGAATTCCCCGACGCGTTCAGGCTCTGGTTCCACTTCTGCCTGCGCCCATGCAACTGAAGTGGTTATCAGGGAAACTACGAATACTGCCCACACCATTATTTTGAAGCGGAGATCCATTCGTTCTTCTCTATTGGAAGAGCACACGTCAGCCATGTCAATCTAGGTGTGAGGTGATTGTACCAATTTTGGGCATAGGATGCAACAACGTCTTCACTCCCGAGAGCCGGAACAATTGAGTTGCATTGTTTGAGGCCGATATATACAATAACGAAAATATCATGGGAGCATATCATTGGACGATCAGATCATATTGGCGGCGTCAGAGAATTTTGGGAATGTGACCGTCTGTCCTGGCGGAGTGGTGCACGTGAATTTGGCGCATG
>CAYRVH010000008.1:38644-76316 GCA_964427855.1 uncultured Syntrophaceae bacterium
TTGAAATTGCTGCCCTCTGAATTTATTAAACTCAGCGACCTCATCGCCCAGGCAAGAATAAGATTTGAGCCCCCTGCCAGACCTGGCGGCAAGCCGAGTCTTCAGGTCGTGGCCCCTCGCGCCCCTGAGGACTCCGACAATCCGGGAAAATGAAACTGAGTCTGGATCTCTGTCGCCAGCCCTTGCAAGACCGCAATCGTTGGTGCGCAAGCCGCCGCCAACGGTGGTAGTCTCAGGGAAGGAAGCCCCAAGTCCTTGCTTTTGATCACTGGCTAGCCTATATTTCGGCCGTTGCAGGCGATCATGACTGGACTCTCGTTGCGATACAGAGCCCCAAAGATCGTTTTCCTTTGAACAAGAGGTACACTACATGAAACTTTTTTCTCTTATTCCACATGCAATGCTCCTCGTCGTCAGCGCATCGATAGCCCTTGCGCAGCCCGCGCCGCAGGGTGGGGATGTGTTGGCAACTGTGGGCGGCGTCAATATCACTAGGGAAATGCTGGACAACATCATTGCCACTATACCCGAAGAGAATCGGGTCCCCTTTCTCACTCCTGATGGCAGAAAAAAAATCCTCGATGAAGTGATCGACTTTGTGTTGCTTTCCGAAGCTGCGAAGAAACAAGGACTTGACAAAGAGCCTGCCATACGGACTCGTCTCGAGTACGCTCAGCGAGAATATTTGGCTCGTGAATATTTTCGGCGGAAAGCTGTCTCGAGCCCTCCTATCCCGGAGGAAGAGCTGCAAAAATATTACAAGGAACATCTCAATGAGTTTAAGCCGCCTGAAGAGATCAAAGCCCGCCACATTCTGGTAAAAACTGAAGCTCAAGCCAACAAAGTCATCGAGCAGCTTAAAGGCGGCGCCGATTTTGCCGAATTGGCGAAAAAGACGTCCATCGACCCGGCTGCTGAAAAAGGGGGGAAGCTGGAACTCATGGACGGACGGGAATGGCTCCCAAGGGGCTCCTTCGAGAAATCATTTGAGCACGCTCTCTTCAAGATACCTAAGGGGCAGATAGGCGGCCCTATCAAGACTCAGTTTGGATGGCATGTACTCAAGGTCGATGACCGCAGAGAACCCGAACCGCCCAGTTTTGTACAAGTCCGCAGCATGATTCGCAACAAACTTGAGGAGCAGAGAAATAGCGCCCTCCATCAGAAACTCGTGGATGAAGCCAAGAAATCGATACCCGTCGTAATTAAATAATGATTCTCCGTCCGGCTGCATTTGGAGACGACTCATGAAATGTTACCATTGTACACGCGCCCGAGTATGGGGGCGTCGCTCTGTGGTTGCGGTCGGCCTTTGGCTGATCCTCGTATCTGGCTTAAGGTTTGCCGATACTGTTGAAGGGACTGAAACGGCCCCCTCTGAATCACCCCAGTCCGCCCAAGAACAGGCGTCATCCCATGGACCAAAACTTTTTGAAGCCCTGTCAGCCTACCTTGACGGCCTCCATGGGAAGGGGATGCCTCCAGCCAAAAAGAGGTCTTTGGCGCCCAATGATCAACATCGGGTAAGCCAGCCTGAAGCGCCAGGCCATGAAGTCGCGCTGCATGACATGCAGAGAGAACTGCGGACGGCAAAGAGCCTCACAGTGAAGCGAATTCAGGAAGGAGAGTGGGGACTCGCGTCCTTCTCTGTGGAACGCGCAAAAAAAACCGCATCGCGCCTTTCATCCGCGCGGGAATCTGAAAATCTCGTACGGCTGGAAAAATTCATCGAGAATGCGGCGAAAAGGCCAGGCCGCTCCAGCCAAAACCCGGCAGGCGTCGTCGTGAATTCCATTGGCATGAAAATGCTTGTGTTGCCGGGCGGGACATTCACCATGGGGAGCTCCGAGGCGGAATTCCGCCGTGTGAGAATAGATTGGAATGTTGAGGAAGAAATAGTCAGACCTGAAACGCCCGCGCACAGCGTTGTGATTAGCAAACCGTTTCTCATGGGGAAATATCTAGTCACTGTGGGCGACTTTAAAAAATTTGTGGAAGAGACCGGCTACAAAACAGTGGCAGAAAAGCAGGGGTGGGCCTGGATTTATGACGACAATAAGAAGCATTGGGAAAAGCGGCCCGGTGTGTCTTGGCGAGATCCTGGTGGGAAGACCGGAGACGATTATCCTGTGACCGTGGTCTGTCACGCTGACGCCGAGGCGTTTTGCAATTGGTTAAGCAAACGCGACGGCCGAAAATACGAACTTCCTACGGAGGCTCAATGGGAGTTTGCTGCAAGGGGCGGGCTTGATCAAAAGCGTTATCCCTGGGGAGACGAGTATCCAGACGGCCGAAAACTCAACATGGCGGATCGCAAATCGCCCGTGCCCTGGGCAGACAGGACAGTGGACGATGGGTCAGAGGGGCCGAGTCCGGTGGGCTCGTATGCCCCAAACGCCTTTGGGCTTTACGACATAGTCGGCAATGTGTGGCACCTATGTTCAGACTATTACGATCCACGGTTTTACACAAACACTGAAACAAAGACGCTGACAGACCCACAAGGACCTCGGACTAGCAAAAAAAGGGCCGTACGCGGTGGGAATTGGGCTTTCGGAGCTGGGGTTGCGAGGAATGCCTTTCGGTTTGGAATCGAGCCCAATCTTAGCACAGATTTGTGCGGCTTCAGAGTTGTGGCGCAGGCGCGATCGGATGAGGTACCCTTGACGAATCCCACGACCCCCTTGACGATTCAGCAGGTATTAGAAGGAGGTTCTTTTCCTGCGGTCCTGGGAGAGATAAAAAAATTGGTGTCCGAAGGGCGCCGTCTTCAAGCCAGGCGTGTGGTAGAAAGCCTGAGAGACGCCGAACTAATCGCTGCGATGGGAGATTATTCAGACTTCGGCGCTGACGTCCTCGATGCAATTATCGATCTGACTGAGGACAATTCGCAGCCGTCCTTTACGAACTCACTAGGGATGAAAATGCGCCGTATTCCAGCAGGCGCGTTCGTCATGGGCAGTTCCGAAGCGGACATCGCCTGGGCCATGACAACCTTGGCCCAAAATCTGCCGCTCTCTCTCGAGAATGAGTATCCCTTTCACAAAGTTCGCATTTCGCGTCCATTTTTTATTTCAGAGACCGAGGTGACCGTCGAGCAATTTAAGAAATTCGTGCAGGCTACTGGATACGTTACGGATGCAGAGGAGGCTGGTGGGGGGCAAGTCTTCAATACACGCGCCAACCGATTCGAACAAAAAGAGGGTAGCTCATGGAAAAATCCAGGCTGGACGCCGTCTGGGAACGAACCTGTCACCATGGTTTCCTGGTTCGATGCACAGGCATTTGTCGAATGGCTTAGCGCCAAAGACAAGATGCCGTACAAACTGCCTACGGAGGCGCAGTGGGAGTATGCGGCGCGCGGCGGTCTTCCCATGCCCCAGTTTCCTTGGGGTGATTCGGTGCCAGATGGGTTGAGGGCAAACTATGCCGACAAAAGTACCGATTTTGAGTGGCGAGACCGCGATGCTGACGACGGCTATAAATATGTAGCGCCTGTGGGAAGCTACGAGGCAAACAAGTTTGGCTTGCAGGACATGGCTGGCAATGTCACAGAATGGGTGCGCGACTATTACTCGGAAGATTATTATCGCTACACGCCCGAAGTGGATCCAGAAGGGCCCGGCCACGGTGAAAATCGAGTGACCAAGGGCGGCGACTGGACAACCGGCGCCGCGAGTTTGCGTTGCGCATTCCGAGGATGGTCGCGACCCGACTTGGCCTTCAACAACACAGGCTTCCGGGTGATCGTCGAATTGTCGTCCCCGCAGATTCCATTCCACCTCAGCGAGAATTTCCTCACCAAGACATGGACACCGGGGGCCGACCAACGGGCCGTTGCTGAAGCCGTAGCCAAAGAAGAGGATCGAAAAGCGCTTGCTGTTCAGAAGGCCGACGCGTCTTCCCCAAGGGGCGTCCCACAGAGAGAGGTGTCAGTGAGAGGTCTTGTGGTGGTTGACATAGCTCCTCGATCAGAAGCTGCAAAGACTGGTTTATCCAAGGGTGACGTCATCGTCGAGTACCACGGGGCTCGGGAACTCACCATAGATGTCTTGAGAGAGCTGGCCGCCGTCACCAAACGAGAGAAAGTGCGGCCTGTTATGGTGTTCATTCGAGCAGGGGAGGAATACACCGTACGCGTGGGGCCTGGTTTGGGAGGATTGACTGTGGCGGAGACTGTTGTACAGGGGCCTTTCAAGAAACATGTGCCAGAGCACGAAAAAGGCCCATCCCCTGATCGAAATAGAAAGGCAAAACCAGAGCAATGGACTTGATTTTAACAACTTTTGTAGTGAAACGGTTTATGGTGGTGGCATATCGATTTTTTTCATAAAAAGCTGGATTTTTTCTTCAGCTATGATACAGGGATGCCAAAAGTTGTTGAGGTGGTCTCATGATAGGAAAGATTGTTAGGATTATGGTTCTGGGGACCGGGATCATAGCGCTTCCAATCTGCTGTTTCGCTGAATCGGGACTTATCCCGGTTAAGCCCAGCTATACGGAGGCGACGTTTACCCCCAGCAAAGCGACAGATCCCTCCGAGTCTGAGGCTGTTTCAACCCCCTCACCGCGAGATCAGATGTATGTCTTCTGGATTTTGGGCAAAATGCTGAGCTACCCCGTTGATAAGGTCGAATCGTTTGTGTTGAGCAAACTCAAAAGAAACAACGATGCAGCAACGCCGACACCAGCTGGGGCTTCCTCCCAGCCAAATCCTTTTCAATCTGTAAATTGGAGGGAGATACCGCCGGCGCCGCCAGCCAGACCCCGATAGCTGAAACGACGAAATCTCGGTAAGAGTGGGTCCAAATCGTGGGGAGACGTGGGCGAGTGCGCCGTGATGTCACGCCGCCTTGGTAAGCACGCGGCCATGAGGCACCGTAGCGTGTTTGTATCGTGCGAATTTGATTCTCTCACGGATGAGAGATAATTCAGAAAAAACTAGGCGGACCAGGAGATTTCATGTACGTCGCAAGTATGGCGCCGCACGGCATGAAGAATGCGAGCGACAGAGAACCAGCGGCTTTTCTCTGCTGTATCTGCACCCCGGCCAAGAGCGCTTAAGCGCAACGCGTGAAAGCCATCGCCAAACCACTTGTCCCTAGGACGACGGATCAAGATCTTCGGCGCCTCATGGGTGCGCTTCTGTCGTCTGGGAGGAGGCCAACCGTAGAACCTGGGCGCGTGTTGCACAGATGTGATCATTGGTTGGTACAAATCCGGCGGATTGAGCCACCATGATTGATTTCATGAATTCGTCCTCGTTCACATGAAATTTGGGCTCGATCACCAGCAATTTCGCGTCAAGCTTCATAATGCGTCGCATAAGGCGAAAGAAGGCAATAGGATCAGGGAGTTCGTGCACCACATGGAGCGCGGCCACGAATTCGGCCGTGCGATCGGGGAGCTTTACTAACTCGCTCGGCATGAGCAACTCTATGTTGGACAATCGTGCTCGGCGTGCCCGGCGTTCCAGGCTTACAAGCATCTTTTCCTGTATATCCACGGCGATGACCTTACCGGTCGAGCCGACCATTCGTGCCATGGGAATGCTAAAGAACCCCATGCCACAGCCGTAGTCCATGACGATCATGCCTTTACGAAGGAAGGGACCTACAAGTTCCTCTGGGTTCTCGAGGAGCCTGCGGATGGGACTGGCAAGTATGTAACCCAGCCACCAAGGGCATATATGTTCGGCCATAGCGCCCCCCAACGAGTAGTGTCGTGTCGCTGGTTCAGCCCAGCTTTGAATCTGGAAATTTCTCGTTCCCCACTTTGCTTGCCCGGTGCCACTGGACGTAGTCACAGTCCGGATATCGACTACACCCGTAGAAAAAACGACCTTTTTTTGAGCGTCGGCGAACAAGTTCACCTTTTCCGCATTTGGGGCAGGCCACGCCGGTACTCAAGGGTTTGGTGATCTTGCATTCAGGATATCGGGAGCATGCCAGGAACGCGCCCGCCTTGCTCCTCTTTATTACCATAGGGGCTCCGCAGTCACAGTTCCGGTCTGACGGAATAGACTGAGGCGTTTCTGACTTCTTGTGGTCGATATTAGACGTGTAATCACAGTCTGGATAACTGGAACAACCGAGGAACAGTCCGTAACGCCCTGACCTGATCAAGAGGGGCTGCCCACATTTTGGGCAGGAATCGTTAGTGGGTAGGCCGGTCTTTTTAATGTTCTGCATCGCTTGCTTGGCGAGTTTAATATCCTCTTGAAACGGCCCATAAAAGTCCCGCAGCGTCTCAGTCCAGGAGATGTCTCCTTCTTCGATCCGGTCGAGGGACGACTCCATTTGGGCGGTAAACTGCGTGTCAAGAAGACGAGGAAAGTTATCGACGAGAAGACTTGATATAATGCGTCCGAGCAAAGTAGGGCGAAATTTCTTGTCCTCGATCTCGACATATTTGCGCTTTTGTATCGTGGAAATAATTTCAGCGTACGTGGATGGCCGCCCAATTCCGAGCTCCTCCAACTCCTTGATGAGTGAGGCTTCGTTGAACATCGGAGGCGGCTGGGTGAAATGCTGTCGCGGATCTATCTTAACGAGCGAGAGTTCTTCACCGACGTTGAGGACCGGCAGGGACTTAGCCGATTCTTCATTCACATTCTTGTGCGCCTCTTCTTCGTCCGATTCAATGGAATATATGCGCGTAAACCCGTCGAATCGCATCACCGCTCCGGTGGCGCGGAAGCTCAGCTTGCCGGCCGCAATCACGAGTGTGGTCAGCTCAATGATTGCCGCGGCTGCCTGTGAGGCTACAAAGCGATTCCAGATCAAGGTGTACAAGGCCAGTTGAGCTTTATCAAGAAAAGGGGCGACCTTGTCTGGGGGTCGATCCATCGAGGTGGGCCTGATAGCTTCATGAGCTTCTTGTGCGGATTTCCCCACTTTATAGGTATGGGGTTTTGAAGGCAAGTAGTCGGGTCCATAAGCTGTTACTATGTACTGACGGACGGCTTCGATGGCCTCTGGCGCCACCCTTGTAGAGTCTGTCCTCATGTAGGTGATAAGGCCGACTGCACCCTCGCTCCCGAGTTCAATGCCTTCATAAAGTTGTTGGGCAATGCGCATCGTCCGCGTGCCGGCAAATCGAAGCTTCTTGGAGGCCTCCTGCTGGAGCGTTGACGTGATAAAAGGCGGTTGCGGCTTCCGGCTTCTCTCTTTCTTTTGGATGTCCGAAACCACGAACGTTTCGGAGTCAGCCTGCAAGAACGCGGCTCGCGCCGTTTGCATATCTCGTATGTCCGCTTTCTTGCCATCGATTTCAACGAGTTTTGCCTGGAAGGATGGAGGTCTTTCACCCTTGAGTTCCGCCGTAATAGACCAGTATTCTTGGGGGACAAATTTGTCGATCGCGTCTTGACGATCCACAATGATCCGTAGTGCCACCGATTGGACCCGGCCGGCGCTTAAGCCTGATTGAACCTTTTCCCACAGCAGTGGGCTCAGTTGGTATCCAACTATCCGGTCGAGAACACGCCTCGCTTGTTGGGCATTGTATTTGTCGGCGTTCAATCGCGTGGGCGAGGCAATAGCTTCTTTGATTCTACGCTCGGTCAGTTCATTGAAAAGAATGCGATAGGTCTGATCGTCTGGTTTTCCAAGCTCTTCCTTCAAGTGCCACGCGATCGCTTCTCCTTCGCGGTCGGGGTCTGTCGCGAGGAAGAGTTTTTCGGCTTTTGCCGCGGCCTCGCGGAGCTCTTTGACAATGTTCTCTTTGCCAGGAATAATTTCGTAATAAGGCTTGAAGTTGTCATTCACATCCACGCCCACGACGGGCGAACTGTGGGTAACGCGCTGAAAGCGCCTAGCCTTTGTCGTTTTTCCCGACCCGTCGGGCAAGTCTTTCACGTGGCCCACCGAAGCCTTTACATCGTAGTCCTTGCCAAGATATTTCTTTATGGTTTTCGCCTTGGCCGGGGACTCAACCACCAGCAGCGTTTTTGCCATCCAGTCGACCTCTGCAGTCAGAATCTTCTCTCAAGAGTTCTTATTCTGTTGATATCGGTATTCATTTGTCTTAATGCGTTGTCAATGGTTCTCATGTGCTGGCCTACATCCCGCTCGAGCTTCAGCGCTTTGAGATACTTCGATTGATCAACCGCGGTGCTTGGTCCATAACCATGAGGAGTGTGCGCTGTGGTCTGTGTTCCGTTTTTTTTCTTTTTGGCAGACGAGTCTTTTTGCGTCTCTTCATTGCTGGGGGGTGTGGCCGCGTTTCCTGATGGCGTGCTCTTGTTTTCTGATGTCACATCGCTCCTACCCGTTGCCGAAAAGTTGTCTAATACTGGAGCCTCGGCCCGCGCCGCGGAAAACGCCCCAAAGAAAATCACCGCCGCGAAAAAGACCATGAGCTTGGAAGGGAAACCGAAGGAAGGAGTTTGAGCGCTGCGGCGCAGTCGCTTTGAAGCCATGCTTAAGTCATTGTTGCGCTGCCCGCCTGCGTCGAAGTGCTCCTGCATGTTTCCCTCCTCCATGGCCGTCCTCCCATGGCAATGCACGATCATATACTTGGTGGCAAATCGTTTGTCCAGCGTGTCGGTAATTTATGGTCTGAGAAGTTGGCTTTTTCGCCTTTGTTGGATATGTTGAACGACACGCTTGCGCATAGGTGTCCATTGAGGAGGCTCGCAGTGTGTTAAACAGGGCGGATAGCAACCAAGGAGTCGCTGCGCTTCACGGGCTGCGTGTAGTGGATTTGAGCCGGCTGTTGCCAGGTCCTTTTTGCAGCGCCATTTTGGCTGACTATGGGGCGTCGGTGACGGTGATCGAGGCGCCCCGGTTTCGCAATGATTCGGTGATCGTAAAAGTCCCTATGGTTCGAAGGAACAAGAGACATATGGCCCTGGATCTGAAACACGAGGCAGGCCGGACGATTTTTATGAAACTGGCTGCAGCGGCCGATGTGATCCTGGAGGCGTTTCGACCAGGGGTCGTACGAGATCTTTGCGTGGATTACGACCGGGTCAAAGAGGTGAATCCCGGCATCATTTACTGCTCTTTGTCAGGATACGGCCAGTATGGACCGATGGCAAACAAGGCCGTACATGACCTGAACTGCGTCGCGTATGCAGGGGTATTGGATTTGTTGAGAGATGGGCAAGGAAGTCCGATCGAGCCCGGCGTCCCTCTCGCGGGACTGGTGGGGAGTCTTTATGCCGCAGTGGGCATCTTGATTGCCCTACAGGCGCGGCATACCACTGGCGCGGGTCAACACATCGACGTCTCTATGAGCGATAGTCTCATGTCACTCTTGGCTCTGCCCCTGGCAGAGGCGCACCAGGCCACGTCGCATTCGGGCGCCGAGGCGCAGCCGGTCGGCGCCGGCGCGCAACCATACTATCGATGCTATCGAACTAAGGATTCGCGGCACCTTGCCGTGGGCGCTCTCGAAAAACACTTATGGAAACAACTCTGTGAAAAATTGAATTGCCCTTTTTATGCGGACAAGCAACACGATAGAGAAGCCGCCAAAGAGATTGCTCAATATTTCGAAAAAGCTTTCGCTCAAAGAGAGCTTGAAGAATGGCTTGGTGTGTTCAGCGATGCAAATGACTGCGTTGCGCCGGTACTGTCGGGAACTGAACTCATAGAGGAAAAACACGCGGTTGCGCGGAAGATGCTTTACCGCGCTTGCAATGGAGTTCCACAACCGGGGATCGCGTTAAAACTCAGCGCAGCGCCCGGCAGCGTGAGGTCGTCTGCCTATCGGTTCGGTGAACACACGAGGGAAATATTGTCCGAACTTGATTATACAGAGCGTGAGATTGCGGAACTCATGGCGGCAGGAACCGTCTGGGCGCCGACGGTGTGAGGCGCCATGCAGCAGTGAATGACTAATGGATTCCTCGCCGCCTGCGTGCGATACAGCGTGTGCGAAAGCGATTCGCTCTGGGATCACTGACGAAGGCTGCGCTAAGGGCTATCTTGTTCATAACCTTGCGTGAGAACTCGGAGTGCTGCGCAAGGCGACTGTGGAGTAGGCATGGAAGTTATTACCACGCATCTCAATGCCGATTTTGACGCGTTTGCTTCGATGGTGGCGGCAAAAAAGCTGTATCCTGAAGCGGTTGTTTGCTTTCCCGGGTCACAGGGAAAAAATGTAAGGGATTTTTTTATTGAATCGACGTTGTACATTCTTTCCATCGAGCGTGCCAAGGATATTGATTTAGATGAGATTGAACGACTCATATTGGTGGACACGAGACAAAAGAGCCGAATCGGCAGATTTGCGTCTGTCGCAGACGGGGGCAAGGCGGAGATCCACGTTTACGACCACCACCCAGCGTCTGAGGACGATGTGAAGGGTACGGTCGAAGTTATAGAAGAAGTAGGGGCTACAGTCACCATCCTTATTCATGAGATCAAAAAACGCGGCATCGATTTGAATGCAGAAGAAGCAACGGTGCTGGCTTTAGGCATCTACGAGGACACAGGGTCGTTTGCGTTTCCCTCGACGACCAGCGGAGATATGGAGGCTGCCGCCTGGCTTCTTTCAAAGGGAGCGAATCTCAATATCATATCGAACATGATGGCTTCGGACCTGAATAAGGATCAGATAGAGGTATTGCATCAACTCATTCACGAGGCTGAGACCGTGAATGTAGGGGGGATTGAGATAGTAGTGACCACAGCCACTGCGGAAAACTATGTGGGAGACCTCGCGTTGCTGGTCCACAAATTCAAGGATATGGAGAACATAGACGCCCTTTTTGCGCTTGTCCGCATGGAGGACAGGGTGCATCTCATTGGCCGCAGCGCGATCGTGGAAGTGAACGCGGGGGATATCGCTGTGGAGTTCGGAGGGGGAGGTCACGCTCAGGCTGCCAGCGCAACGATCAGGGACATGACCATCCACACTGCCCATGAAAAGCTTTTGAACCTGCTCCATGAGCGCGTGCAGCCCAAACGAACTGCGGGCGAAATCATGAGCCACCCCGTGATTGCTTTGGAACCGCATCAGACGATTGCAGAGGCTGCAGTATTCCTCAGCCGGTATCAAGTAAGTTCGCTGCCTGTAGCGGGAGTGGAGGGCATTCTGGGGATACTGCACAGGACGGCGGTGGACAAGGCGGTGCACCACGGTCTGGATCAGCAACCGGTGACGGACTACATGAACCCAGGTGCCCCGACGGTGACGCCGGACACGCCTATTGAGCATGTGGTGCGGCTGACAGTAGAAGGTCGGCAGAGGCTTGTGCCAGTGGTGGACAACGGCAGGCTGGTCGGCGTGATCTCGCGCAGTGATCTACTGGGGCACCTGAAGCTTCCTCAAAGCAGCGACTCCTCGAATCCAGATGAATTTCCTTCAGGCAGGCCGCGCACGAAAAGCGTGCGGAAACTCTTAGAAGAGCGATTGCCGCAGGATGTGTTGAACGTTCTAAAAAACGCCGGCGAAATCGCAGAGCAGCGTGATGAATCTTTATACCTGGTGGGAGGCGCGGTGCGAGACTTGTTGTTGAGAGACAGCAACCTCGATATCGACTTGGTAGTGGAGGGCGAGGGCATCTCTTTTGCCAGGGCTCTTGCAGAACGGTTTCCAGGCTGTCGCATACGAAGCCATGAAAAATTTGGGACCGCCGTCATGCTTTTCCCCGATGGCTTTAAGATCGACATAGCCACGGCTCGTCTTGAGTATTACGAACGGCCGGGCGCGCTCCCGACCGTGGAGACCAGCTCCATTAAACGAGACTTGTATAGACGGGACTTCACCATAAATACCCTCGCGGTGTGCTTGAATCCATCACGATTCGGTCAAGTGCTGGACTTCTTCGGCGGTTCCCGAGACATCAAGGAAAAGGTCATCAGAGTGCTCCATAATCTGGCATTCGTCGAGGATCCTACAAGGATTTTGCGTGCAATACGATTCAGCAGTCGTTTCGGTTTCGTGATTTCAAAGCATACTGCGACATTGATCAGGGGGGCCCTCAAAATGCAGGTTTTTGCACATGTTGAGGGGAAGAGAATCGCCAACGAGCTTGTCCACATCCTCGAGGAACGTTCGCCGAGTTCGTGTCTCAATGTAATGGCCAGTTATGGGGTGTTGCCGGCGATACATCCGGCCCTTGGCTTTGATGATCGCACGAGAGCCCTGTTCGACTCCGTGGCTGGGGTTCTTTCCTGGTGGAAGTATCTCTTCAAAAGAGACAGGGTGGATGCGTGGCGAGTGTATTTGCTTGCGCTCACGGACTCGCTCTCTCAGGAGGAATACGCAAGCGTGCTGGATCGATTGGCTTTCCCTGTGGGCGCCCGCCAAAGAGCGCTCACGGAGCGTGCGGAAATGAGGGTGGCGCTGGCGTTTTTCGCATCGAACCACGTGGTGCGTCCCAGCGTTGTCGTCCATGTATTGAAGCCTTTTTCCCTCGAAACTCTCTTGTTCATGATGGCGAAGACGACGCGAGATCTGACCCGAAAGTGGATTTCGGAATATATTAGTTCGTTGAGATACGTGAAGCCTGTGCTCACGGGAAACGACCTGAAAGCCATGGGCTATGAGCCTGGTCCACTTTTTACTGCAATTCTCACCAGGCTGCGTGACGCGCGACTCGACGGGGAGGTCGCGGGGCCCGAGGATGAAAGGGAATTGATTCGCAACGCATATCCCACATCAGCGCGATAAAGGCCCAAGAGCATCAAACAGCTTGATTTTTGATGCGGCCTTAAGCACCATAACGCGACATGACGGGTCTGGCGGACTGGTGTTCCCGAGGCAAAAAAAGGCCGGTTGTCTGACACGCAGTGTGGCTCCTAGCACGATGAAAGGCTGGATTCCAACGGAGGACATTATGACTACAGAAGGCGGCAAACACATCAAGATCTTTGACATTACTCTAAGAGACGGATCCCAAAGCAAAGTCGCAACGAGAATCAAGCTTGATGACTTACTTAAGATAGCGGAAAAACTCGGACAAGCGGGGATCTATGGCGCGGAAACATGGGGGGGCGCGACGTTCGACGTATGCGTGAGGTTCCTCCGAGAGGACCCGTGGCTGCGCGCAAAAAGACTGAAAGAAGCCATGCCCAAGGTAAAAAACATGATGCTCATTCGAGGGCAAAACCTGGTGGCGTATACAAACTTTCCGGACGATGTCGTAGAGAAATTCGTGTCAGCTGCAGCGCGGAACGGAATTGACGTGTTCCGCATCTTCGACGCCCTGGATGATGTAAGAAATCATCAGACAGTGATCAAGGCGGTGAAGGAGGCCGGGAAGATAGCAGAAGGCGCGGTGTGCTACACAATCAGCCCCGTTCACACCATAGAAAAATTCGTCTCCAAAGCAAGAGAATTGGAGGACATGGGCGTCCACCAGATTGCGATCAAAGATATGGCGGGGCTGATCGATCCTCAAACCACATTCGAGCTTATAAGCAGCCTGAAACGGGCTGTGAGCGTCCCCATTCATCTGCATACCCATGACAACTGCGGCATGGCAATGATGTCCGTGTTAAAGGCCGTGGAAGCTGGATGCGACATGCTCGATTCAGTGCTGAGTCCTTTTGCTGGGGGGACGGGCCACCCGTGTACAGAGGCCTTGGTCTTCTCTCTCCATCGACTCGGATACCAGACTGGCTGCGATCTCAAAAAGCTGACCGAGGCGGCTGAAGAGGCGAAGCTGGTCCTCAAGTCTTACGCTGAATTTGAGGCGCCGTACGACGGCGTCGATTGTCGTATGCTGGTGACCCAGATTCCGGGTGGCGTCATGTCCAACCTCACGAGTCAGCTGAAGCTTCAAAACGCCTTAGACAGACTTGATGATATCATCGAGGAGATCCCTCGCGTACGGGAGGACCTCGGGTGGATACCGCTGGTGACTCCGACCTCTCAAATCGTCGTTTCTCAAGCGACTTTTAATGTATTGTTGGGAAGATACAAGATCATCGCAAATCACACTGCGAACCTGCTGAAAGGTCTCTACGGGGAAACGCCCGCGCCAGTGAACAAAGAGCTTCAGGAGCGGGTACTGAAGGGCGACGCCCCCGTGACCGTGCGGCCTGCTGAGCTTTTGCCGCCCTTGTGGCCAGAGCTGGAGAAAAAATTCCCCGGGCTCTCGGATGAAGACATTCTGATTCATGCGATATTCCCGCATGAGGCGCCAGGGTATTTTGAAGAAAGGGCGAAGGAAAATGGCAGGGACTGAAGGCATGCCTCTGCAGGATCGTTTGGATCCGGGAGCCGGAATCCGTCACTGCTATGGCTGCGGCGCGGACAACGAAAAGGGGCTCAGGATAAAGAGCTTTCTGATAGAGGATGAGGGGGTTAGTACATGGCGGGCGCAGGAGCATCACTGCTCTTATCCGGGCTATCTGAATGGCGGAGTCGCATGTACCCTAATCGATTGTCACAGCGCCTGGACCGCTTTCGCTCTGCAATGCAGAGAGGATGGAATATCCATGGAGGGGAGCGCAGACGCGAAAACTGGTTGGACGCGTGCAATGCATGTGGAGTTCCTGCGACCCACGCCCTTGGATGCAGAGATCACTTTGAGAGCGAGGGTCAAGGCGAGAGGCAGGACGAGTAGGACCGTGGCCTGCAGCTTATACGCTGCTGGACAAGAATGTGTTCGAGCGGAGGTGACTATCGTGTTCGCCTAAGATGGATGGGGAGCAAGCGTAGAGCGGTTGCGGGGTGGATCTGTGGAGGGAAGTGCAGGCTGCGTACGAACCAAACGGCGCTCAAAAGGGTGCACCAAGCCTGCAACTGTCGGAGGTAGTGGTAGATTGCCTGGGGGCCCCGGGGGGATCGCCTGCGAGACGTTAATACGGACCGCATTCCTCCCTGTCATTTCCTGGGAAGCCAGAAAGCTTGGCTCAAAGGCGAAGATGACTCAGTCTCGGGGCGCGGCGGCGTCGGTCAAGCCGTGCTTCTTTCAGATGACAAGGGGGCAGGGCTCCCAGCTTCATAGCGGCTCTCTAAGATCCGTGGCACGCGATGGTGCGGATCGCGTTCTTCCGGGCACTCTCAGGATCGCTAGATGATGCAGGTTAATTTGAAGGAAGAGTTGGAGACACGAGGCTCATCCGAGGGGTCTTGTGCCTTAAGCGCTACAACCAGCCACGTTGTTTGTACCAGAGGTGGGTCTGTCGCACGGCCTCGTCGAGAGGCGTGGACGCGCGCCAGCCAAAGTCACGCCAGGCGCGTTCTGGGCTGCATACCCAGGCGGTCTGCAGCAATTCCTGAAGTTTGTCGGACCGAATGAGCATGGGCTTGCCGGCGACCTTGCTGACAGCGTCGCCGAGGAGCGCCGTGAAGCGGAGAAGTGCCGGGGGGACGGGGAGAGGCAGGGTCCGTTTGCCGCAGGCGGAGGAGACTAGCTGCACAAATGCTCGCCAGACAACGGGATAAGGGTTGGTAAGAAAATATGGGCCGTCTGGAGGCCGGTTGGAGAGCGTCGCGGCCAGGATGCCTTCTGTCAAATCGTGGACGTAGATGATGCTGACGAAACGGTCAGGACCCGCGATGTAGGGGGCGATGCCCCGTCGTACCGCCCTGAAAACACCGAGTACATCGACATCTCGAGGGCCGAATACCGTGGATGGCCGTACGATGGTTATGGGAAGAGACTGATCATACGCGCGTACGGCTTTTTCAGCCTCGTATTTTGACAGGGCGTACCACGAAAGAGGCGCAGCTGGCGCATCATCATCGATAGGAGCGTCGCCCTTGTTTGAGGGCCCCACCACGGCTTGTGTGCTGACAAGAACAAAACGTCGAAGCTGCCGTTGAGTGGGCTGATGGGACACGGCAGCCAGAAGGCGTTGGGTGAGACGGACGTTGGCGTCGTGGTAATGCTGGTAGGAAAGGGCGCGGGTGGCGCCGGCAGCGTGTATCACGTAATCGAAGGGGCCCAATGATGAGAGGGAGTCTTCCAGGTCGGCGAGGGAGATGACTGTGGCCGCGCGGGGAGAGAGATAACGCAGGGAAGCGGGTTCTCTCACAGGGCAGACCACGTGGTGGCCTCTGGTGTTGAGGAGGTCCACGAGATGACTGCCGATGAATCCGGTGGCACCGGTCACAAGGAATTTCATACAGGGCCTCAAAGAATCTTTTAATGATGGAAGGTTATCACGACTTGGGTTGTTTGTCATTTGTGATGCAGAAGCCGCTGCTGTTGACCGGCATGCCGGCTTTCTGTAGTGTCGGGAAGCGGTCTAGTGTGAGCGCTAACACAATAAGGGGAAGGAGAGGCGACGATGAAAGCGCTGAGTTTTGCGTATGTATTCGCGGCGGTGCTGGCCCTGTCGATCGGGGGCTTGGTTCATGGAGAGGAAGGGAAAGTCACTGGGACGGATGTGAAAAAGCAGGCTGAGGAAACCCTGGATGCCGCACGGAAATACGCGGTGCAGCAAAGGGACGAATATCAACGCAAGATGGAACAGGAATTAAAGGAGCTGGGAGAAAAGATCGCGACATTGAAGGACAGAGCGCAGAACGCGACGGGGGAGTCGCTGCGGGCAATTCAAGAGAAAATGGGGGTCTTGAGGGAGCGGCAGGCGGCTGCGGAGAAAAGGCTGGGTGAGCTCAGATCTAGCACATATCAAGCGTGGTCTGAGATGAAAGACGGAGTGGAGAAGGCGGTAGCTGAGTTGAAGAAAGCCTATGAAGGGGCTGCAAGTCTGTTTAAGTAACTGAGACGTGGTGGGGCGAAGGTTTTCTGAGGCGCTCTGCAAGGGCCGACCGTCGCGGCAGGGGGGCGATGTTCCACGTGGAACAATTCCACGCCGGATGGTTCGATCGGCCTCCGCAATCTCGGCCTATGCATACAGGCCGAGAGGCCGCCTCGCCGCTCCGCACACGCTCCTCAAGATCTATTTGTCCGGCGCATTCTCAGGTCCCTGCGCGCCGCTGGGCGCAGCAGGCGCAGACGGCTGAGGCGTAGCGGGAACGCCAGGAACCGAGGATTCAGTGACGACAGAGCGCTCGGTTATTGCCACCCCTTTGTCAGAGAAATATGTCAGCACAATGGAAGTACACATGAACAGGACTGCAGCCACAATGGTGACCTTGCTCAAAAACGTTGTCGCACCTGAACTTCCGAATACAGTCTGGCTCGAACCACCCCCAAACACTGCCCCGATATCCGCTCCCTTTCCCGTTTGCAACAGGATGATGAGTATGAGGGCTATGCACACCAAGAGATGAATGATCAATACAAAAGTCGTAAGCATGTTTATCCTCTCAATCCGTATCGAATCCGGAATACACTATTCCGAGGAATTCTTCCTTGTTGAGGGAGGCCCCGCCCACCAGCCCGCCATCGATATCTGCGCAGGTGAACAAACTCCTCGCGTTGCGCGGTTTCACGCTTCCCCCGTAAAGTATGCGCACAGCCTCGCCTACACCGTCTCGCGACGCGGCGGCCAGTTCCGAACGAATAAAATGGTGCACTTCCTGAGCCTGTTCCGGCGTGGCTGTTTTTCCTGTCCCAATGGCCCAGACCGGCTCGTACGCGATGACCAACCGTTCAGGATTCGTGGACTCGGCCTGCTCCAATCCCACAAGAAGCTGCTCTCGTACAATGGCGAAGGTAATGCCTTTTTCCCGCTGTTCAAGAGTCTCTCCCAAACAAAAAATAGGTATCAGTCCTTCCCGTTGGCAGGCCCCTATCTTTTTCCCGACACTACGGTTGGTGTCGCCGAAGTACTGCCTCCGTTCTGAGTGCCCCACTATAACATAGGTGCAGCCGATTTCCTTCAACATAGGTGCGGAGATCTCCCCTGTGTACGCCCCCTGGGGCTCCCAAAACACATCCTGAGCCGCCACCTTTACGGGCGTGCCCTGGAAAACCTGCACCACCGCGGCCAGCGCGGTAAACGGAGGGCCGACCAATACCTCGCACGGCATGCCTCGCTCCAGGAACGCATCCTTCAGCTCACACGAATATGCAACGGCTTCAGAGACAGTCTTGTGCATCTTCCAATTGCCGGCGACCAATTTTTTTCTCACGGCCATACAGAACCTCCACCCACAACTGAGGCGATTCCCAACCTCTCTCTCCGGTCCAGCCTCAACCAGATGAACACCTTTACGCGATTCCGTGCGCGACGCGTTCCAGACGAGGCCTCACGACTCCAACGCCTCCACCCCGGGCAGCGCCTTTCCCTCAAGAAATTCCATAAACGCTCCTCCACCCGTGGAGATATAGGATATACGATCTTCGACGCCAAACCTCCTCACGGCTCGCACCGTGTCGCCGCCGCCTACCAAAGAGAACGCCGAGGACTGAGCAATCGCCTGCGCCACGGCCATGGTTCCCTGCGCAAATTGCTCTGTTTCAAAGACACCCATAGGGCCGTTCCAAATGATCGTAGCCGCCTTCCCAATGACTTCGACGAAACTCTGGACAGTCTTTGGCCCTATATCCAGCGCCATCAATTCCTGGGGTATGTCTCGTACGGACACAATCCGAACTTCTCCCGGCTCCTCCATCACGGCAGACGCAACGACGTCTTCGGGCAACAGAATTTCGCAACCTGAACCCGCAGCGTCTTCGACAATACGCCGCGCGATCTCAAACATATCGTCCTCGACTCTTGACCTACCAACCGGCGCCCCTTGCGCCGCCAGAAACGTATTGGCCATGCCGCCGGCTATGATCATCGCGTCAACAGTCCGCACAAAATTCTCGAGGATGCCGAGCTTGTCAGAGACCTTGGCGCCCCCGAAGATGGCCAACACAGGCCGGGCTGGGTTATCCAAGGCCCGCCCCAAATTGTCAAGCTCCTCCTTCATGAGCAGTCCCGCGGCCTTTCTTCTCAGCAGCTTTGGCACGCCCACCGTCGATGCATGCGCCCTATGTGCTGTTCCGAAGGCGTCGTTTACGTACACGTCAGCCACGGAGGCGAGCTGGCTTGCGAATGCCGGATCATTCTTTGTCTCTCCCGCATAAAATCTTACGTTTTCCAGGAGCAGCACCTCTCCATCCGCCAT
This sequence comes from uncultured Syntrophaceae bacterium, assembly GCA_964427855.1. Taxonomy (GTDB): domain Bacteria; phylum Desulfobacterota; class Desulfomonilia; order Desulfomonilales; family Desulfomonilaceae; genus JAUPKT01. Next base: position 57,581 of record CAYRVH010000008.1, read on the forward strand.
TCGAGCGACGGCCTCTGCGACCGCGTCGCCCACGCAATCAGGGACAAATGCGACATCTTTGCCGAGGAGCTCAGTCAAGCGTGCACCGACCGGACGCAAAGACAGCTCAGGGCGTTTTTCCCCCTTTGGCCTGCCGAGGTGGGACACGGCAATGCACTTACCCCCTTTTTCCATGATGTACTTCAAAGTCGGCAGAGCCCGCCTAAGTCTGTTGTCATCGCCGATCGTACCGTCTGCATTCAAAGGCACGTTGAAGTCAAACCGGCTAAAAACCCTTGCTCCCTCAATAGCGAGGTCCTGTATTCCCTTGATAGCCATGTGACTCCTCCTTACTCGCTGATCATGCGGCAGGCGTCGCGCAGCTCACCGGTAGTCTACACATCCAAACTCATACCAGTCTTTCACCTATATACACCGCCAGGTCCACCATACGCGCCGAATACCCAGATTCATTATCATACCATGAGAGAACTTTCACCATATTGCCCGAAATGGAGAACGTTGACAGGGCGTCAAACAAGGACGAATACGTGCTGTTCACAAAATCCGTGCTCACCAAAGGCTCGTCAACGTACGCCAGAATTCCTTTCATTCTTCCCTCTGACGCCTTCTTCATCGCAGCGTTGACCTCGTCCACCGTTGCGTCCGTCTTTAAGACCGCGGTGAGGTCCACGAGGGAGACGTTAGGCGTCGGGACCCTAATAGCGAGGCCGTCCAGCTTCCCCGCTAATTCCGGTATCACCAGCCCTACCGCGATCGCGGCCCCTGTGGTGGTGGGTATCATGTTCATGGCTGCGGCGCGAGCCCTGCGAAAATCGTTATGCACGGTATCCAGGAGACTCTGGTCCATGGTGTACGAATGGACAGTTGTCATAAGGCCCTTGTCGATCCCAAATTCGTCGAACAGCACCTTCGCCACTGGCGCCAGGCAGTTTGTCGTGCAGGAGGCGTTTGAAACGACGTGATGAGACAAGGGGTCATAAGAATTCTCGTTGACGCCCATGACAAATGTGCCGTCCACTTTTTTGCCCGGCGCTGAAATGATTACCTTTTTCGCTCCTGCAGTCAGATGCTTGCCTGCCCGTTCGCGATCTCTAAAAAGGCCTGTACATTCGAGGACCACATCGATCCCCAATTGCGCCCACGGCAAGTTAAGCAGGTCGTCGGTGATCTTAAGAGCTTTCACCTCCTTGTTATCAATCTTCAGGAAATCAGGTCCGTACGCAACCTCCCCGTGATATAGTCCGTGCACGGAATCATGCTTGAACAAGAAAGCCATCAATTTTGGATCCATTCGGTCGTTGACAGCAACTACCTCCACATCTGGGTTGTTCACAGCGCTCCTCATTATGGTGCGTCCGATGCGCCCAAATCCATTAATGGCCAAGCGAATGGTCATCCTTTACCTCCTTCTTGAAAAAAACGTGCGTTGGATTCTAGTTGATAGCGCCTATTTCGTCAACAGCAACTCATTTCTCTTCTTGTATTTTCAACGCATTTCGGTTATATAATAAACAATTTTCTAGCCCTTATTGACGCGGGTTTCGTTTTGCAGCGCTACACTGGCCCACCACTGAATATACCTGGACGCGACTTTCGACGCGCGGCTGCGCTCAGCCAAGGGCTTGGCCTGGCGCTATCCTTTCGCAACATATCCTTGGCTATTGTCCTCAGCGCCGTGCTCCTGGCCTGCGGCCACTCCGCCGCCGCAGACGCAGCCAATTCCACGGCCAGGTGGAAAATTGACAGTGTGAAAATTTGCAAGAGTAGGACCGGCGCCCTTATGCCTTCCGTTGAGGTCATAGGACGCTTTCCCGTGTATTCTTTCTTCATCCCAAGGCCAGTATGGACAGTAAATGGCAACGTGGTAGAAGCCAAACCCCTTTATGCCCAGGGCAGGTTGGTGGCATTCGAACTCATGAATGCTGGCCTTTACCTTGAGCACGGCAAAAAAAATACCGTCAAATTCGCCCTCCCTGATCACAACGGCTCGCGCATTTTTCTCTTCGACCACTCACGGGTACCTGCCGGAGAGTGCTACGAGTTCTTCTAAGGCCCAAAGGATCCATAAGAACGGATAGTCTCAAGGGGGACACTTGGCGCAGATGGACTTGAAAAGCGTCGTACTGAGATATCTGTCTCCTCTGTCTGGCAAAATGCATACGATCGTCCCTGCGCTGCGTTCTCGCGCCACCTGGATGGCGCCGTACACTGCGGCCCCCGAACTCATGCCGACAAAAATACCTTGGGTCAACGCGAGCCAGCGGCACGTATCATAGGCCTGCTGGTCATTCACACGGAGGATTCGGTCGATTCTGCTGGAGTCATATATATCCGGCACAATGGCCTCGTTCATATTCTTCAGACCTTGAATCGTGTGCCCTTCGACTGGTTCGATCCCCACGATCTCAATAGATGGATTATGCTCCTTTAACCTTTTTGAAACCCCCATAAGAGTGCCCGTGGTGCCCATGCCTGCCACAAACACATCGATTTCGCCGCATGTCTGTTCGATTATCTCCCTGCCTGTGCCCATGTAGTGAGCCTCAACATTGTTGATGTTCCCGAACTGATTAGGCATGAAATACCTTTCCGGGTCGCTCTGAAATATCTCGTGCGCCCGTCGAATGGCGCCATCCGTTGACTCGCAACCAGGAGTAACCTCCAAGTCAGCCCCAAAGGCCCGGAGTGTATTCCTGCGCTCCAGGCTCACGCATTCAGGGAGCGTCAGGAGGCATCGGTATCCTTTGCACGCCGCAACCATGGATAGCCCGATGCCTGTGTTGCCCGACGTAGGCTCTAAAATAATCTTATCGCGGGAAAGCAACCCTTCTCGTTCGGCCTGTTCTATCATGTAAAGGGCCACTCTATCCTTCACAGATCCACCAGGGTTGTTTCCCTCGAGCTTTCCCAACAGGCGTACCCCATTCGAGGCGTCTGGATGAGCGATCCTCACTAGAGGGGTATTTCCTATCAGATCCAAAATTCCCATTCCTTGCTCTCCAACACGTAACGTCATCACGGTATAATATGGCTTATAATAGCAGACTCTGCGATGAAAACTCTACCTCTCTTGAACCCCTTCACAGCCAGACGGACCACTCGACAAAAAGCGGACGAGAGGTATGCCGCTGATTAGATCATGAGCGTGCAAAGTCTGTAGGGAAGTGGATACAAAATCTGCTGCCGACGCCTGGGGAACTCTGCACCGTGACGTCCCCGCCGTGGGCGGCGGCAATATGCTTCACAATGGCCAATCCTAGGCCGGTTCCACCCATCTTGCGGCTCCTGCCGGCGTCAACTCTATAAAATCGCTCAAATATGCGAGACAAATGCTCCCGTGCGATGCCGATCCCGTTATCCTCCACGCACACACACGCCATTCTGTCTTCACTGCAACACTGGATTACGACCTTGCCTCCCGTCCCAGTGTATTTTATTGCGTTGTCCACTAGATTCACGACCGCCTGCTGAAAAAGCTGCTCATTGACCATGGCCGAGAGTCCCGGCTGGCAGTCGACCATCAGATCGATCTGTTTTTCTTGCGCGACCGGCGTAAACTCTTTGCGCACTGCCTGCAATACCGCGCTCAATTCCACCCTTTCGACTCGAAAAGACCCCTTTTGCGGCGTTTTCTCGATCTCAGAAAGCGTGAGCATGTCCTCTATGATGGAAGCCAGCCTATTTGATTGGCGAATCATGATGTCAACAAACCGCCGCGCAGCTTCCGGATCGTCAAGAGCCCCGTCTCGGAGAGTTTCGAGAAAGCCTTTTATGGAGGTTACAGGGGTTCTCAGTTCGTGGGACGCGTTGCTCACGAGATCCTTCCTTATCTGCTCCAGATTTTTGAGACGAGTGATGTTGTTCAGTACAATGAGCGTCCCCATGCGATGACCGTCCGCGCGGCGCAGAGCCGTGCCGTGAGCCTGAAGATGCACATCGTTTGCTCCAATAATGACGATATCTTCCTCAATGGGGACATCGCTCGTTGCAGCCCTTTGGACAAAGCTCTGAAGGTCGGTATTGCGTATTACCTCTAAGAAATTTCTCCCTGAGAACTCAGTCTGCCGTGGTCTGAACAGCGCGATTGCAGCCTGATTCATGTTGATGAGTCGTTCTTCGTTGTCCACCATCAACACAGCCTCTACCATGCTCCTTAACACGGCCTCAAGTTCCAGCTTTTTCCTATTCAGAACGTCCAGCCGATCACGCATCTGCTCTGCCATACGATTTATGGCGCCGGCCAAGCCATTGAATTCCTCCCATACAGGCCGCTCGATCTGGCCGGTCAGCTCACCTTCAGCAAACCTGGTTGCAGCATCCTCCAGTTCACGAACCAATTTCCCTATCCGAACAGAAAAATAAACCGTCGGCAGGGCCGCGATGATGATCGCTGCAATGCCAGAGACAAGCAGGCCCATGTAGATGCTCGTCAACGACCCCAATACGAAGCCAACAGGCCTTGACACCCGAACTGTCCCGACAAGCCGATCCCCTTGTTTGACAGGTACGGCAACGTACACCATCACTGCGTTAAGCGTGTAGCTGTACCTTTGCGATATCCCGGTCTCCCCGGCCAACGCCTTCTTGATCTCCGGTCTAAAGGCATGATTGTCCATTCTAGACGGTTCCTCATGAGAATCATCTATGACGCGTCCATCAGAACTGGTGATGGTAATCCGGCTGTTTAATGAAGGACTTATGGCCTGGTAAATTTGCTTTGCCCGCCACGTCTCACTCTCCGAGAGGTCGGATTTCAGCAATTCCGAAAGCAGCAGCGCCTGACTCTCCAAAATCTCTACCGTATCCCGAAAGGCTTGCTCTTTGAGAGCCGTGGCAGCGTACCAACCCAGGGTTCCGAAGGAGATTACGATTGCTGCAACATAAGACACGTACAATTGCCAACGCAGAGTTCTGGACTTATCCACGACGAGGCCTCCCATGTTTGGCTGAGGCGGGGCATAACCTGAAACGCAGGTTTTTGGGCGCGTACCTGAAAGTTTCCATCAGTTGCATCATCCCTTGAGCTACCGTGCAATGAGAATCCTCATCATATCAGCGGCGTTCTCGAGGTGATCAGCAATGTCGCCGGTAGTCTCCACAAGGCGAGTCATAATGAAAAAAGTCTTGGCCGCAACCTCATCAGCCGCGCACAAACGGATGAGGATAGTCTTTTCCAAGTCGTCAGACGCCTTTTCCCTGCGGCGTATCTCACGAACCGCCTCCTTCACCAATTGGCGATCAGACTCCATCCTTGTCTCGAAATACGTATGCGCGCGGGTTACCAACTCTGGCAGCAGACCAAGATACCCACCTACCGACCTCACTAACAGGATATAGTCTCGCTCAATGTCACGAGGCAAAACAAGCTGCATGTATGACATCCAGTAAAGGGAATTCTTGACGCAATCCACCACCTTGTCCGCCTCGCGCAAAAAGGAGAAAAAGGCTGGAAGAGAAAAAGGCAGCAAAATGGAAGGCGGCAGGTGAGATCGGATATTCCGTTTTATTCGGTCAGCCTCGGCCTCAATATCTCGGATATCTTCCTTGTTCAGCTCAAAACGGTCTCTGTCTCCCGCAAAGTAGCTCTCCACCGCCTCCACAAAAAATGGCGCGCATTCAGCTACCTTATTCGCGTGGCGCAGCGTATTTTCTAATGGAGACCTCCGCAACATATTCGCTAATGGGATTCTCATGACCCACCTCTCTAAAACAGTATCCGAAGGAAGAGAAAGATGAGGACGGCGGTCGCAGCCGCCACGGGCACAGTGATCAGCCAATACAACATGATCTTCCAGAGCACGCTCACATCAAGCGCCTCGAGCCCTCGAGCTAAGCCGACCCCAACATACGCCCCGACGGCTGCATGAGTCGTAGAGACAGGCAGCCTAAGGATCGAACAGACCAAGATGATGCTCGCTGCTGAAAATTCCACTGCAAACCCTCGTACGCTCGTCAGATGCGTTATCTTAAAACCCACTGTTTGGATGACGCGATAACCCCATGTACAAATACCCACACAAATCATAAAACCGCCGAACGCAAGCAGACCAACAGGCGTAGGGGCGGTCTCGGATACCGCCCCATGAGCTACGATGAAGTACATACCAGCCAAAGGCCCCATCGCATTTGCGACGTCGTTCGCCCCGTTGCCAAACGCGACGTAGCATGACGTGACGATTTGCAAATAACGGAAGACTTCCTCCGCCTGGGAGAATCTCCCACGTGTCACAGCAATTGCGAGCAGTGTACCGGTAAGAAGGTAGCTGCCTCCGCCGATGAGCAACGGGACGCCAACTACCGAAAATCCCTCCATCCCAAGACGCGTCCCTAAGGGCGTATCTAACAGTAGGGACAAGCTCATGACAAAAATAGTTAAAGCCACGAGCACAGGAATAGTCCTCAACGCTCCAGGAACGGTGTCCATCCTCGACAAAACAAATCGGTCTATGAGGCGTAACAAAACGAACGCCATCAATCCGCTTAGCAGCGGCGAAAGCACCCAGGAAAGGACAATGGCGAGCACTTGATACCAGTTTACAGCTGAAACACCGCCGCCGATGAGTCCGATGCCTATCATCGCACCCACGATGGAGTGCGTTGTCGAGACAGGCAAATTCTTGAACGTCGCAAGGCACACCCATAAAGAGGCTGAAAGTAACGCCGCAAGCAGTCCTAGAAGGATCACTCGAGCGTCCCCTATGACCTGCGAATACACAATACCCTTGCGAATCGTTTGGGCAACGTGAGATCCGACAAAAACTGCACCCAAGAAAGTCAAGATCGTTGCGAGAACCAGCGCCTGGCGAAGCGTTATTGCGCCTGCTCCCACGGACGAGGCCATAGAGTTGGCGACGTCGTTCGCCCCTATGTTCCACGCCATGTACGCGCCGGCTATAATCCCCACAAGAATGATGGGAAGATGTACTTCCACGCGTGAAAAGCCACCCGTCTTTTTAATGCCGCCGGCATTCTTACATAGCCGTCAATACAGTGGGGGTCAAGTACACTCATGCGAAAACTCAACAAGTACGAACGGGGGCGCGGGCAAGGCTACGGCCGTCAGTAACAGGCAGCGTAATGACGAAGGTGGCGCCTCGTCCTGATTCGCTTTCAACGCGAATGCTCCCGCCAAGTCCCTGTAAAATGCTGTGGACGACCGAGAGACCAAGGCCCACGGCGCCATGCCCCCCCTTTGTGGTGAAAAATGGCTCAAAAATTCTCTCAATCAACTCCCCCGGAATGCCGGGCCCTGTATCGATGACGGAAACCACTACCCGATCCGGCGTCCCCGACTCAAAATGGGTTTTTACAGTTATAATCCCCTCCTTGTCCACCGCATCCACAGCATTGTCCAGGACGTTGAGAAACGCCTGTTGCAATTGCTTCTTATCCGTCACAATGGTTGGAATTAGCTCGTCGAAATCCGCAACTATACGTATCCCTCGATGTGCGGCTTCGCTCTCGAGCAGCGCCATAACCTCCCGAAGGGCCTCGTTGACATCGACGAACTCTTGGGCAGGCTCCATACGACGGCCAAAAGTCAGCAAGCGGTGGGTGATCGATCGACATCGATCTACTGCGCGTCCAATCTTGAATGCAGCCTCCTTGAATTCAGCAAAATTTGCGCTGCCTCGGACGTCTTCTTCCCTCAACAAATCCTTTAACCATCCGGCCTGGTCGCTGATGATCTGAAGAGGATTGTTGATTTCATGAGCTACGCCTGCCGCCATCTTGCCCAAGGCCGCCATCTTATTCGATTGCATCATGAGCGCCTCAGTCTCGAGCCTCTTCGCCTCCTGCCTCGCAAACCTGTCGGTCACTATTTTTGCGACAAGAAGCGAGGCGGCAATCAGGCAGCATAGTCCGAAAAAAAGAAGCACTGACAGCCACCTTCTGCTCTCCCCAAGCACGGCCATTTGCTCCGACAAGTCCGCAGTAAGGATCAAAGTCCATCTTGGATCCTCTAAGCGACTTATGGCGCAAATTGAGTCTAGCCCATTACATGGCCTTTTCAGGGGCGCGGATTCGGACCCAAAGTCGTTTTCAGAAAGCGATATTGCGGCCAATACCGCTCCGCGAAAACGCGAAGAAACCTGCAGAACACCCGATGCATTGACAACGACCGCGTCGCCCTTTTTCCCAAACCGCGCCCCTTCCACAAGCGCGGTTATCAGACTCGTGTTGATGGTTGCGCGAAGTATCCACGTCTGTCCGTTCTCTCGTCTCGCGACTGCAATGATCACATGCGGTATTTTACGAAATCCCAAAAACACATCACTAATAAAAATCCCATTCTCGATGACCGCGTGAAACCAATCCTCGTTCGCATAATTAACCGCCTTGAGCTCCTCATAATGAGGGCCGACATATGCCACATGCGCGCCGCGCTCGTCGATTACGCCAAGATCCATCAGGGAACCAGAACGCGATCTTATGAGATCAAATATTGCACCTAGATACCGCTCGTTGCCGAGAGACGCCAAGGTATGCGTTTGTGCAATGGTCACGAGCTGGGCAGACTGATCTCGGAAAAAGATCTCGAGCTCCCTTTTTACATTTTGCGAGAGACTGACGAGAGCATCGGCCACGGTGTCTGAATAAGCAGACCGGAAAACATAGTACAGGCAAGCTCCGACGAGCAACGTAGGGAGCAACGAAAAACAAAGGCACAGTATGACAATGTCCCTACGGAGGAGTCGATATATTGTTCGAGGAACCTTCATGGCATTGGGGTTGGCACATCTGGAATCATTTCCGCCTCATCAATCCATGAGCAATGATCATGCCAAGGTCTGACCTCCCCGTCTGTAGGCGAAATAATCAGTCCACGTCGAAAACTACTTGCCTCATATCGCTCTGATCTGCACAGCACTGTCAGTAGATCTTACATTCTGTCAACGTGAAGTGCTATCAAGATGCCACGCGAGCGGCGCGACCCTTGGCCACTTAAAAGGGTCTCAGAGCCAAATCGCTGCGTTTCTATACGGTAGGCCACTTCAAGGCCGCAGGCTGCTCGTATGGTTTTTGATGTGTGGCCGCGACCAGCCACGCACGTGCTGACGTGGCGAATAGTATCTAATAAATCAAATGTTATTAACACATGTTACGAATGAGACATAGCAATATTATGGCTGCTAGAATATAACCAATCAACATCAGCCATTTTTTCCTTGACACCTCAAACGGACCATGATAGCTGGCGCTCTAGGACATTTGAGGGAAGCATTTATTAAAGTATTTCCTCACGGTGCACACTTTTGCAGTGTAAAAAGCTGTCCTAATAAAGGAGGGTGTAATGGGAAAACGGGTCGGACGTATCTTGCTCGTGGCGGCGATGGTGATGACAGGGACGTGGGCGTTAGCAGGCGGCGCGCCGGTTGCGGTTAATCAGGGGGGTCCCTGCGGCCCAGGCGGGTATGCAGTCGCTGGCAATCCGTGCGCGTACTGGGGAGATGCTCCATTCCCTGGAATGTGCGGAGGGGTTGTTGCGCTGCCGTTTCTGGTTGTCGGAAGTCTCCTGGGGGGCAATACGGTAGGACCGTATCCGCCAATTCCAGGTCCTGCCTACGCAGCAGCTGCGCGTGTTCCACGCGTCGGCGTCGCAGCCCCAGCCTATGCAGCTCCAGCAGCTCCATACGCAGGGAATAGTATCTTCAGCGGTCTTCCCCTCTTCGATTTAGGGTCGAACATACTGGGGAGTTTCACTGGAGGATTCGGGCTCGGTCTCTGAGTTTTGGTCTCGCTTCTGGTAGGCATCGCAGGAATCCGAAACGCATAGACATTCGTAACAGACACATTTTCGATCCTTCTCAATGACGGGGACGCACACGGTCCCCGTTATTTTTTTGCCCTCGGCCATGGAGACCAGCCGGAGCGCCACGGGCAATCTCAGGCCCCCTCGATGGATGCAAGGCCGCTTCCGAATTCGCTTTTTTCCTCGAGATCTGCGATATAACCGTTTTCAAAAGAAAACAGGAAATGGCCATATGGCAGGTTGTCATTCCCAGAAACAGGGGAATCCATGAACCTCATCATGGCTCCTTACTTTCGGGAGGATGACGCCGCGATAGGACGAGCGCCTAATTCGCCATTAATTTCGAGAATTCCTATATATTGCCTGCGGCGCATACGTTATACTGGTATGTGAGGGCTGGTCGGAAGAAAAGACGCGCCGCCTCACCGCCATAAGAGCTTCAAGGCGTGAGTCCAAGGCGCGACGTCCCCGAGCATTAAAAGAGATTCGACCTGTCCTCAGAGCGCAGCGCCGCCTTGCGAACGTTGCTGAATCGACAGAATCTGACTTCATAAATTGTTTTTTTTTGATCATGCCAACTCCTTCAGATACATCCCTCATCGAAGAAAAGATCACCATGGAAGGGGTGCTCGACGCAGTGGTCTTTTCCCAGCCTGAAAACGACTTTCTGGTGGGAAGATTGGCGGTCCTTGGCAGGACAGCCCCCGTCACCATCGTGGGATTTCTCCCTGAGCCTCATCCCGGAGAAACCCTTCTTCTGAAAGGAAGGTGGGAGTTCGATCCGCGATTCGGCGAACAGTTTCGGTTTGATGACGCGCAAGTGAAAGCCCCGTCAACCGTGCGCGGCATCGAGAAATATCTGTCATCCAAATTGGTGCCAGGCATTGGACCGGAAATGGCGAGGCGCATCACTGCGATGTTTGGCGAGGCAACGCTGCAGGTTATCGAAACAAGCCCTGAAAGCCTGCGCAAAGTGCCGGGTATAGGAAAGCATCGAGCGGAGCGCATTTCCAAGGCCTTCCAGGAGCACAAGGGCATACGAGACGTCATGCTCTTCCTTCAGAGCCACGGCATCTCCACGGGCTATGCCTTCAAAATCTTCAAAAAATACGGTCCTGAATCGCCCCGGATAATATCTCAAAATCCGTACATTCTTGTCACTGACATCCGCGGCATAGGGTTCAAGTCTGCTGATAAGGTTGCTCGCAGCCTCGGCATGAACATGAAATCCCCTCTTCGCGCAGGGGCTGGGATATTGCATGTCCTCGAGACGGGACAAACAGAAGGACACGTCTTTTATCCGCGGGCCGTCGTTCTTGAAAAGGCGCGGCAGTTGCTCGATATAGACTGCCGCAATATCGATGCTGCGGTGGCCCAGCTGGCTCAGCGAGGGGTTATAGCAATCGAGGACGAGCGAATATACGCAGCGGGCATGGCAGCTGCCGAAAATGCAGTGGCGGCAAAGATAAACCGCCTCCTGACAAGCCCTAGACTGCTGCCCCCGATAAAAATAGACCTCGCGATTCAATGGATAGAGGGCCGCATCAATATCGGGCTGTCCGATGCACAAAGGCTTGCACTGGCCGAAGCCATCCGCCAGAAAATGCTCATCATCACGGGCGGCCCTGGAACCGGGAAAACAACCCTTCTCAAATCCCTCACGCAAATCCTGGAAGCCAAGAATATTCGCTGCCTGCTCTGCGCGCCCACCGGCCGGGCAGCAAAGAGGTTGACCGCGGCATCCGGGAAAGAAGCGCGCACGATTCACCGACTGCTAGAATACTCGCCAGGCGCGGGCGGCTTCCTCAGAAACAGCCGCAGACCGCTCGACGCCGACTACGTCATCGTGGACGAAGCCTCCATGGTGGATCTGCGGCTCATGAATCACCTGCTCGACGCGCTCAGCCCCCAGGCAACGCTTCTTTTGGTGGGCGACGCTGATCAATTGCCCTCGGTTGGGCCGGGTAATGTGCTCGGCGACCTCATCCGATGCGGTCGCGTCCCGGTGGTCAAACTCAATACCATTTTTCGCCAAGCCTCTCGCGGTCAAATCGTCATGAACGCGCACCTAATAAATCAGGGCAACATGCCAGTGATCAGCGCTGCGAACTCTGTGGAGAGTGATTTTTATCTCATCGAGCGCGAGGACTCCAGCGACGCCCTACGCGCGATCAAGGAACTGGTGTCTCGGCGCATTCCCGATCGGTTCGGCTTCTCCGGGCCGGATGACATTCAAGTGCTCAGCCCTATGCACAAAGGCATCCTTGGAACAGAGAATTTGAATCACGAACTGCAGGCCCTTATCAATCCTGCCGGCACCCCTATCCGAGGGAACCGCTTTCGCGTTGGCGATAGAGTCATGCAGCTGAAGAACAACTACGACAAAGACGCTTACAACGGCGACATAGGGCGGATTACGTCGCACGACGCCGAATGGGGGGAATTGGTGGTCACTTTTGATGACTGTGCAGCGACATATCACGTGAGCGAACTCGATGAGCTTTCTCTGGCGTACGCGGTGAGCATCCATAAATCCCAGGGCAGCGAATATCCTGCGGTGATCATCCCTTTGTCCACACAGCACTACGTGTTGCTGCGCCGGAACCTTTTGTATACGGCAATAACCAGGGCGCGGGAGTTAGCTGTGGTGATAGCGAGCCGCCGCGCGCTGGAGATTGCGGTGGGGAATGGGACGGTGGAGCCTCGTTATAGTTGGCTTTGGGCGAAGGTGTGACGCATAGTTTCAAGATGTATCATATCGTCTCATTTGGATGATACATTACGACCCATAATGAAACCATTCGCCCGCTGCCACACCATCCCTACACACACTCCCCCATCCCCAAAGAATATCCACAGCAACACCACCATACCACGCCACATCCAACGGCTCCCCGTCACCTCATGAGCTTTTCTCCCATCCAGCTAGGCATTGTCTTACAGTGGCACAAGAATTGCTCTCATCTCAATGTCAACTCGCGCGGCGAAATTCTCCGCATCTCTTAAGTACAACTATTACTCCAGGGAGAAGTTCCATGCCAACGAAGGTGCTCTTGGTTGACGATGAGGAGCAATTTGTCGAAATCCTGTCAAGCCGCCTTGAAACAAGGGGTTTTGTGGTGTACTCGGCCTACTCGGGAGACGAAGCCCTCGAATTTTTGGAAAAAGAAGAAGTCGATGTCGTCATATTGGACGTGGTGATGCCAGGCAGGGATGGTGTCGAAACCCTCAGAGAGATAAAGCGCCTACGACCCCTGACTGAAGTGATTATGCTCACCGGTCACGGTACAGTTGATACGGCCATACAGGGTATGGAGCTTGGGGCGTATGACTATTTGATCAAGCCGACAGACGCCAAAGAGCTCATGGAAAAGATTGGGAAGGCCAAACAAAGGAAGGCTGAACAGGAGCAGCGGATCAAGAACGCTGAGGTCGAGCGAATCGTGCAGAGCCGTGGGTGGTGAGGACTAACGAGGGTTGATGTTCTCCTCCTGGTATGGCCACCTATGGGAGGGGAACGCCTTCCCTGAGCGGGATGCAAAAAACGCCTCACTGCGACGCATTAAGGCTGTGGAATGGCGGAGGTAATGTATGGAAGCGATGAAAGTGAAAGATCTCATGGTACCCCTCGATGAATATGGAGTCATATCCGAGGATGCTACACTGTACGAAGCGATGTGCGCATTGGAGGAGAGCAGACTCAAATATGATACAAGGGGATACCGTCATCGTGCAGTACTCGTAAAGGACGCCACGGGCGCCATAGTGGCAAAGCTAAGCCAGTGGGATGTGCTGCGAAGCTTGGAACCCAAATACAATCAGATCGGCGATTTGAAAAAGCTCTCCGGATTTGGATTGAGCGCGGAATTTCTCCACTCCATGATCGATAGATATGAATTGTGGAAGCGCCCCCTGGATGATTTGTGCCGCAAGGCTTTGGACCTGCGCGTGGGCGATATTGTGTCCTCGCCTGAGGAGGCGGAAATGATCGAGGCCGAGACATCCCTCAATCAGGCTGTCCATCAGCTCATTATGGGACGCCACCAGTCGTTGCTGGTGAAAGCCAAAGAACAGGTCGTTGGAATACTGAGGCTTTCCGATATGTTCGGCGAGGTTGCTGCGAGAATGCGGAGATGCAAGGCGTAAAGAATCAACCACGGATAAAAAGTGAGGGAGGATTCCACAATCATGAGCGCAGATAAGACTGTTCCTTCTCCAGGAATAAAGATAAATTGGACAAGACTTGTCGCCATGTTGACAGGCGTGGGGTTGTTTTTTGTTGTCTATTATTCGAGCCCTTGGCCAGACGCTGTTGATCCCATGGGCAAACATTTCCCCCTCACCGTAGAAGGAAAAGGGGCTCTGGCTGTCTTTCTCCTTGCCGGCACATGGTGGGTATTCGAGGTGGTGCCCATTGGGGTTACCAGTCTGTTGATCGGGGTTGCCCAGGCCTTGTTTATGATCCGACCAGCCAAGGTAGCCTTCAAGGATTTCATGGACCCTTCGGTCTTGTTCATCTTCGGTTCCTTGGTAATCGGATTGGTGTTCACCAAGACCGGCCTGACCAAACGGATGGCCTACAAGATATTGGCTCTCATCGGAGAGAAGACCACAACGATCTATCTCGGGGTTTTTGTTCTAGTCGCCATTCTCACGCATATCATGGCGCATACTGCGGTGGCCGCCACAATATATCCTTTGCTCTTGGCTATTTATAGTTTGTACGGCGAAGGAGATAAAAAGACCCGTTTCGGAAAAGGCCTGTTCATGGGCATGGCGTATGTCTGCGGGGCCGGCAGCATCATCACACTCCTTGGGGCCGCTCGGGGCATTGTGGCCCTCGGTTTCTTCAAAGAAATGGTAGGCAAGGACATCTCATTCTTTGAATTGACCTATTACATGGCTCCCGTGGGCTGGCTGATGGTAATACTCTTGTGGCTTTTCTTTGCGGTATTTTTCAAGCCCGAGAAACGAGTCATAGAAGGCCTTCGTGAACGGGTAGGGGAGCTGAGTCGAGATCAAGGACCGATGACGAAAAACGAAAAAATAGGACTCCTCATCATATTCGCGGCCATAGTGGTTATGTCGCTCCAAGTAATGATCCCTTCCCTTCAGGGTTTGGACAAGACCGCGATCATGCTGCTTGCCACCATACTGTTCTTCGTGTTCAAAATTCTCGATATTAACGACCTTGAGTTGATTCCCTGGAATATTGTGCTACTGTTCTCTGGGGCCATGAGTATAGGGTTTTGCCTATGGGAAACAGGAGCGGCAAAGTGGCTGGCGGTGAATTGGCTTGTCATGTTCAAGAATGCCAACTGGTTTATTTTTGTACTAAGCATCGCCTTTTTTGTCATGGTCATGACAAATTTTATCATGAACGTTGCGGCCATCGCCATTTCCTTGCCGGTGGCCTTGGTGATTGCTCCTTATCTCGGCGTCGCGCCTGAGGTCGTCTTGTTTGCATCGCTCACCACGGCAGGCATGCCGTTCCTGCTCCTTGTGGGAGCGGCGCCCAACGCTATCGCATACGATTCCAAGCAATTCACCAGCGGCGAGTTTTTCATGTGGGGAATACCTGCGAGCATCCTCCTCATGATAGTAGTGGGTCTTGCCTGTTTCATTCTATGGCCGCTCTTGGGGATGCCGGTCATGGTACCCAAGGCTGGGTAATCGGTCGCGCCTCGGCAACCTTAGGAGTGAGAGTTCCTTTAAGGAGTTGTTTATGACATCTGCGAAGTTCTGGACACTGTTGCTGGCTGTTATGCTGGTCTGTGCTGCCAGCATTGCGCCCGCCAAAGAACAAGAAGTCGCCGACGGACTCTTAGTGATTCAGGGAAAAATTCTCGACGCCTCCGGCAACGCGGTTGAAGGCGCCCAGATCATACCCTACCTCAATGGAAAGCCTATCCTGCCGCAGGCCCATGGCGCCGGTCATGAAGAAGGCTTTTCCACGGGTCGCAACGGCTTGTTTCGGGTCGAACTTCCCCTTTCATCGAGCAGCATTAAAGACGGAAAATGGTCGGTCAAAATAACCAGGGCCAGCTTTAGGCCGTCAGAAATGCTGCCGCTTACAAAACTTTTTGAAGAGGGACCAAACGAAAAAGGCGTTTCAACGTTTGTCGCGCATGTCAATGTCACCTTGCAACGAATACAGGGCACCGCCTTCTGGATCGCGCTCGCGGTGTTTGCTGGTGTCTATATTCTGATTGCATTCGAAATCCTCCACCGCACCCTTGCCGCCTTCCTCGGCGCGGCAACGCTTTTGGTAATCACTCATACCTTCGGGACCTTTGACGACGCGTTTAAGATACTTACATACGAACAGGCGTTACACGTCGTTGACTGGAATGTGGTGTTCCTCCTCATGGGCATGATGATCATCGTGGGAGTGCTGAAGGAATCTGGCGTCTTCCAATGGCTGGCCTACAAATCCTTTCAGATTGCACGGGGAAAGATCTACCTTCTTTCGTGCGCGCTATGCGTGGTGACCGGCTTCACCAGCGCGTTCCTCGACAACGTCACCACCATGCTGTTGTTGACGCCGGTCACCCTGGAAATATCTGTGATTTTGGGGGTGTCCCCGTTTGTGTTTCTTTTGCCGGAAATCGTTGCCTCAAATTTCGGTGGCACCGCCACACTCATCGGCGATCCTCCAAACATCATGATCGGCTCATACGCAGGGTTGACTTTCAACGATTTTCTCATCGAGCTCACGCCAGTGGTGCTCATCGTGATGGCGGCTCAGCTCATCTATAATAAACTCTTATACGGCAAAGAGTACAAGAGGGCTAAGGTGGAAGACGTCCCTAAGATGATCACTTTTCTGCGGGAAAAGTATCAAATTACAGACCGTAAGGTGCTCACCATCGGGGGCATCGTGTTGTTGGGCGTGATCGTCCTATTCATCCTCCACGGAAAGTTTCACATGGAAGTCAGCGTTGCGGCTCTCTTTGGCGCGGCCCTTATCATTGTGTTGAACAGGATGAATATCGTGGAGCTGCTGGAAAAGGAGATTGAATGGCCTTCCTTGGTTTTTTTTATCATGCTCTTCATTGTGGTTGGCGGCGCAGAACAGACCGGCATCTTACAGGCGATTGCGGATTGGATCCTGACAGTTTGCCAAGGAAACCTAGTGTTGGCAGTGCTCATTATTCTGTGGGTCTCGGGGATAGCCTCTGCCATAGTGGATAACATTCCTTATACCGCGACGATGCTGCCCATCGTCGCGTTTTTGAACAAGACCATCCCAGGGGCTGAAAGCGGCGTCTTATGGTGGGCCTTGGCCCTCGGGGCCTGCTTTGGCGGAAATGGCAGCGTCATAGGAGCGTCAGCCAATGTGGTCACCACAGGTATCGCAGAGAGGGCCGGATACAAGATCACGTTTATGGGCTTCGTCAAGGAAGCTGCTCCCATCACGCTGATAAGCCTTGTTATCTCTTCGGTATGGCTCCTGATCACGTACTGAGATGTTTCTCTGTTGCGAGCTATGCAAACCTGAGAGCCAACCAGAAAGTAAACCATCGAGGCGGCACCATTGAGTGCGACGCCGTGAGCTATGATTCTTTAACAAAGATTGAAGGAGAAACAGCCATGAGTTCCACTAAGGTATTGTTGGTGGACGATGAAGTAGCCTTCACGGACACTCTTGCCAAACGACTCATAAAGCGAGGCCTACACGTATTGGCAGCAGCCAGCGGACCTGAGGCGCTCAAGACTTTGCAGGAGGATTCTCTGATCGATGTCGTGATCCTCGACGTGAAGATGCCGGAGATGGATGGCATTGAGACGCTGAAGGAAATCAAAAAAATGAGACCCTTGGTCGAAGTGATCATGCTCACGGGGCATGCAACCGTAGATTCAGCAATAGAGGGCATGAAACAGGGGGCTCTTGATTATCTCATGAAGCCGTGTGATACCGATATACTCATGAGTAAAGTGCAAGAAGCCAAGGCCAAGAAAACAGCGCAAGAAGACAAGATTGCTGAGGCGCGGGCATTGAACATCGCATTGCGCCGGGGAGACTAGACGGCTTCTTTTGTCTCGACTTGGACGCGCGTGAATGCGACGCGTCACAGGAAACACGTTGCGCCTATGATCAGCGAGGTTGAACCATGCCACATTCAGTGCCAGTCCACGAACTAATGACCCCCCCGAATACGTGGCCTCAGTTGAGAGCCGATACCACCGTCGGGGATGCTATAAAGATTCTTCGCATTTTGACGGAAGACCGCAAACTTGAAGTTGGACATTCCACGCCGTTGGTCTTCGACGATGAATATCGACTTTTAGGTTTTGTGAGACTCACCGATCTCTTAAAGAACGTGAGGGAAATGTGTGAATTCAATAGAGGCGAGTCCTGCATATTGGAAAGGATTTCCAGGCCCATCAAGGATATTGCAAGACAATTCGCCGGCTCTGTCGAGGGTTCCGACAGCATTCTCAAAGCCCTAGATATAATGTTAGACCACGACGTCTCGCTCGTCCCGGTCATTACCAAGGGACGGTTTGAAGGCATCGTCAAGCTGTCTGACATATTTAACACGGTGTCAGCGCTCCTGTTCGATGAACAGGATCCACACGCTCGCAGCCAGCTCATAGAAAATTATCGGCTGTATACGTGATCGATTACCCCAGTGATTCAGAAAACATGTCATAAGATAGCTCGCGAGGGCGGCAACGCCTTTCACGGCAATCCCATGATTGCGATTGTAATAAAAAAGACAAATTTTTCGCCCGTACGCACATCCACATGTTCAAGGCTATAGCGGCTCTCGAAATTTCCGTCGGAATGAGGTTTGCATCATCGAATGAGTGAGCATTTTCAAGAGCCGCTAAGAAGTCAGGAGCGCCAAAATCTCGTCATTTCGAAGGAGAAGGACGCGAACGAAAGAGACATGCCTTGCACGCCATGTCATTTCGAAGGAGCCTGGCGACTGAGAAATCTTTCGGGCTGGGTCAAGATTTCTCGCTACGCTC
>CAYRVH010000009.1:0-10062 GCA_964427855.1 uncultured Syntrophaceae bacterium
TATTTTTCGTTCAGTTTCTTTTCAAGGAGTCTGTAGATGACCAGGGCAATGAAGTACCAGACGGTCAGGTCGGCGAGTTGTACGCGCGCACCCCGATGCTCTTCAAAGAATATTGGAACCTTCCCGAAAAGACCAAAGAAGTCTTCTGCGGGGAATGGTTCACGGCTGGGGACATGTGCTATCGAGACCCAGATGGTTTCTATGTACTTGTGGACCGAAAGGCCAACATGATCATCTCGGGTGGAGAGAACGTGTATCCTTCTGAGGTCGAAAATGCAGTAGGGGCTCACCCTGCGGTGCGAGACGTGGCAGTCATCGGCGTTCCAGATCCAAAATGGGGGGAAGCGGTCCACGCGGTGGTCATTTTGCATCATGGTTATACCGGCTCAGACGAACTAAAGACCGAAATCAAAAAATTTTGTAGAGAGAGGATTGCCGGATATAAGGTGCCGAAATCCATCGATTTCATTTCCGACGAAGAAATGCCAAGGACGGGAACTGGGAAGATACTTCACCGAGTGCTTCGAGAGCGGTATGGCAAATGGAGCGACCATTGAGAGCCCAAAATTAGGTTAGCAGGCACCGAGACATGGCCCTGATGACTGGGAATCAGATGCGGCGGCCATATCGCTGAGTTGATAGCGCCGCCGTGGCTCAACCTTCTGCGCTGGAGTGTGTATGCCTGGAACAACAATAGTTGCTTCGTTGATCATCGCGGTCTTGTGGGCGTCAATGGGAGTGTGTCAACGAACTATGCCCAGCGGCGACAATGCCAGTCAATTGCAATGGAACAGCCACCAGATGAACCAGCCAGCAGCCCCGCAATACAACCTGTCTCAAGACCGGCTTGACGACATCCGTCGCCTGTACGATCAAGCTCTTGAGGAGAGCCGCAATCCCTCGCGGCCGACCGGGGAAAAAGACGCTGCCACACACCATACCGGTTTTCAAGAGTGACCGTCACATCCTCGTATTCAGACTGATCCCTAAGAGGTGATGCAGACGATATTTCTGCAGAAATTTCCAGGATTGGTAGAAAGGGGGGCTCGAAATTAATCACGAATTGGGCGCGTGCGCGTGATTACTTCATCCTCACGAAAGTAAAGATCAATAATGAGTTTCCTGGATTCCCACTTTCTAGGGAATGACAATCTGACATGTGGCTATTTCTGTTTTTCCTTTGAGAAGGGTTATAAGCACTGTTAAGGATGCCCCACATCGACCGGCTCGCAGCCCCGTGTCTTTCACTGTTTCTTGACCCCTTAATCATGCGTGACAACCGCCGCATTGAACTCCTCGGCTTGAAAACGATGGAGTAAGCTGATATGTTTGTATTTCCGAAGCTCTACAACGCCACCACTACGTTTCATTGTTGATATGGAGGAGACTACATGAGACCTTATTTTGAGCAGATGACGTCTATCGGCAAAGCGCTTTCCCAAGCCAAAATCAAACAAACAGAGGAAAATGTCGCCCTGGTCAAACAAATTGAAAAGGAGATCGAAGAAGAAAGGGCCAGGGTAGAGGCAGCGGGGCTTCCGGCGTCGAAGATCAACGAGAGGGGCCAACTCACGGCGTGGCAGAGGCTCGAATACTTGCTCGATCCTGGCACATGGCATCCTTTGCATTCGATATTCAATCCGAAGGACAACCAGGAGGGATCCACAGGTGTTGTCAACGGAATCGGCAAAATAAGCGGGAAATGGGCTGCCATTATCGCATTCGACAACAAGGTGATGGCCGGCGCGTGGGTGCCGGGTCAATCGGAGAACGTGTTGCGGTTCACCGACATCGCCAAGAGACTGCGGCTCCCCCTCGTGTGGCTGGTCAATTGTTCAGGAGTAAAGCTTACTGAGCAGCAGGAAGTCTATCCTGATCGGCGAGGCGGTGGAACCACTTTTTTCCGACACGCAGAACTGGAGAAGCTGGGTATCCCCGTCTTGGCAGGCATCTATGGCACCAATCCCGCAGGCGGTGGATACCACGGCATAAGCCCTACTATCTTGCTGGCTCACAAGGACTGCAACATTGCAGTCGGTGGAGGCGGCATAGTCAGTGGTATGAGCCCTAAGGGTTTTTTTGACGAACAGGGCGCTGAACAAATCATAGAGGCTACTCGCCATTTCAAGGAAATGCCCCCTGGGAGCGTAAAAATTCACTACGATTCTACAGGCTTCTTCAAGGCGGTCTTCGACACCGAACAGGGTGTGCTTGACGGGCTGAAAAAATACATGCGCTATGTACCTGCGTTTGATCCCGAATTTTTTAGGGTGGCCCAGCCGGCCGAGCCAAAATTTGCCCAGGAAGACTTGGACAGAATCATACCGATCAACCAGAAGATGGTATACAGTTTCGAGGAAGTGCTGGCGCGGCTTACCGACAACAGCGAGCATATGGAATTCAGACCTGATTACGGGCCTGAGGTGTACACCGGCCTGGTGAAACTCGATGGTTTTCTCGTGGGTGTCATCGGCAACAAACAGGGATTCATGCCGCCGGGCTATCCTGAATACGCTCCTTATCCAGGGATAGGCGGAAAACTCTATCGGCAGGGGCTCATCAAGATGAACGAGTTCGTGACCTTGTGCGGCCGAGATAGGGTGCCTATCGTATGGTTTCAGGACACATCGGGAATCGATGTGGGCGATATCGCAGAGAAGGCGGAACTGCTAGGTCTGGGGCAGTCTCTCATTTACTCCATAGAGCAGACGGACGTACCAATGATGCTCATCGTGCTTCGCAAGGGCACTGCGGCCGCGCATTACATCATGGGCGGTCCAACTGCCAACAACCACAATGCGTTCACCCTCGGGACGCCGGCCACGGAGATCTATGTGATGCACGGCGAGACCGCTGCGGTTGCGTCTTTTGCCCGGAGGCTGGTGAAGGAAAAAGACGCTGGTCGGCCGCTGCAACCAATCATCGACAAGATGAATGCCCTGGCCAAGCAGTATCATGACCAGTCGAGGCCTTTGTATTGCGCCAAGAACGGATTGGTGGATGAGGTTGTCTCGTTCCGAGATATGCGGCGATATATGACAGCGTTTGCGGGATGCGCGTATCAGAACCCCGCGTCTCTTTGCCCTCATCATCAAATGATGATCCCGCGCATCATCAAGGGTTGACGTTGCGGTCAATTTTGGACCGTTTATCTCGTATGTGGTAGAAAGGATGAATGCCAGTGAGCCAGACGGAAAACAACTTGAAGCAGGCGTTTGCGGGTGAATCCCAGGCGAACAGGAAATACCTTGCGTTTGCCAAGAAGGCGGAAGAGGAGGGTTTTCCGGGCGTTGCCAAGCTTTTTAGGGCTGCAGCAGCGGCGGAAACCATCCACGCCCACAATCATCTGGAAGTCCTGCAGGGGGTAAAATCCACTCTTGAAAATCTCAAGGAGGCGTACGGCGGAGAACACCACGAATTTTCAGAGATGTACCCCTCATTTTTGGAAGCCTCGAAAGCCGAAAAGAACAATGCAGCCACAAGGACGTTTCATTGGGCCAACGAGGTAGAAAAGGTACATGGGGCGTTGTATCAAGAGGCCATAAAGGCGCTTGAGTCAGGTCAGACCGTTGCCGAAAAGGACTACTATATTTGCCCCAAGTGCGGCTACACCGCAGCAGATGCAGCGCCGGACAAGTGCCCAGTGTGCGGCGCCAAGAAAGAAACGTTTTTCGTTGCGCAGTAGCAGCATTGCTCGTCGTTTCATAATGGCGCCGTGAGGAGTGAGGGATGAAGGAAAATGTCTCAGTGAAGAACATCGGCCTGAGAGGAGTGGCGGTCGCCGACACAAAGATAAGCTTTATCGACGGTGATAAGGGGATCTTAATCTATCGAGGCTACCGTATTGAAGAATTAGCGGAAAGGTCCACATTCATCGAGACAGCCTACCTCCTTCTCCACGGTTATTTACCCTCGCCGAGGGAGCTGGAGGATTTCGAGGCATCGGTGAAGGCGGCCAGGGATATACCGCCCTTTGTCGCAGATTGTCTCCGATTGATGCCTAAAACTGCTGAGCCCATGGATGTTCTCCAGGCTGCAGCACCCCTCCTGGCCATGGAAGATCCAGACCTCCTGGATGAGACTCGTGCGGCCAATGTGCGGATGGCCACCCGACTCATCGCGCGCATCCCGGCTCTTGTCGCCGCATGGCATCGAATCCGAACAGACCACGATCCGTTGCCGCCTGATGATTCCCTGCCTCACGCCGCCAACTTTCTATGGCAGCTTTTTGGCGTGAAGCCTGACGAGGCAACTGCGAAGGACTTGGATTGCTGCCTCATCCTCCATGCCGACCATACGTTTAACGCTTCGACCTTTGCGTGCCGAGAGGTCTGCTCGACTCGGGCTCATATGTACGCCGCTGTGGCCGCGGGCATAGCTGCGCTTTCCGGCAGTCTCCACGGCGGCGCGAACGCTCGAGTGATGGGGATGTTGCTGGCGTTGGAACATGTCACGGATGTCGAAAGATGGGTGAAGAATCAGATAGATGCGGGAGAGCGCATTATGGGAATGGGGCACGCGGTGTACAAAACCATGGACCCTCGGGCCAAGTATCTCAAAAACATGGCCTCACGGCTTGGTCGGGACAAAGGCATGGAGAAATGGGACCACCTTTCTAAAACGATCGAGGAAGTTGCTCTGGCAGAATTTGATCGCCGCGGGAAATCGGAGATCAGACCAAATGTCGATTTTTACAGCGCGCCCGTGTATCACATGATGGGGATTCCTCGGGATCTTTTTACCCCTATATTCGCCATATCTAGAGTATCCGGCTGGTGTAGCCATATCATAGAAGAGAAGTTTGGCGAAGCACAGGGCAAGCCCATGCTGTATCGTCCGCAAGCCGAATACGTGGGCAACTACTGTGGACTCATGGGCTGCGAATACGAGCCACTTGATCGCAGAAAAAGCGGGACTGAATAGTGTTCTTGTTAAGGACCTCTTACGCGGTTCGGGTCGTCTCGATGAATCAGACCTCTTGATCGAGAACAAAGAATTTTTTGCCGCGTGAGCTGCAGCCGGAGGATGGACTCAACGTAATGCATTTTCAAAATGATGTGGTCATTGTGGGGTCGGGTCTGGCAGGGTTGCGAGCCGCGCTGGAACTGGCCAAATCGGCTGATGTTGCCGTCATAAGTAAGGTATTTCCGACGAGGTCGCATTCCGGGGCCGCGCAGGGAGGCATCTGCGCGGCGCTGGGAAATGAAGAGCCTGATTCATGGGAGTGGCACGCCTACGACACGGTCAAAGGCGGCGACTATTTGACTGACCAGGACGCCGCAGAGGTGCTCGCGAGGGACGCGATAAGGGCGGTGTATGAACTTGAACACATGGGTGTGCCATTCAATCGGACGCATGAAGGCAAAATAGCGCAAAGGGCTTTTGGCGGGCACACCAAGAATTTTGGAGAAGGCCCGATCAAGCGAGCCTGTTATGCTGCAGACCGCACCGGACGCGTGATACTGGACACTCTTTTTGGAGAGGCGATAGCGCGCGCCATCAAGGTGTACGGCGAGTTTCATTTCCTTGATCTCGTCATGGAACACGGCCGCGTTGCAGGCGCCATTGCATATGAAGTCGCCACCGGGGAAATCCACACATTTCACGCCCGTGCAGTGCTCCTTGCCACAGGAGGCTTCGGCAAAGTATTCAAGACCACATCGAACTGTTTTGCAAATACCGGCGATGGCGTGTACTACGCGTACCGTGCAGGGATCCCTGTACAAGACATGGAATTTGTACAGTTTCATCCCACGGGGATTTATCCTTTGGGGGTTCTCATTACAGAGGCAGCCAGAGGAGAAGGCGGGTTTCTCCTCAATGGGATTGGCTATCGATTCATGGAGGAGTATGCGCCTTCGCTGCGAGATTTGGCTCCTCGGGATGTCGTTTCGCGAGCGATTATGAGCGAAATCAGGGCAGGCCGAGGGATAAATGCCAAGGACTTTGTTTATCTGCAGCTCTCCCACCTCGGGAAGGAGCTCATTCAGGAAAAGCTATCTGATATTGCGTCGTTCGCTCGGGTGTATCTGGGCATAGACGTGGCTGCAGAGCCGATTCCTGTCACTCCCACGTGCCATTATATGATGGGTGGTCTCCCGACAAACATCGACGGGCAGGTGCTCCGAGACACAAGCGCGTCGGTCCCAGGACTATACGCGGCAGGGGAGTGCGCGTGCGTGTCAGTGCACGGCGCAAATCGGCTCGGTACGAATTCCCTGCTGGATTTGGTGGTTTTCGGACGCCGAAGCGGCAGACGAATGCGAGAAGACTTGAAGGAGCTGGATTGGCCAACCTTCCCGGCTCGCGCGGCCGATAGGACAAAGTCGAAAATCGCTGCCATCAAGACCAGACCCCAAGGCGAACGAGCGTCACACATCAGAAGCAACCTTCAACAACTGATGTCGGACAATTGTTCGGTATTTCGGAATCATCACGACATGGTCAAAGCCCTTGACGCGGTAATGGTACTCAAAGAGATGCAGGAACGCATCGCCATCGATAATCCCGGAAGCATCTTCAATACGGACCTCCTGGAGGCGCTGGAGTTGGAATCCCTCCTTGGTCTGGCTGAGACCATTCTCGTTTCTGCGATCGCCCGTACAGAAAGCAGGGGCGCGCATTATCGAGAGGATTACCCTGAACGAGACGACGTGAATTGGCTTAAGCATACCTTGGTTGCCAGCGCTCCTGAAGGGCCTCGCGTGAGTTACAAGCCAGTCACGATTACAAAATTCCACCCAAAGGCCCGGACATACTGATGAAGCTGAAATTTAAGATCTACCGATTTGATCCGCAGAGCGACAACTCGCCCTATTACCAAGCCTATCGCATTGAGGCAGAGCCTACGGAACGCGTTCTGGATTGCCTTAACCAGATTCGATGGGAGCAAGACGGCACGCTTGCGTACCGCATGTCATGCGGCCATGGCGTCTGCGGTTCTGATGCGATGAAAATCAACGGCCGCTGCGCCCTTGCCTGTCAAAAGCTGGTAAAGGACGTGATTTCTGAGGAGATCCTCGTTGAACCGCTCCCCACTTTTCCGGTTTTGAAAGATCTCATCGTCGATCTGTCGCTGTTTTATGCAAAGCTGGACTTGGTTCGGCCTTATCTCATCGCTGCGTCGCATCCGGAGAAAGAGCGCTTACAATTACCGGATGACCAGCGCAAGATTGGCGAAGCTATACGATGCATCCTTTGCGCATGCTGCATGGGAGCGTGCCCAGTGTGCCAGTCCAATGACCAATTTTTGGGCCCTGCTCCACTCGTGCAGGCATTTCGCCGCATCTTCGACAGCCGCGATGAAGAACGCGATCGGCGACTCGACGAGATCGACACCTCAGAAGGCGCTTGGGGCTGCGTGAATCACTTTGAATGCACCAAGGCGTGTCCAAAGGAGATCAAAGTCACCAAGCACATCAATACCATCAAGAAGGCCATCATGGAACAGCGGCATTGACCGATCATGCCGCATGCTCTTGACAAATCGCTCGCAGGGAGAATGCTTTTCTATTATCGAAAAAACAAAAGGCAGAACAAGATTGCGGCCATCGCTCCGGACGCATCGGCAAGCAGTCCTGCGTGGACCGCATACCTGACCCTCGTAATAGACACAGCGCCGAAGTACACCGCAATCACGTAAAGCGTGGTTTCCGTGCTTCCCAATATGACAGAGCCCAATCTCGCCTCGTAGGAATCAGCGCCCATCTTCGCCACAATGTCGCCTAGTATGCCCAGAGAGGCTGCCCCGGAGAGGGGTCTCACGAGAATGAGGCTGATGATCTGGGGCGTAAGTCCTATGTCTCGTGCGGCGTTCGGAATGTAGTGCGAGACAATATCAATGGTCCCTGAGGCCCTCACCATTCCCACTGCCAACAATATAGCCACCAAGTAAGGGATGATTCGGACAGAAATCTGAAAACCTTCTTTGGCGCCTTCCACGAAAGATTCATAAACCTTGACGCCCTTGAAGAAACCGTAGACGGGGATGCCCACCAAGAAACCGAGAAACACCGCGTGGGAGATGAGGGTGGACCATTCAGACGCAGAAAGCGACACAAGGAAACCTCATTCATTTCAACGAAAAACGTCGGCATTTGGCAAGAATTCGCGCGGACGCCACGCCTACGAAGGTAGAGACTACCGTCGCCAGAATCGCAGGGAGTACGATGGCCGTGGGGTCCGACGCTCCTCCTGCCGCAAGCAAGGCTATCGCGTTAACGGGAATGAGTTGGACGCTGGAGGTGTTGATGGCGAGAAACATACACATCGCATCTGTCGCGACCCCTTTGTGTGGGTTCAGGGTCTCGAGGTCCTCCATGGCCTTTATCCCGAGGGGCGTTGCGGCGTTGTTGAGGCCGCACATGTTTGCGGCAATATTCATAGCCATGGCTGCATGGCTGGGGTGTTGATCCGGCACCTGGGGGAAAAGCCATCGCATGAGCGGCGTGATCAGAAGGGTGAGCTTGTTCACCAACCCGCTGTCCTGGGCGATCCTCATGACGCCCAACCACAGCGCCATTATGCCTGTCAAACCCAGAGCCAGTTTGAAAGCCGCGTTGGCGCTGTCTGTCACAGAGAGCACGAGCTCTTTGACGTGGCCAGTGAAGACTGCCACCATCGTCGAGCCTACCAGCAGGATGAGCCATAGAACATTCAGCATCCGGTACCTCTGCCCAGTGTTGCCCGGCACGAAACGCGGTCGTGAATCCCAAATCATGGATGACCGCCGATAGACCTTGGATCTCCGGCGCTCAATGTCGGAAGCGCCGCATTGCGAAAGTCAGATGCGCGCTATGCTTTGTAACGAACGAAGGAAACAGATGCCACAGGGATTGCATAACGAGCATCTCTATCGATGATTCCCAGCCATTCCCTGCCAACCCACTCGATCTTGCCTCTGATGACATCGTCTGATCCTTTGAGTACGAGTTCCACTATCACCCCTTGTGCGACAAGCTTGGCGAACACTTTTTCTTGAGCAATGGGGGCCCCCGCGGTATCGCTATTAAGAATTGACTGATCAGGTTCAGGCCATGAGCCAGGCTTGGGAGCAATGCCTATCTCAGGTGCTGCACTGGGGAGTTCAGCGTGAGGTTCCCGCCCAATCCTCGCGTGCGTCAGATAGGCCTCAACGATATGAGTGGCGGGCGTTGCGCTTGGGGCGTCAGCAGCCATCTGTGGTCTGTCTGGGGTCCTTTGCGGAGAATCCGCCGCGGCGTCCACGTCGCTGACGGTTGTCGGAGGACCGCTAAAAGGCCTAGGCTCAAATGTCATTGGAGACTTCTTTATGCTTGGCCTCGCTTCCGCAACGACCTCCTCGAAGTCAGCAAGCGAGTAACGGAAGTTTACATTGATGAATTTTACGTTGCACGGCAGGGGGGATGCAGGAATCTTGTTATTGAAAGTGTCGGGCAGGCGCATCATGGCGTCAAGGTCGGGGAGCATCCTGCAGTTGAGCTGCCTGTGCACTTTTCTGATGATCTCCTCCGTGGCTGCTGGTTCGGCTACCTCTGTAGCCTTGTCGAGAAGCCAGTAGAGGTGGAGCCCATGGCCTGAATCAACGGTAATCGAGGGAGGCAGTGGGAAACCCCGTATAGCCATGGCAGCATCTTCAGGGCCGGCGAAGAACGGCTCGCCTTTTTTGTGCGCTTCAGGACCTATATCGATGTCTGCCCAGAGCGCCAGAATGAATTTGACGTGCTCCTTTTCCGGCTTCATGCGTTCCCGGGGACATACACCGAAATACACATCGGCGTCTTCTCCGTAGAGTTCTCTTCCCAGTACCTCGATATTGGGAAAATATCTTGTGGCGATTTTGGCTTCGTCCGCCTTCACTGTTCTGACGAGTATGAAGCCTCGGTGCTCTCGATAATACTGAGCAAACAGGGCGTCGAGAAAATCTTTGCGGGTAAATTGCCCTTGGCCTACCATGAGTCCTCGTTTTGTGTGTTAGGCGCCGTCGTAAGCTCGCCGCGCGACGATATTCCCTCGATGAGCTTATGTTGTCATGTGCGCTTTTCTTCGACTGGCGTTATGCGCCAGCAAGACCGGGTACGGACG
>CAYRVH010000009.1:10101-10340 GCA_964427855.1 uncultured Syntrophaceae bacterium
TAGTTCTTCTTTTTATCGGTCTCCTGATCCTTCCCAGATTCCTTGGCCGTTTTTCTCTTTTTGGCCATCTCGATATTTTCATGGATGATTTTATTGCCGGGCACGAGCTTTGCCGCCTTGAGGAGGTATGCCATTTCCTGCTTAAAATCTCCCTTCTTGCCAAGTTCGATGCCGTAATCGTTATATGCGAGCGCCAAATCATTTTTTATTTGTTCATTAGAGGAATCAATGGCTGCGGC
>CAYRVH010000009.1:10397-18567 GCA_964427855.1 uncultured Syntrophaceae bacterium
CTTCTCCTTTTCTGATGGCCTGATTATGAAGGATGGCGGCAAGATTGGCCCGAGCGCTCTTGTTCTCTGGATCAAGTTTGAGCGCCTTCTCTAATATCTCAGTCGCCTTCTGTACATGCGACGCCTTGGCCTCTGCGACTGCATCTGCGACCATGTAGTGCGCAAGGCTTTTTGTGGCCGCTTTATTTTTTGGGTCGAGTTCGAGGCTTTTTTGAAGGTTCGCCACCCGCTGCGATACAGTCATCTGGACACGGTCAGATACGCCAAGATTGTGGTACGCGGCCGCTAGATTTTTTTTCGTCACTGGATCGTTTGGAGAGAGTTGGAGAGATTCGTTGAGGAGGTCTATCTGCCCCCGTATATCTCCCTCCTCCCCCTTTTGCACGGCTAGGTTGGACAGAGCCCGCGCGAGGGACTGGATTGCGGGCGATTCATGAGGCGCCAGCTCTAAGGCTTTTTTTAATAACTCCACTTCGCTCTGATAGGCTGAGTTTTTTGATTTCTCTGCAGCGAGATTGCAATACGCGGTCGCAAGATTCTTCTTGATCTTTTGGTTGTTGGGATCGAGAGAAAGGGCTTGGCCCAAAGCATCGACGGCCTTTTGAGCGGTTGTCGATTTTGCGCCCACAACCGCCAAGTTGTTTTTGAGAGCTGCTAATTGCTTTTGGAGCTGTTCATTATCTGGCTGCAAGGAGGCATTCTTTTTGAGCAAGGCGATTTTATCCGAAATAGGAAACCGTTCGTCAGACATCGACAATGCCTGCTGTACTAGTTGAGAGAAGTTGCCTACTAGGTCTTTGTCGTGTGGTTTCAGCGCCACAGCCTTTTCCAAATATTTCACCGCATCCAGAGTGTTGCCTTCTTTGGCCAGCCTCAGCGCCTCATTGTTCAGCGCAACGGCTAAGGTGTCTTTATACGCTTCATTTTCCGGCGCCAACTCCACAGCCTTTTCCAAATTGGGTAGAGCAGCCGCGATATTCCCTCGCGCAAGGCGGCTTTTGCCGAGGATATAAGAGTTCTCGGCCTGGACCCTCGACGGCGCCTCTTGCGCGATGCAGAAGCCGCAATCAGAAAGTGAAACCAGAATTGCAAGGATCACGAGAATGAGGAGAGACCATGATGACCGCTGCTGATGCTTCATTTTTCTGATCCTAGTCCTTGGGGCCTTGCCCAGCACAGGTCGATGCAAATAAGTTTGCACCTTTTTTCTAAGCAATTACTATAGCATTTCGGGCTATTGAGGTCAATGTGGTGCTGAATGTTCACTTTTGATAACAAGTAGATGACCTAGTTATATTTGGTATAATTTTTTGATAGACTTTTATCCTTATGTGATCAAACGGTTTATTTAGAAGCTCCGGGTGCGTGGTTTTCAAATCGGCGACGCAGACCGGGTTGAACTGTGCATCAGCGAAACAATTTTTGCGCGGGGGACGTCATCTTATTGAAGTGTGACGACGCGGCCATGCAGCAAAAAATCTGAGGCTACTTAATTTTGGTCGCCATGGCGCAGCCTCGCAAAGATCGCGTAGGTGTCATCTTTGGGCCTGTGGAGGTTACGGGCGAGCTTGACAAACGCTGCCGCGTCGGTAAAACCACTTTTGGAATGAAAGGATCTGAGGAGGGTGGCGTATGATTGAAGTGGAAGGGTTGACCAAGTATTTTGGTCGACTTGCCGCGATTCGAGATGTGAATTTTCGAGTAGAATCAGGCGAAATCGTTGGATTTCTTGGGCCAAATGGGGCGGGGAAAACCACAACGATGCGGATACTCACGTGTTACACTCCGGCGTCAGGGGGGTGTGCCAAAGTGTTTGGCATGGACGTCAACAACGATTCTCTCAAAATTAGGCAGCAGCTCGGATACTTGCCCGAAAATGTACCACTTTATGACTGGATGCGAGTGCAGTCATATTTGGAATTTGTAGCCAGAGCGAAGAAGGTACCCGCCCGGCAGCGGTCCTCGGAAATTGAGCGAGTCTCCCATGCTGTGGGCATAGACCAGGTAATGGGCAAAACAATACGTTGGCTCTCTAAGGGGTACCGCCAGAGAGTTGGCCTAGCCCAAGCCCTCGTAGGGGATCCCCCTATCCTGATACTTGACGAGCCCACCATCGGTTTGGACCCCAAGCAGATTAGGGAGATCCGTAATCTTATCAAGAGCTTTGCCCGCAATAGAACGGTTATACTTTCGACGCATATTCTCCCGGAAGTGAGCCAGGTGTGCGACCGCGTGATCATCATCAACAAAGGTTCCATCGTTGCAGAAGATACGCCATCGAATCTTACGAAGGGCCATGGAAAATCCGCTCGATGTCATATCGTTGCGAGGGCGCCTGCGCGGGAAGTCACGGAGGCGTTTCAAAATGTGCCCAACATCACTGGCGTTCGGGTTATTGAAGGGGGCGTTGCAGGGGAGACACAGGTGTCTGTGGAGTTCCAGCCCGATACTGACATCAGGCCCGATCTTGCGCGCGCGTTGGTCCATCGGAACATAGATCTCTTAGAGATGCGGCTTATTCAGGCCAGCCTGGAAGATGTGTTCATCGAGCTGGTGACTGAAGAGGGCGATGAGTCAGCGCCGAGCGACTATGTGGAACGGCAGGAGGTAGCTTCATGACCGGTTGGTATGCAGTCTTTCGGAAGGAACTTGCCAATTTTTTCGTATCCCCTATTGCGTATGCAGTCATTGCCTGCTTTCTTCTGATCACGGGTTTTTTCTTCTGGGCAAATGTGTCGCTCATGAGTCTCGTCAGCCTTCAAGCCGCAAACAACCCCATGATATCTCAACGAATCAACATGACCGATATAATCATTCGTCCTTTGGCTCAAAACATGAGCATCATTTTGCTCTTTCTCATGCCCCTGCTCACCATGAGGCTTTTCTCAGAAGAGAAAAAGTCCGGTTCCATTGAGCTCCTCATGACCTATCCGATAACTGATACAGGTGTGGTATGTGGAAAATTTCTGTCTGCGGTGTGCGTGCTTGCGGTCATGATTGGCAGCAGCCTTGTGTTTCCTTTTTTGCTGCTCACGGTGGGAGAACCAGACCTGGGTGTGTTGGCGAGCGGGTATATTGGTATTCTCCTCATGGGCATCTCCTTCGTGGCGTTGGGAATGTTTCTTTCTACCTTGTCAGAGAATCAGATCATCTCGGCGGCGATAAGTTTTGGGGCTGCTCTCCTGTTTTGGGTCATGAGTTGGATCACTTCGTTCGCTGGCGAGACGTCGGGGCATGTCATTCGGCAGCTCTCCATACTGGAGCATATCGAATCGTTCCAGAAAGGTATTCTCGCACTGTCCGACGTGTCCTTTTTCGTTTTTTTCGCCGCTTTTTTTCTCTTCCTGACGACTCGCTCGTTGGAGACCTACAGGTGGAGGGGATAGAACATGACGCGTGAAAACGTTCGCCGAAGAATCATATTGGGCAGCGGAACTGCCGCGGGTATTGTCATCTTCTTAGCCATATTGATTGCGGCACAGTACATCATTCTGCAGAACCCTAAGCGATGGGACCTCACACACGCAAAACGATTCACGCTGTCTTCTCAGAGTAAAAATGTTCTCGAGAGTTTTCGCAAAACCCAAACGCCCATAGACGTGCTGGCCTTTTATGAGAGCAAGGATCAGGGGGATAGAGAGGAAGTGCGGGATCTGTTGGATCAGTATAGAGACGTGTACTCGCAGTTCCATTACGCATTTGTGGATCCGGATAAGGAGCGTTCCGTCGCGATGGCAAACAAAATCGACGCCTACCCTACCACGATCTTGAAGGCTGGCCAAAGAGAGGAACGCATTAGCACAGTAGATGAGGAGACAGTGACAAATGCACTTGTGAAGCTGCTCAGGACGGAAACAAAAAAAGTGTACATGCTCAAGGGCCATGGGGAGCTCTCGCCAGAGGCGACGAACGAAACCGGCTTCAGCGTCGCTAAATCGCAGATTGAGAAACAAAACTACAAAGTGGAAGAACTCGTGCTTCTGCAAACCCCAGAGGTGCCGACTGACTCCGCAGTCCTCGTAATAGCCGGCCCGAAGACCGATCCTATGGACAGCGAAATCGAGGCCATAAGGGGCTATCTCAATCGTGGGGGGAGCCTGCTTGTCCTGCTGAATCCGTTCAAGACGCCGAAACTTGCGGCTTTTCTCAAGGATTATGGGTTCTTGACCGCAGACGACATCGTCGTGGATAGAATGAGTCGAGCCATGGGCGGGGACTATCTCATGCCTGTCATCGTGTCGTACGTAAAGTTTCCTATCACGAAAAACTTCAACGTGGCTTCATTTTTTCCTGAGGCCCGATCTGTACGAGCGGATACCAATGTAAAGCAAGGTATAGAGGTCCAAGACCTGGCGCTTACCAGTCCTGTATCCTGGACGATCAATGAGGAACAGCTCAAATCAGGCAACGCAAATTTTGACGAAAAGACCGGTATGAAAGGCCCTGTAGCCGTGATGGCGGTATCCCAAGTATCCACCAAGGAGGGTACGAGTCAGCCCGACGAGAAGGCAGATCAGGCTCCTGATAAGGAAGGCGCGTCGGGACAGGGCGGCGAAGAGGCAACGCAGAAAAAGGACGCAGCCGGAGAGTCGCACGAGTCAAAACCGAAAAAGGCGAGGATTGTGGTCATGGGAAGTTCGCTTATGGCGGCCAATAAGTACTACAAACTTCAAGGCAATGGGGACCTTTTCATGAACACGCTCTCCTGGCTCGCGGAGGACGAAAATCTTATTTCTATTCGGCCAAAGTCGCTCAAGGCTCAGCCGTTTGTGCTGACCGCCCGGCAAGCAAGCGTGTTTTTCGTCATTCCAGTCGTGCTCCTGCCTTTGATCTGGGTGGGAGCCGGGATCGTCGTCTATGTGTATCGCAGACGCCCAGCAAAAGCAGCTTGATCACATGCGTCAATCAGGTACGGCTTCACTCTCTACATGTGTGTACGTTTAGCAACGGAGGTCTTTTGAATGAGTTGGCGAAAAACGGTAGTCTACCTCATCATACTTTGCGCCCTCGGATCATGGCTTTACTTTTATGAAATCAAACACAAAGGCCAAAAAAAGGCTGAAGAAGAAAAAGCGTCTCGACTGATCTGTATCGACAACGAAAGCGTCGATGATGTCAAAATAAGGAAAGATGACGGGACAGTAATCCATTTCAAGAAGATTGAAGGGAAATGGATGCTCATGGAGCCCGTGAAGACCGCTGCAGATAGGTCTGCGGTGCAAGGAGTGGTCTCGACCATCACGTCCCTCAAACCCGAGAGGATACTAAAAGAAAAAGACGTGAACTGGGAGGAATACGGACTTCAGAAGCCCTCTTTCGAGGCGACTGTTGGGGCGAAAGACGTCCAAAATCAGATCTTTTTGGGAGACAAAAACCCCTCTAAGTCGTCTTATTACATGAAGAAAGATGACGATCCAAGGTTGTTTCTCGTGGCTGACACCGTAAAAAACGCCTTGAATAAAAGCGTCTTCGACTTGCGCGACAAAGATGTGCTGGCCATCTCGCCAGCAGATGTGGATCGCGTGGCAATCCGGACTAATGACAACGAGGTGGAAATCAAGCGGGAGGCCCCAGAGAAATGGGTCTTGACCAAGCCCGCATCAATGAAACTCAAGGCCAATCTTATGAACCGGGACTTAAACACACTTGCCAACCTCAGGGCGAAGGATATCATTGACAGCCCAAATCTGTCAGACGAGAAGTTCGGTCTGGCTGCACCTAAAATCGCGATCACCCTTTCAGGACCGAAGCTTGAGCAGGTCCTTTACGTGGGCTCTCCGGTGAAAAGCGAAGCTGCGCAGCATCCCTTTGATTCAGACGTGTACGCATCGGTGAAGGGCAAAGACGCCGTCTATGTGGTCGATTTGAAAAGCCTCAAAGCCCTTGTCCAGTCAGATCTGAATGTGCTGAGGGACAAGTCTCTCATGTCTTTTACCCCCAACGACGTGGAAAAATTTGAGATGGAACTCGACGGGAAAAAATGGGTTGCGGTTCGCACGGAAAACAATCAGTGGAGTCTAGAGGAGCCCAAGGGGATCACCTCATTGGATTCATGGAATATTACGTCCATTCTTTGGGAGCTCAGGGACCTGGAATGGAAATCCATGAGCAAATCCGACGCCGTCCCGGCCGAGATTGCCCAACCTAAGTTGGTGGCGTCGCTTGCCCTCAAAGGGCAAAAAGAGCCAGTCGTGCTTAAAGTAGGATGGACCTCCCAACCTTCACAATCAGAGGCCCAATTAGATACGCCCACAGAGGACAGCGCCAGAAAACCGGAGACTACCGCTGCGCCGACGGACTCGAAGACCATTCCGTCGTCGGTTACTCGAGATCAAGGCGCTAAGGAGGCGTCCGAAGAGAAGATGCCAGATACAGTCTCGGCCATGGTGACACCCAGCGACGAGCAGGATACGTTGTATCAAGTTTCCGGAACGTTTGTCACTCGGGTGCGAAAAGACCTCGAGAGGATGCTGGAAAAGAAATAACAGGCGCATTTGAGAGCGAAGCGCCAGCGCACGCTTCATGCAAGAGAATTGACCTAGAGACATCGATGAGGAGAGGCTCATACCCATTCTCGATATTTCAGGCGGCGTGATGTTCGCATTGAGGTTTGGAATGAACACCTATTCGGAAGAGTATGGCTGAGACGACAAGAAGGATCGCCAGTAACGCAAAGGGGATGCGATAGTCAGAGCTGGAACCAAAGATACCGATTAACAAGCCTGCCAGGAGGGGGCCGGACGCATGGCCAACGTCAAAGATAGTCCCGAAAGTTCCCATGGCCGATCCCAATTGATCCTCATTGCAGAAATCGGCTACAAGTGCGGCGGCTGAAGATGTCACCACCGCCTCTCCCAAGCCAAAGATTGCTGCCAATAAGAGCAAAGCGCTGAAGGCGCTGCACCAGGGGATCAGAGCAAAGGGGATCGCACACACAAACATCCCCCAAAAAAGCAGACTTCGGCGTCCGCGTTGATCGGATATTCTCCCCATGAGCGGTTTAGTTAATAAGGTCGCGGCCATCTGGATTCCCCAGAGGAGTCCGGCTTGGAAGGCGCTGAATCCGCACACCGTCACCGAATAAATCGGGAGAAAAGCCTCCAAGGCTCCTACTGACAAATTCTGGACGCCCTCCATATTGCTCGTCAGGAGGACGCGGCGGTCCAGGAGGATCTCCTTTACGCCGGTGGTGAATTTTGCAAGAACGGCAGTCATTATGTGCTCATGTTCATACGGAGGCTGATCACATCGCCCCCGCATGACTCGCAATCCCAGGATAAAGGCGCCGATGCCCATTGCGGCTACCACTCCATAAATAATATGGAAATCTCGAATAGAAGGTTCCTGACTTCCTGACAGCCAAGTCAATAGGAACCCCCCAAGGGGGGCGCCGATCAGGTTTCCCAACACCGTAACGGACGAAAACCAAGACAGCATCTCCCCTCGTTTGTTGCCTGCATCGCTCACTACCACTGCCATGACCACAGGCCCATAAACAGCGGTTGCAAATCCATGAAAAAATCTTACCAGCACCAATGCCTCGTAAGAAGTCACAAATAGGTACGACAAAGGCACAAACGCAAATACTGCCAGCCCCAGGGAGAGCATCCGGGTTCTCCCGATGACATCAGATAACACGCCGGCAGGCATCTTGAAAAAGATACCGGTCACAGTGGATATAGACACTGCAAGACCGACCGCTTCAGGCCCTGCCCCCAGAAACGCCGCGAACAGCGCCAGTACTGGGGTTCTGGCCAAACTATAGGACGCTCTCGCCAAGAATCCCACCGCGCAGAGGCCTCTAAAAGTCGAGAGAAAATTCTGAACCGAAGATGACCCATTCTGCGGAGACGCAAAAGCCTTTGAATTGGTCTCAGTCATGCGTTTTTAACTTCCTACCGGAACCGGTTGCAAGGACCGGCGCAGGCGAATTGACAGATATGAGTGTAACCTATTGATCTCGCCAAGTTCACGTTGCAACATGCGGTCCTGCATCTTATCGTCAATGGTTCTCATCTGTCTCGGTTCTCAAATATATAGGTTGGCGCGTCTTTCGAGAAGTCGATCGAATTGTTCATGCACTCCCTCGCCACTCCCTCCTTCCTCCAACTTCTCAAATTTATCGAGCGAGTCATCCTGCTGTTGAGGCGATAGCAGCAAGTCAGGGATT
>CAYRVH010000009.1:18577-69946 GCA_964427855.1 uncultured Syntrophaceae bacterium
AAGAGCGTGGGATTTCCTTCCGTTTCAAAACCAATATTCCGGATAACGCCTCGTGCGGGAGAGATTATTAAAAAGCAAGGCGACGAGGAGCAGCACGACCGCCGCGGCTCCGACGGGGAGAATAGCGAACGAGAAGCCAAGGGAGTTGATCTTTTCACCCCCAATGACTGCAATGAGGGCAGTAGCTCCACCCGGCGGATGAAGTGTCTTGGTTGCGTGCATCGCGGCTATGGCTGTGGAAACTGCGAGCGGCGCAGCCAACCAGACCTCTCCTTGGCATATTCTGAACGCCGCGACCCCGATTATAGCCGATAGAACATGCCCAAGCACGTTTCGAGGCTGGGCCATTGGACTCTTCGTGGCTCCATAAAGGAGCACCGCTGAAGCTCCAAAGGGGCCGATGATGAGTACCATATCAGCGCCCCGATTTACCTCGAGATCAATAAGGGCAATAAGTCCTATGCCGAGAAAAGAACCGAGCCAAGAAAGGAAAATTTCCCATCCAGACACCCGAGGAGGGCTTTTGGTGGCGCCTCTCATTTTGGAAAAGTAATCCATGTCAATCACCCAATACCCCTCGCTTGGACAATGTCCGCGCGTGACACGATTCCCAAAAGTCGTCCATTCTCGTCAACGATGGGAATTCGATTGATACCGCGCACAGCCATGATATGCGCCGCCTCCATGACCGGAGTTTCCGGCGGCGCAGTGACGGGCGGACTTGTCATGAGCTCTTCGGCGCGCCGATTTCGCGCTTCAACGGCCAGGCATCCAATCCCTTTCAAACAATCAGAAATGATCTGCATAAATGTCCCTGACTTGTCCCCGCCAAGCGCTGCTAAAAAATCTCGATTCGAGATAACGCCCACGACCTTATCATCTTCATCCACGACGGGCAGCCCGGAAATCTTTCTTCGGGCCATCAGGTCTGCCACCTCCCCGATGAGAGTATCGGGAGCAGCACGCGCCACGTCTTTTGTCATGATTGTTGAGACTGGAATTGCGCGAGTAAGTCTTCTCACCGCATGATTAAACGCCTTTAAGTACACTTCCTTAAAATCGCCAGGAGTAATGTCCAGGTAGCCGGGGATTTCCTTCATAGCCTCGTAAATATCCCTGTCGGATATATCGACGGGCAGGCACGCGTTATCATGCTTAGCGTTCATTTAAGTCTCCAAGGCTTAGGGTCTACACGATAAGAAACCTCTGTGATGACGGTGGATTTTTCGGCGTTCATGACGGCCTCGTTGCTACTCCTGGTGGACTCCATGGGGTCGCTGCCGTCGTCGGGCCAGCTTTTTGAGAAGCTCCCTTCCAAGCTGCACGCATGAGGTAAGTGTTTTGCACTGACGATTCGGTCGAGGACTCTGTGAGGGCCCTCGCCAGCCAATTCCAAGAGGAACATGGGGGTCGCTAATAGATAAGACGTCTGAACCCATGCCAGCATTATGGCGTCGATGTGGAACTCGTTCTGAATTTGGGCCAGTGCTACATTGACTGATGACGCCGTAAACGGAGTGACAAGACCGCTAAGAGTCGCCACAAGCAACACGGATCTCTTGGTTTTTTCATCTATCAAGCTAAAGCCCCATGTCTAAGTATCGTGGTGATACAGAGACATATACGAGTCGGTCGTCCCAATATCGCGTCAGCATGCCACCATCGAAGGGCTGTTGCAATATGGTGTAGGTCATGCCTTAGTAAAAGGATCATCATATGGAGACGGAAATTGGGAATAGCATGCCGGCGATCCATTCATCGCTACCATTACGCCTGGCTACCAGAGATCGAGGCTTATTTCTGCCTCGTCGGGCAGGCCCCTTTGCGGCGCCTATGTTTCTTGGATAACGTCTTCCGATGAAATGACCTCGACGGCCATCCTATGTTATCCACGGATGACTACGAGATTCGCTGCAAAACCTTTCTTACATGGGGCCAAAATGCGTAGTAGGGGCGCGGGAATTGCGCCCCTACAATGGACGATGCGCCCGGAGCGGAGAGCGCATCGGGGGGAATAATTTGGAAAAGAGGAAATGTATCTCGGAAGGAGATTCTCTGTATGGTTGGAAGCAATTTTTGCGCCAATGTCATTCGCGGTGAAGACAAGCCCTTTTGCCTTGTCAAAGCCTGCACTTCCCGTCACACCACGAAAGAGATGAGCAAGAGAATTGATACAAGGGTGTCAGGTCTTTTTACAAAGTGTTAACGCACATCGTTGACAACAGAATGTTGTGCAGTTTTCTGTTCTTTTCCACAAAACCGTTGTGTCATAATGCTGCAGGCCCGGAAAGGCTCGTCGCGAGAAAGATCATACATGAAGGCAATCCCTGAAATTCGGCCGTCCCTCGCATCGCAGATTGCCTCGGGGGCCATGTTCACCACGGTGGCCACGGCCTCTAAGCTGATCTCTGGCACCCTGCTTCAAATGATTCTTGTCCGCATGGTAACCGTTGACGAGTTTGGCTTGTACAAGCTCGCCATGGAGCTTTCATCATTCGCGATTATGTTTGCCACCTTCTTCGTGGGCGGAAACGGAGCCGCTGCTGTCACGAGAATCACGGCCGTGCGGTTTGCCCGGCGCGATATCGCAGGAGTTCGCTCAGGCGTGGTCACCGGTTTGTGGTCTGTGGCGGCCCTGTCTGCATGTCTTTTTGTAGTGGGGTTTTTTACTATACCGTATCTCCTGGAGCATGTATTTCAAATCCCCACAGATCAGATCCCCGCGGCCGTGCCTTTCTTTCG
The DNA here is from genome assembly GCA_964427855.1 of uncultured Syntrophaceae bacterium. Taxonomy (GTDB): domain Bacteria; phylum Desulfobacterota; class Desulfomonilia; order Desulfomonilales; family Desulfomonilaceae; genus JAUPKT01. The sequence goes on from CAYRVH010000009.1 coordinate 21,320, forward strand.
ATGGTTCTTGATTTATATATTTCTCTCGAGCATTTCCACGGTAGCGGGAGCAGGTCTCCGCAGTTGCGAGTTCTTCAGGGCGTTTTCTGTCACGGAATCTTTGACAAACATTTTACGCCTTATGCTCGCGCCGCTCCTCGTTTATTTAGGTTGGGGACTCAACGGTATTGTATGGGGCATATCAGGGGCGCTATTGGTCGGGGCGGTCCCTGCGTTGTGGATCATAGAGGCTTTCACGCGCCGCCGCGGCCCAATAAACAGGGCCCCAGGCCCATATGTAAACGACTTGAAGGAACTTACCGTCTTTGGAGTCCCCGTTTTTATGAGCACGTTGTCGAGCACCGTGTACTACTCCGCGGATACTCTTCTCCTCGGGTATTATCTCCCCGTGAAATATGTTGCTGTATATGCGGCAGGCATTGTCCTGGTGCATTCTCTGTTAAACCTGTTCAGCGGTCTCGAATCGGCGTTGTTCCCAATTCTGTCGTCGTCTCTGGAGCAGAGAGAGAGAGGACAAGAGGGCTTGATATTGGGAAAGGCGTACAGGCTGCTTATCGTGATTGCTGCGCCGGCCAGCGTGTATTCATTCGTGATGACCCCTTATATGGTCCGGTTTCTGTTTGGCCTGGACTATTTTGACGCAGTGACGCCATCCCGCATACTAACTGTGCTGGTCTTGGCTTGGGCCTTGATGCCTGCAAGCGTCATGTTTCTCAGCACCGGCAAACCCGAAATCAACGCGCGGCTTGGAGTGATCTCTGCGCTCCTAAACATCGTCCTGGATATAGCGCTTATACCATTGCTCGGGATAATAGGCGCGGCCTTATCCAATGCCTCTTCGCGGCTCTACGGAGAGGTGCAAGGGGTAAGGATTTGCAGCCGGCTCTTTGGGGCGCGGTTCCCATGGTATTATTGCGCCAAGGTATTTGGACTGAGTATCGTATGCTTTCTGCCTGTCCGCACGCTATTGTGGCCATTCGCAGCTGAAACGGCCGGGTTCGGGACTGCCTTTTTCATCTTGATCGCCGCTGCCTTAATGTATGGCCTAATCTTTGGACTCGCGCTTTTATGGTCGCCGCTCCTGACGGACCAAGACAAAAGGATAATCGGTGATCTCCTTGAGAAAACGCCTTTGAAGTCGCTCAAGCGGGTGTTGTCACTGGGCAATAAAGACCGTGACGCCTCATGAGGAGATGAATCGATGTTGCACACACGCGAAGTCTGCACAGAGAGATTGGAATGTGTAAAAGCATTCGAATTCCATGACCGCCGCGCGTGTGGTTTCATCGCCAAGGGCGTGAAGTTGGGGAAAGCGTCCCGAACAACAGATCGAGTCCTCCTTCGAAAGTCGGACGCATAGCAGCAAGATGGATGTGGTCGCGGGCCCTAGGTTCCTTGAAAATGTTCATGGCGCCGGGAAGCTTAGACAGAACTAAGCGTCGAGATTGATTATGTCGAGGGAGCAGAGCGGAAACGAGATGGCGACAGGAACACAACTTCAGGACGTCTTGGAATCCTCTTTTGTAAGAGAGCGTTTGAGCGCGGTTGCCCTGTTGCTCTCTGTCGCAGCAGGATGCTTGATTGCCTTTCAGTCGCTCATGGGCCTAGGAGCTGTCGCAGCATTCTTTGTGGCATCTTTTTTAGTGATGCGACCCATTTACGGCCTCATGGCTATTTTGTGGGTGGTCAATATCGTTTTTGTCATAGACAGGGGACAGCGGATTGGATTTACTCTGCCGGTCACTGGAGGGACTATCAGCGCGACGGACCTCCTCTACGCGCTATGTGTTTTCATAGCGGCTTTGAAATGGAGCATCGGACGAGACGCCTACTATCCACGAAATAAACTGGGAAAGCCTCTTTTGCTGCTTCTTGCGTGGTCATCTGTCTGCCTGATGATGGGGATCCTGTCGGGACACGAGGTGAAAAAGAGCATGATCGAAGCGCGACCGCTGCTTTATTTATGTATATTCTACCTCACTGTGTACTTGATTCGAGATCAGGAGTCGTTTGTCTTTGCGCTCAAGTCATTCATATACGCGTATCTTGTGACCTTTGCGATTGGGTTCTCTATTTTTGTGCAAGGCCGAAAGACCATCGAATATTTTACCATGGGTACAGTAGATCTTGGGCAATCCCTCCTTCCCCGCTTTACTCTCGGCTCACAAGACTGGGTCAATACACTTCTTTTCTTGTCCATCGGGTTGATCTTGTTTCTAAAAGATTCCAGGACCAAGATGTATCTTTCGGCTTTGACAGGGCTCCTCGCCGTGAACTTGCTCCTTATTCAGGCTAGGACTCAAATCATAGCCTTTTTCGTAGGGATGATTCCGATTATTTTTTTGGCTCCTGGGACGAAAAAATTCAAGCTCGTGGCGGCGGGCTTTGCGGGAGCGGTCTTACTTTCACTCGTCGTCTTTTCGCTCGCCCAAACAGAGGCCGGGCAGAAAAAAATTCTTGATCCCATTGCTGAACGTTTTTCAGGCATTTATAAGAAAAAGACAGAAGTTGACCAATCCCTGGAACGACGCCTTTTTGAGGCCGAGGCCATGAGGTCAGGTATATTGGCGCGACCCGTCACAGGCCACTGGTTTGGCGCAAAGTGGTCCAATGACCCCAAATGGGTGTGGGAATATAAATATGACGTGACCTACATTCACAGTAGTTGGCTCTTTTATTTGTATAAAATGGGGCTTATCGGTACCATACTCATGATTTTCATATTGTTGCGAGCTTTTATGATAGCCCTTGCGCTGGTGCGAAGCGTTGGGGATCCTTTGTACAAGGGAGTTGCCCTTGGAGTTCTGGCCACCATACCCACCTACGCCTTCACCGGCATTTTTCAGCCCACATTGTGGCAGTACTTTATGAATCCTATCCTTGGATTTGAATTAGGTCTGCTGGTGGTCATGGAACAATTGGTAGGCCGATCCACCATGCGGGGAAAAGGTTCCTAAGAAATGGCAGAAAGAAATTCGCGGCAACCAGGACGCCCGTGTCGGATACTTTACGTGAATCATGCCTCCAAGATCGCTGGCGCTGAACAATGCCTGTTGCGCATGATAAGCAACCTTGACCGAGTTCGTTACCATCCTTTTCTCGTATGCCCCGAGGGCGATTTGGCGCAGGAAGCGGTGCGTCAAGATGTTGCCGTTTTCCCGTCGCGGTTTACGGACTACCAACGTAATCGATCTCGAATAGGAAGGATCTCGTTTCCCAATCCATTACTGGCCCAATGGCACGCACTCAAAGTGGCTGCCCTTGCTCGCCAGATAGCCTCGTTGGCTCGCAATGAGTCTGTCAATATTATCCATGCCAACAGTCTGCTTGCGCGTGCGCCCACATATCTGGCAGGCAAAATCACTGGAATACCTGTGGTGTGGCACGTGCGAGATATACTCTCTTCGAAGCTTTGGCGAGCCATTTACGATCTCCTGGCAACACATGGCATCGCCCGTCTCATTACCGTCTCAAATGCATGCCAACTTCAATTTTCGTGCTTATCAAATGTGACAACTGTTTACGATGGGATCGATTCCGAATCCTTCAAATGGGACGCGGACGCGGCGTCAAGGGTTCGAGCAACCTTTGGATTGGGGGAGGGCCATATAGTATTCGGCATATTCGGCCGCATTAGCTCGACCAAAGGTCACCACCATTTTGTGGAAGCCGCGATCGCTGTCCATGCGAGATATCCTCAGACACGATGGCTCGTGGTGGGGGAGGCGTGGAGTAAAGAGGAACAGGTCTTCCTGTCAAGGTTGCGCCGACTGGTATCTGAGGCCGGGCTCGATCGACATACAATCTTTACAGGTTTTCGCACAGACGTGAGCGCGCTCATGTCTGCCTGCGATGTCGTCGTGGCGCCTTCAATCATTCAGGACTCTTTTCCAAACACCGTACTCGAGGGGATGGCATGTTCACGCGCGATTGTAGCCTACGCCGTTGGAGGCATACCAGAGGCTATCGAAGACGGGATTTCAGGTCTGCTGGTAAGGCGTATGGATGCGAAGGGCCTTGCCGAGGCAGAGATGCAGTTGATTGAAGACCCTGGCCTTCGGGAAAAGCTGGGCCGCAACGCACGAAAAAGAGTCGTCACTCATTTTCGGGTTCAGGAAGCCCAGAAACTCATTGAGGGGATTTACGACGAGATTCTGGCAGGTGTTGCGGCGTGAGGCTTTCCCCTTCAGTCGAAAGACTCCCGCTCATGAAGAATAGGTCGAGCCCTCGTAGCGCAGCATGCCCGAATGACCCCTCACGTGTAAGCGCTCGCGGTCTCTGTACTGGGCGAAGACCAGTATAAGAAGGTGTCGCGCCTCTGAACAAAAACCTCGAGCGCACCAGCGGATTCCCTTCTCGAGGGAGGTGGGCTGAGCGTTCGTCGCGGCCTCGGCCTCCTCGAAAGGAGCGGAAGGCCATTGATACGTAAATGCAGGCGAAGCGAGACAATATGATGAATCATAAGACAAGGCCTGTTCAGCATGGGCATCTCAGAGGCCGCACGTGGGCGCCCGCGTTTCTTTTCTTTTATTTCGCGCTTGCGTTGCTCACGTTGAATCCTGACTCAGAGTGCAGCGGCGCTGGTTTGTTCCAGTACGGCGTCTGGCAGCCGGCTGACCCTATTTTGTCGCTGTCGTTTGTCGATGGAGCGGTTGTGTATATTGGTTGGAATGCGCTCGAACCGCAACAGGGGGCTGTAGATCTGAAACCTCTGGAGGAGATACGTTCCCGCGCTCGCGAACTTGGAAAGAAGTTGATCATCCGAATCGTTTCCGCTGAGCTTACGCCTGCGTGGGTGTATCGCAGCGGAGTGCCCCAGGTTCTCGACACCACAGATCATGATCCGAGGTGGGTACCTCTCTATTGGCACCCGAAATACTTGGAGGCGCTCGATGCGTTCATCGGGCGAGTCGGGCCGACATTGGATGGCGACCCTAATATAGAGGCAGTGCAGATCGGCATAGGGAGATATGGTGAAATGTGCCTCGAGGGCGAAGATTGGCTCCGGCGCCAAGCGACGCCGTCTTTGTGGACCGAGACATGCATAGCCATATTGAACATCTACAAGAGACATTTTCAGAAGACCCCGCTTCTCGTCATGCTAATGTCTGCAGACCTGCCTGGTGGTCGCTGGACTCAGCCCATGCGTGAAGTGGCGGTCTATGCTGCGACACACGGCATAGGTCTCCAATTTAATGGCCTTTCTCCCGACAATTCGTATTTATGGGGATCGAAAGAGGAGCCTGACCTGGACTCAGCTATCGGCATCTTCAGGCTCTATAAGGAGGTTGCGCCCCTGTCCTTCGAGTTGACCAACGACAAGGTTGATGCAAGGCTTTCTTGCATGAACGCGTTGAGCGAACACGCTTCGTTTTTGTCCGTGCACACATCTGTGCTCGCAAATCCGACGTTGGCCAATCTCTTCTTGTTTGCTCGTTATTTCTTGGGCAGAGATGTACAAACCTCGGGGGCCGCCTGGAGTCTGCTGAGGCAAACAAACCCCGAGGCGTCCCTGGAAACAGGGAAAAAGAATTACGAATTCGGCTTGAAACAAATAGAATTTTCGTCCGCCGTGCGGATCACTTTGAGGGACCAGACGATATCCACCACGGGTGAGACGCGTGCTTTGAATGACTTCATGGGTCTGCCATGCCGGAGGACTGTTCGCTCTCAAGAAAGGGGAGTGATGGCCTTTCGCATAGCGCCTGAGTTCGATTTCGGGTCAAACCCTAAGGTAAGCGTTGCGTATGCCGATGTTGGCTTGGACGCCTGGAGTCTGTGGTACAACACTGACACAGGATTTAGGCGCGGGGGCTTGGTGCAAAAGCAGAATACCGGACAATGGCTCGTGGCGGAGTTTGAAGCATCCAACATGAGTAAGGGAAAGACCGCTGACATTCTCATAGATTCCGTTGACAACGGCGATGAATACATTCACTACGTGCAGTTGACGCGAGAGGGCGCAGCGGTACCGTTCCCTTTTTCTGTTCCGCATGCGCCGGCGCTGTCTGCGGAAGACGTGTGTGAGTAGTCGCGTAGGTGTTCGAGGTCTTTTTTCCCGATGCCGTTGACCGCAAGGATGGCTTCATCCGAGGCCTCAAGGAGACGTCTCACGCTGCCAAACGCCTTGAGCAGCGCCTGCTTTTTTTTAGGTCCAATGCCGGGGACTTCGTCTAACCACGAAGCATGCATCACTTGCCCCCGCAACTTTGAGTGATAGGCGTGGGCAAAGCGGTGGGCTTCATCTCGCACTTTCATCAGGAAAAGGAGCGCGGGGTCGCGGGGGCTGCATGCCACGGGGTTTTTCCTATTCGGCAGGTAAAAACAGTCTGATTCGCCCTCGTTCCTCCCCTTGGCAATGGCGACGACAGATATGTGCGCGCCGTCTTTTATTGTCTTCAAAGCCTGTAGAGCGGCGTTGAGCTGGGATTTGCCTCCATCGATCAACATAAGATTGGGGAGCGGGTCCTTTTCTTGACGCGCCAACCTCCTCAAGACAACCTGATGAATCATCGCAGGATCATTTTGATCCGTGAATCCAGTGATGCGATATTTGCGATAGGAAGATTTCCGAGGCTTCCCGTTGGCAAACGAGACTTTCACCCCAACGGGCCTGCTGCCGGCGGTGTTGGAAATATCGTAGGCTTCCACAACCTCCGGCGGACCCGATAAATTAAATTTTCGCGCAACATTCTGCAGAGCCTCAGCGCTCGATTGTTGCTGTTTCTCCCGCTGATACGCATTATGGGCATTTTTCTGTGCCAGCGCGATGAGCCGAAGGGCTTGACCTCTGGTACAGACTTTGAGGCATACTCGCCCTCTCCTTACACTGCTGAGCCACGATTCAATCAACTCCTGTTGGTCTATGGGTTCAGAGAGAAGGATCTCACTGGGGATGACCGACGCGTCGTGGTAGTACTGCCGAATGGCAGAGCTAATTATTTCCATGCGCTCCAACGCTTGGTTCCGAATGACGAATGATTCTTCTGAGATAAGATTGCCCCGACGAAAGGAGAGAACCGTCATGATGTAGAGACTAGATTCCGGCTCAATGACCGCAATCACGTCCTGGTCCTTATCATGGAAGAAAACTACATTCTGCGCTTCTATGGTTCGCTCCACCGCCACGAGTTGGTCTCTGATGCGGGCGGCCTCTTCAAAACGGAGGCTTGCAGACGCGTCCTCCATATCTTTCTTCAGTTTAAGGACGAGTTCGTCAGCATTCCCCTGAAGAAACAGGATAGCGCTCCTCACCGCGCGATGGTATTCCTCGGGGCCTACTTTCCCGGTGCACGGAGACAGGCATTTTTTCATCTGAAAATTCAGACACGGACGCGTCGCGGTAGAGAACTGACGATTGGTGCACCGGCGCAAAGGGAAGAGCCGGAGCAGCAAATTGAGGGTTATTCTCGCATCTCTGGCTGAGGTATAAGGACCGAAATAGCGGGCGCCGTCTTTTTTGATTCGCTGCGTCCTGACAAGCGTCAACCGAGGAAATCGATGGGATTGGTCGAGTCTGAGAGAAAAGAATGACTTGTCGTCCCTCAGGTTCACATTGTAACGGGGACGATGCTCTTTGATGAGATTGTTTTCAAGGATTAAAGCCTCTTTTTCCGTTTCGGTGAGTATCGTTCGGATAAAATGGACTCGTTGCACAAGGAATTTCACTGATGGTCTTTCATCAGCGCCCTGGACAAAGTAATTCTTGACCCTATTTTTCATATTACCCGCTTTGCCCACGTAGAGGACCGAGCCGTCGGCATCTTCCATCACGTACACGCCTGGGCTCGTGGGCAGCGCGCTCAGAATTTGTTCGTCTATCGCCATTGCCTTGTGTTTCTCAATCGTCTGGATTCATGGGGTTTGTTGCAACGGTGGTGGATATCATAGGCGCCGCCAGAATATTGATCATGAGTCTTGTTCCTGTGGTCTTGATCTGATAAAGGTATTATTTGCGCCATGTGGTTTTGTCAACAATACAGGGGGCAAGATTGCTGGGGTCTGTAGATGAAAAAAAATGAGCAGCGGAAACGAGCAGAAGAGGCGTTCCTCACAGATCGCGGGCGAATCACTAATCGCGATCTCGCCTTGCAGTTGGGGGTTCATCCAGCCACAGTCGCGCGTTGGAAGAAAAAGGACGAATGGGATTTGAAGCTCCTGAAAAGCGTTGGCAAATCTGTGGAGAAAGAGCAGCGCACAGAGAGTTTTCATGAGACCGACCTGCGGCATCTGATTTTGCTTAACGACCGCATTGATTTGTATCTCAAGAAAAGAGAGTTGTTGCCTTCGGAAATCCTGGAACTTGCTGAAGCCAAGTTTCACATAATGGGCTGCATGAGGATGCTCGAGGCCGATATGAATGAAGATTGGATGGAGAATGGGGACAACGATGAAAATGGCTTTGACTAGCCCCAATCGAGGAGAGCAGTGGTCATGATAGAAATGAGATTTCACGGGAGAGGCGGACAGGGAGCGGTCACATCGGCAGAGCTCGTGGCCCAGGCGGCAATAGACAAGGGGAAGTACGCTCTTGCATTTCCTAGTTTTGGACCAGAGCGGAGAGGGGCGCCGGTGGTGGCTTTCGCTCGGGTGGATGACGCCAAAGTTCGTTTGCGCTACAAGGTGTACAATCCTGACGCCGTCATTGTCCTCGACCCATCGCTCCTGGAGATTGCGAATCCCACTGAGGGCATTCGAGCAGAGGGCGTACTCATCATCAACACGTCGTACAGTCCAAAAGCTGTGAGGGAACAGCTGTCTTATCGGGGCAAGCTTGCGTTAGTGGACGCGAGTACAATAGCGCGGGAGATCATTGGGCTCCCGATCACCAACACCACCATGGTGGGAGCGCTGGTCAAGGCTACGGAGGTGTTGGACATCGACGCGCTCCTTGAACCATTCCGACGCAGATTTGGCAAGATCGCGTCAAAAAATATCGATGCCATGAAAAGGGCGTGGGACGAAACAGCAATCTATACCTAACAGAGAATTTGCACACCTAAACCCCAAAGGGGTTTTCTGATCAAATAACGGAGGACACCGTGGCCAAACCAATGGATCAGATAAAATGGCAAGAAATAGAGCCGGGCGGCGCGATCATCGAACCGGGGAATGCGTCGTGCTACCCGACGGGCACCTGGCGTTCCCAAAGACCCGTCTGCGACACCGAAAAGTGCATTAGATGCTGGCGCTGCTACATTATGTGTCCCGACGCTGCCATCGCCCCTGATTACGAAAATAATGTGTTCACATGGAACTATAACTACTGCAAAGGGTGCGGGATATGTGCGTATGAATGTCCGGCGTCGGCGATCACCATGGGAGAGGAGGGGAACTAATGGTACAGAGAGTTGGCATGGAAGTATCGATTGCGGCGGCCGAGGCCGTCGGACTGTGCGATGTGGACGTGGTCGCAGCCTATCCCATTACGCCCCAAACGCACGTCGTTGAGCACCTCTCTGAGCTCGTCGCCGAAGGAAAACTCGACGCGGAATTCGTGCCGGTTGAATCCGAGCATTCCGCCATGAGCGTGTGCTGCGGCGCTGCAGCCGCCGGCGCCAGAACGTTCACCGCAACGGCGGCGCAAGGACTCGCGCTCATGTCGGAAATCGTTTTCATTACTTCATCCATGAGATTGCCGGTGGTGATGTTTCTCGCCAACAGGGCGTTGAGTGCACCGCTTTCGATTTGGAACGATCATTCGGATACGATGATGGTGCGCGACTGCGGCTGGATTCAAGTATTTTGTGAAAACGGCCAGGAGGTTTATGATTCCATCTTTCACGCGTATCGCGTGGCTGAAGACCCTTCGGTATCGCTGCCGGTGATGATCAATGTGGACGGCTTCTCTCTCACTCACGTCATCGAGCCCATAGAATTTTGGACTCCAGAGATGGTGACGCAGTACCTTCCACCCTTTAAGCCTCTTCACACCTTGCACCCTGACAAAGTGGTCACCTTCGGCGCATTCGGTATGCCCGAAATTTTTGCAGAGCAACGGATGGCGCATGAGCAGGCTATGCGTGGATCGTTCGGCGTGATCACCAAGGCGTGGGAAGAGCTGGCAGTGCTCACGGGAAGACAATATTCCCCGCTCGAAGAATACAGGACACAGGACGCTGATACGCTTATCGTGGGTATGGGCTCTCTCTGTGAGACCGCTTCACTTGCGGTGGACATGCTCCGAGACGCGGGGAAAAAGGTGGGGCTCCTCAAGATTCGATTGTGGCGGCCGCTTCCAGTGCAGGCGCTTACGCAGGCGTTGGGGGGCGCCAAGGAGGTACTTGTCATTGACCGATGCGTCGCCCCGGGCGCTGCGAACATGCCGGTCACGTCAGAATTGCGCGCCTTGATGTATCACGAGCCCAAGCGACCCAATATCCGATGCATGGTAGCGGGTCTCGGAGGCAGAGATGTCACCGCAGAGGACATTGTGGCCATGCTCGAAACCGCTCAGAAAGACCAGATAACGGACTACCGGCTTTACGGCGTGCGCTCCTAGCGCCCGAGACTTCAGGGAGAAAAACAATGGCGGAAGCAGCAAAACAAAAGATCATAAGGCCTTTGAAGAACTTTCCTCTCGAGGAGTACATCAACTCAGGCCATCGCGCGTGTCAGGGATGCGCTGAGGTATTGGCCGTACGCCACACTCTCAAAGCTATCGGCCCAGATATCGTGATGGCAATGGCAACGGGCTGTATGGAGATTATCTCGTCGCCGTACCCCCTCACCTCTTGGAACATTCCTTGGATACATGTGGCCTTCGAAAACGCAGCCGCGGTAGCCTCGGGCGTAGAATCCGGCATGAAAGCCCTCAGGAGAAAGGGCCGCATCCCGGACAAAGACGTCACGGTATTGGCCATGGGCGGCGACGGAGGAACAAGCGACATCGGCCTGCAGGCCTTGTCGGGAATGCTGGAGAGAGGGCACCGGGTGATTTACGTGTGCGTGGACAACGAAGCATACATGAACACAGGCATCCAGCGGTCTTCCTCAACCCCCTTCGGCGCATCGACTACGACGTCTCCTGCTGGTCGGGTTCATCCAGCTGGACAGATGACATGGAAAAAAGATATGACGGCAATTGCGGCCGCTCATGGGATCCCCTATGCCGCCACCGCGTGCCCGAGCTTTTATAACGACCTGATCACAAAAGTCCAGAAGGCAAAGAAGTGCAACGGCCCAGCGTACATCCATATTCTATCGGTTTGTCCAACCGGCTGGCGCATACCGCCTCACAAAGCCATTGAATATGGCAAGCTGGCCGTGGATACTGGGATTTTCCCCCTTTATGAGGTGGAGAATGGGGTGTGGAAGCTGAACCGAAAACCCAAGCAGCTCAAACCAGTGGCGGACTATTTCAAAGGGCAAGGCCGGTACCGCCACCTAGACGAGAAGCTCACGGCGTACATTCAAGATCGCGTGAATGAACGATGGGCAAAATTGCTTGCCCAGTGCGGCGTCCCTATCGATGAAGAACAGCCTGCATAAATCCTTTATTGTGAAAGAAAGAGGACGAATTATACGCGCGTTTTTGGTGAACACCGTTGAACACCGTGGGTTGGCAGCAACGGTCTCTGAGCTCGATGGACGTGAGCTGAGATTGGTTCGCCGCATGGGGCTCCTTGCAATAATAACAGGACTATCGTTGTGTCCTAAATTTGGCGCGGTTTAAAGCATGTGATTGAGGATTTTTCTTAAGACGAGAAACTCGGAGACAAGAAGGTTCAAATTTAGTCATTAGTGGGCTACCTGCTATGGAAGCACCCCATGGCAGAGAGCAGCCAGATGGGATGCGCGCCAAGTAGGTGCGCTAGCCGTACGTCGTTGCGTGTGAGAGACGAAGAGCAATGTCCTGTTTCGTAGCAAATGATTTGTCCGGTTCATTGAGTCATGTTCACCAAGACTGTCATCGACACGCGGCCAAGGCCGGTTTCCATTGTTTTGGCCATCATTGAGCAGCCTTACCAACATGGCAAGGGGTGGGGAAAAATTGAATGCCTTCAGCTATGGATTCCGGAATCCTGAATGCGAAATCAGTGGGCAGAGCGCGGGGTTAATTTTTGTAAACTCATTCTCTGCACACGCCTCCGATGCAATTCTGAGCCCCCACTGTGGGGCACCCACAGAAGGCACACTGGCGCCGCCGCGGGCCGCCACCCCCAGCCAGGACAAACCACTCTCAAAAGCTCTTCCTCACTGATTGGTTCGACGCGGAGCCATTACGCCCCCCGGATGGCCCTGGCACAGTATGTGTGGTTAAGGTGTCGTCAATTCGGAAAGGATGGGATACCCTCTTATCAGCTCGGAGTTTCCCCTTTCCATTCGTTATATTTTCCAAAAAACAGGTTCGCGCGGAACGCCTTGTTTTTCAATCATTATTCAACAGAGAAACCTTGCTCCAATGCGCAAAAGGATACGTTATGGATCGATGGCGGTTCTCCGTAATTCTCTTCAGACCTTTTGTTCATATTTGCCAAGAATAAGTGGTGTCCACTGACCCCGTTTGCTGGTGGCTGCATGAGCCTCTACGAGAATCCTGGTACTGCTTGAAACGATGGCATAGCACCAAGACATCGCTTGGCTTCTAGAGTTCCTCGGCCTCTTTGATAAATGTGGGGGAACATTGTTTGGGGTTATCCCACATGGCTACCAGATAGTCCTTGGCCTCGACAAAAAATGTTGCTTGTTCTTCTACAAGGTTCTCGGCTTCGATAGACGACATGTCGGCCGATTCGTTTATGAACGATGCGACTCTTCCATAATAGAGCGGCGTCATCAGGTCAATGAGTCTTCGTCTGTTCGAAGGCCAGTTGTGGTAGGTCCCTGCGAGTTCGTACAAGGTACGCACCCACGTGTCCGTGGGTAGCCTGAATCTGCTTTCATCCATGGCAGCGGCAGCCCTAAGGGCTTCAAAGCAGTCTTCGCAAAAAATTTCCTTCCAGAGGATCCCAAAGTGGTTCATTCCGGACTTGAAAGACGCTACTAGTTTATGGAAATTGACCTCGATGGGGTCAGGCTCCTGGAGACTCATCTCGCCGAATACCGGCACCATCTCTGCGCCCGTTATTTTCCTCCAGTGGTACTCGGTTTCCTCCATTAAGCCGAAAAGAGTTGAAACCACCTGTCGAAACATGGGGCCCAGATGCTGGGAAGGATCCTTTGCGTCGTGAATTTTCCGGCCCAGATGAGTCTGACAAATTTGAAAGTCGTGGACGATCGCCTGAACGGTCAGCCATATGTCTATTCCAAACTTCGCAACATCTGTTTCCCATACATCCTGTTCAAGGTAGAAATTGACGAGATTTTGGCTGAAGGCGAAATCGCCTCCTATGGGCTGCCTGATTTTTTTGCCAAAAACAGCCTGGCAGAGGTTGTATACAATATTGTTAGTAATAGTCCCGTCGTACTTGAATCTTGTGTAGATGGGGGTGGCAAGATCAAAATGGTGTAAAATGATCGGTTCCAGGAGATTCCTGACCCACTGGTGAGTGATACTCCGTAGGTCTGAGTCAACGACCATACACGCCTGCGCTTTTAGGTTACGGGCAACCTCAAAAATCATTCGCAGCGCCGTACCTTTTCCCGGGGTACCCCTGTAAATGCCAACAATTTTTTCTTGCCAAGGTTTCAATTGAAACTCCTTAGCAACGTCCCGGGTATCGTCGGTTGACCCGCCGTCGGAGACGACGATCACCGTCCTGAGGCCGTGAAAATGCTCGTTCAGACCATGGGACACCATTTTAATGACATGCCCGATGGTCCCCTCGTTGTTGAAAGCCGGAATCCCTACAACAATATCAGCCTTCTCAAGCTCCTCGAGACGTTTCACGACATAGGGCCGCAAAGCACTGTAGTATTTCATCCCGCAACTCCTATTTTGTTTGCGTCATGAGAAAGCGCCCCTGTTGTCATTGTCTATCGCAGCAACCAGTTTTTCGGCAATATCAGGGATTGCGGAGAAAACCCTGTTCCAGTTCGGAATGAGAGGTAAGCCGAGAGGATCTTCTCTTATGGAATTCCCAGCCGCCCTGATTGCCTCGGCGAAGGTGTCGATGGCCGTGGCTTCCTCGTGTCGGTCGTAATTGAGTTCATTGATAAGAGCATCTGCGTGATACATCGCCATGAGATCTTGGGCCTCTCTCAGATATGTTGCCTTCAACGTGTTGAAGAACCCATCCGAGAGAACCACCCCGCTCGAACAAAGTACTCGGAATATGGTTGCACACACATCTATGGCCATCTTGTTAAGGCCTCTCCTGGGGTCATCCTGGGAGAGTTCCTGATGCTTGTGATCGTAGTTGAGACACAATTCCGCCTGGCAAACCCTATTGAGGGAGCAGTTCCTGAACACTTCGAAGAGCACTCCGACTTCCAGTCCCCAATCGGCAGGGATGCGGTTTACTCGAGCCAGGTCTGCAACCATGGAAAACTCTCCCGAAAGCGGGTATCTAAATGAACAGAAGTAATTGAGCTCCGGCAGATTACCAAGAATTTTGATGAGGGCCTGGATGAGCGGGGCCACCAGGAGCCGGGTGACACGACCGTGCATCCTGTCACTGACTCTGCAATAGTATCCCTTGCAGAATAGGTAATCCAGGTTGGGCATCACGGTGGGATAGACCAGTCGGTTCAGAATATTCCTGGTGTACGACACGATATCACAATCGTGAAGCGCTATGATGTAAGACTGTCCCTCGGCGACGATGTATCCATAGGCCATCCATGCACTTCTCCCCTTTCCGTGCGGCCCCGCCGAGAGTCCCACTCCTTCGATTTCCTTGAACAACGATTGGACTCGTTCCCCATCGTTCCAGATAATCCGAACTTTTCGTCCTTCTTTCAGGAGTGGCCGAAAGTATTCGCATGCCCTGTCGAATTCTTCCGGCGAGGCAGGCCCCAAAGTCACCACGACCTCCCGGAGGTAGTTTACCGACTCCAAGGCGCTCATGATAACCATAAGGGCGGAGCCGTCCATTTCTGAGACAAGACAAGGAAGCACCAGAGAAATCGGTCTGGTTCGTGAGGCCTCTTCAATTTCTTTCTCTACGTGAAAGATGTTGCGTTCGCCTAGCAAATGAAGCGTTGTTATGGGTCCTGTTTGTAGAAAATCGCTCATATTGACGCCTCCAATAGTGATGAGAGTAGCGTGCCCATAGCACGATTCCAACCAACTGGCCCGACCTCAGCTACCCGCATGGCCCCCAGAGGAGCTTCGGATGCTGATATTTCCCTGGCCCCCCCCAGGATCATCGCTTGGTCAACTAACCGTAAGAACTCGAGATCGTTGGGAGAGTCTCCCAGACCTACGGTGAATATTTCTTCGAAGAATTTTTTGTAAGCTTTCATTAAAAGGGATACGGCTGCTCCTTTGCCTTGATGACCCATGAGATGCCAGAAACGCCCCCCTTGTACCACCTCCAGACCTCGGGCCTTGGCTGCACTCTGAAGTTTGCGAATATCTTCGCCCGAAGAACTGCCCAGGACCAAGAACGGCTCGTCAAACAGCCGCTGCTGAGCTTTTCTTGCCTCAAATTCATCGAGGCCTGTCAAAGAGCAGACCTCCGCTATGGTCATCCTCGAAAAACTGCGAACAGGCACGCCCGTATCTGTTGAGATTTCCTCCAAAAACTTCAGGAGAACGTCATGTTTGGTTCCCAAAGGCAACAGCAAGGAGTCTTCATCATCGCAATGTTCAACTAAGTTTTCCGGCCCCCACGCACGGAGATCAATCGGCGAGGAGCGCTTCCAAACTATACCTCCCCCGTTCTCAACAATCATGGGATCATGAAAGCCAAGTCCTTCAGCAATAGACTTCATCTCCACAAGAGTTTTGCTCGATACGAGAACGAGTCCAGCCCCAAGTCTCTTCAATTTGTCCAACGCCTCCAGAGCAGGTTCCCAAGAATATGTATGAGGATCGAGAAGTGTGGCATCCAGATCGGTAAAAACAACTATTTTTCGCTTGGCAGACATGCAAGAAACGTGGCTTTCGGAGCGTGTTCTTCGACACGACGATTGCTGGGTGGCGGCAATTCGGTTGCCTGGTCGGGCTAAATGTGTGTGGATGTATCTTAGCAAAAGAAAGGTCCTGTGGCAATCAACAGTGGGTTTCCTGTGTTTTGGTCGTCACTGAGCAGCTTTACCGGCACGGCAAGCGGTGGGGAAAAATTGAATTCCTAGAACTACAGTTTCCGGAATGTTGAATGTGAAATCAGTAGGCAGAGAATGCGGGTTGATTTTTGTAAACTTATTCTCTGCATAGGCCTCCGATGCAATTCTGAGCCGCCACTGTGGGGCGCCCACAGAAGGCACACTGACGCCGCCGAGGGCCGCCAACTCAGCCAGGACAAACCACACTCTCAAAAGCTCTTCCTCACTGACTGGTTCGACGCGGCGCCATTACGCCCCCCCGGATAGCCCTGGCACAGTATATGTGTTTAAGGTGTCGTCAATGGCGAATCTGTACCCGGCTTGCCCCTTTTTTGGCAGTTTTTTCTGCACATCGGCGTCGTTTTGGCAAGAAAAGCGGCTTCAGATTGTGGGCCGCTTCTCTTTTCTTTCGCTGTTTCGCTGCCGCGTGTGCTGGCTTTTTGTGTCGCTGCAAGGCCAGCCTGGGATCGCGCAACAGAGTCCGCCTATTTTCATTCCTCGCAGATTGCTGCCATTCTACATATCGTCTTCGTCTTCGTCATCCGGCCATTCGATAAACGGCTTCTCCTGTTCCACCATGGCATTGACCATGAGTTCCACCATGCCGGTGTACCAAATTCCGGTCTTTTCAAAGACTTCATAATACTCCAGCAAGTCGCGGATCTGCCCTTTGCAGTTGGAACATGGCGCACATACCATTTTGCGAATGGAGGGGTCCATTTCTCCTTGGAATGCGCCCAGAATCTGGGAGAGCTTCTTTCGACCGGAGACGGCTCTCTTCCAGTCGGGAAAGTTTCCAGATCCCATGATGGCAAATCCTGATCCTCCGCCGCAACAGTAGTTCTCGACGCCATGCGGGGTCATTTCGCGGAAGCGCCCTGGCGGCGTGATAGCTTTGAGGATTTCCCTCTGGGGTTTTACGATCCCCATCAGTCTTACCACATTACACGGATCGTGCAGGGTGACAGGAAAGTCGTTCTTTGAAGCGTCGAATTTGATTTTACCGCTTTTTACGATGTCCCAGAGGAGGGTATAAGAGCTTTCCCGTGGAATCATCTGCTGCCCAGGGAGGAGCCTGTCGGCAATGACTGAAAGGGCCTTGTGCGCGTGGCCGCATTCTCCGATGACGATCTTTTGCACTCCAAGTTCTTTGGCCACTTCAAGATGTTTGAGAGCCACCCGCGCAAATTGTACGTCGTCGTACCATAAGCCGTAGTTGACTGCGTCATATCCCACAAGGTCGGTGGATATCGTGTAATTGATGCCGGCCGCATCAAAGAGAATCGCGAAGGCCATAGGATTCTCGGGCCACGACATGAATTCACCCGCGTTGTGAATCAAGAGTATGTCTGCGCCCTTCTTGTTCACGGGAATCTTAATGCGCTTGCCTGTCTTCTCCTCGATATCATCTTCGAGGTATTCGATAATGTCCTCGACTGCCGCCTTGATCATACCGGTACTTGACCCGAATTTCAGGTGCTTTACGGAGCCCTTTTCGTGGATTTCGGCTGCGGCGATGCCAAGCTCCTGGCTAAAGAGTTTTCTCAACTCGTGGGTAATGAGTCCATTGTCAACTCCCACTGGACAAACGGAGGTGCAACGGCGACAAAGGGTGCACCGATATGCGAGTTCAGCGAGCCGAGCCACAGTGTCCCAATTTAAGTCGATGTCATGGCCTCGGAATCCGGCCAAAAGTTTGCCGCCTTTGGTGAGGTATTTCTTGGCTATTTTCCGGAGAACGTCTGCGCGAAACGTTGGCCTGTAGATGTCTTTTTTCCCGCTCATTTCATAGACGGGACACGCATCCGCGCAGGTCTGACATTTTGCACAATATTCCAGGGAGAGCATTAACGGCTGTAGAAAGGTCCAGTTATCCTCTCGACTCATCAATTTTTCAAATCCTCTGAGGAACGCCTCTACCAGCTTCTTTTCCTCTTCCGGCGACTGAGGCTTGGGGAGATTGACCGCGGATACACCATCCAGAGAGTGCTCCCATTTTTCCTTTTGGGCAGGGGTGAGCTCTGCAAGCGGTTCTTCTTGGTATGTATCATAAGGGGGGGGCAGCTTGGCCAGGTCCTCGGGTTTGATGTACACAAGCTGCTCAGCCGGCTTGGATATCTCTTCAGGCTTCATATCGAAATCCTCCCATTATTTGTTTTCTTTGGCTTCTTCTGCCCAAGGGTTCGCGGTGGCTACGTCTGCCCAGGTCTTCCGCCCACCTTCGGCGCCAATGTGAGGAGCTGACCAGGATACCGGGTACGCCAAGTACTTCTTGATCTTTGCGTCCATTCCCGGATCGCCGACATTCGGATCGTCGTCCCACTTGACCTTGTCCCACATGAAATACTTTGACACCATGTGCGTCATGTGCGTGAAGGGGAAATATGCCCAGAAGCCGATAAACAGCAAAAGATTGATCACATGCAGCGCGCTCATGGGTGTTTTCATAGAGGAAAAGGTGATGAGGCTTGCGAGATACTCTCGAGCGATTGAAAAACCGGGGTCCTGCATCCACACCAGAAATCCGGTTACAAATATTGCCGCAAGCCAAGCGAGGTTAAAATAGTCTATGGGCGCCGAGAATTCGGAAAGTTCCTTGTCGCTGGCGCGTTTGGTAAGCAGCCCGAGGGCCCCTATTGCGCCAAGCACGTATCCGACGACTGCAAAGACTATGGTCAATGACTGGACGAAACTTCCCAGCGCGGACGATTCCGGAGGCAACCCTGCGATCTGAAGGATTGCGCCCACTCCCAAGAGCACCAGACCGCCAATGCAGAGGTAGAGCCCGAAATGAAAGGGGAACGACCAGTACCACATCGGTCGATTGTCCTCATACAGGGCGCGAATGAAAAATATCTCAGGGACCATGAACCGATATTGCGCCATGTGATTCTTATGACGCTCTTTCTTCCAATGATCCACCTCTTCGTAGAAGGATCCTCCCCAAGCCTTTCCCTCATGCGGAATCGGATACAGTTCCCATCGGACATGCATCGGCATAGTCGCATACTTCAAGAGCTTTGCCGCGAAGGCGACAATGAAAACCAAACCCGCCGCATACGTCAAAAATTGAAGAATAGTCTCCATCATTCTGCTCCTTCAGGTGAGTCTATAATGTGATCTGCTTTATGCGATGGTAAGAGTACGGCAAGAACCTATGTAACATGATAAAAAGAATTTCGCTAGATTTTTTGTCGAGGGAAGCTGTCAATTTCTGGATGTGTTTGTCATTGTTTTGATAGTAAATCGTTTTCTCACATCCCGCATGAACACCGTCGAATAGGTCTCGCCGATACGCCTCGCATCATTAAGCCACCCACGATGCTCGCGAACCCTATCACGTGAAAGAATCATTTTCTTCTGAATCCTTTTCATCTCCGTAATCGTCAGACGGTTCACCCCCCTCCACCGCGTAATCTGTCCTGAAGAATTTTGCCACCCATTCCTGGCCCCACGGGTCTTCTTCGAGGAAATAGCGCAAATCTTTGACATCTTTTAAGTTCCTCAATTCCGCCCATCCATCCATTTCTTGCATGAGAGTCAATTCTTCGGGTCTATCCTCAGACCAGTCGATGAAATAGGGGGAATGGGAACTCATGAGCACCTGTCTCGTCGGATTTATCCCTGCGAATTTGTGAATCAGGTCGTAAATAACACGCAACCTGCTGGGGTTCAGATAGGCCTCCGGCTCCTCTACAAAGAAGATGCGCGGTTGATCAGGTAAGTTGAAGAGGGTGCACAAAGCAAGAAAGACGAGAAAGCCGTCAGACAATTGAGGGCCCACAAAATATCCGGATTTGGTTTTTTCTTCGACGCCTATGCCCACTTGGTTCGCTTCACCCAATTGCGGGGTAAAAATCCGTTTGATATTAGGAGCAGCGTTGCAGATCTCCTGTTCGATGCTCTGGAAATGATCGGGATGATTTTTTTCGAGATGATGAAGGACCGCTGCGAGATTTTCTCCTGTATGGTCAAGTAGATACGAATCCTGCAAATTCGCCGGCTTTTTGATGAGGTCGGGGACGAAGCGATACCTCTTGATCTTGGAAAGATACTGGGCCACATTGCGTATTCTCTTTTCTGCGTCGTTCCACGCATGGCCCTTCCTCATTTGCGCCATCTTGGACTCTCGCGCCTTCACATCTGCTATGGTAAACAGTATTTCGCCTTGCACTTCGTTGAGAGTTTCTTCCTTGATAAGATATTCGTTTCGTCTGATCTCGCTAAAAATCAGGGTATAATTATAATTTATGCCATCGACTTCGAGCGTTATCTCAATGTGAAGGTCTTGTTCGTGTGCCGTGGAATCGTTTTTTTCTCGACGGCTGAGGGTTTGGCGACGTAAAAGGCCCGGGGCCGAACGCGTTGCTGAAAGGGCCTGAGGCGAGGAAGCTCATCATCAGCAGCAGATTGCCCAAGTTTGATTTGCCGGTTCCGTTCGGCCCGATAAACACATTCAAAGGACGAACATCAAATTCGACATCTCGAAAATTTTTGAAATTCTTAATCCGCAGGCTTCTGATCATAAGAGCGTAATCCTTTCCGAGACCACGTTCCGCGCCACCCTTGAGGAGTTTGCGCCTTTCCGCCGCGCATGGTCTTCACGTCCTTGCGCGGGCGCACGCTGCTCCAAGCGACTGCAGACACACGCATCGAACCGCCACTCGTGGAAATGCGATGGTTATCTCTCACAAACATTACAGAAAACTAGTTAACGGCGCTCAGCTAAGACGCATGAACCGTACCGAATTGCTTCGTTTGTCACGCAAGGTATTTGGCTCACATGTCCTTTGCGGACATATCCTGCCCGGCATTGGGCAGTCCTTTCGAACAGTGCCTCACCGGACTGTCCGAGAAAAAGATGTTCGCTGAATTTACATTGTCATGTTTCATCGAGGGATTGCGCAATCCAGGGCATCATGGACCTGAGTTGCTTTCCGACCTTCTCAATAGGATGTTGTGAAGTGCGAAGTTCACACGTCTTGAACACCGGACGGCCTGCGAGGTTTTCAAGAATCCATTCCCTTGCGAAGACGCCGGACTGGATTTCGGACAATATCTCCGCCATTTTTGCTTTTACCTCAGGGCCGATAATGCGGGGCCCGCGTGTCATGTCGCCATATTCCGCGGTATTACTGATCGAGTAACGCATCCTTTCGATGCCGCCCTCGTACATCAGGTCCACAATAAGCTTTAGCTCGTGTAGGCACTCGAAGTAGGCTATCTCCGGCTGATAACCGGCCTGGACAAGCGTTTCGAAGCCGGCCTGAACCAGAGCGGTCATGCCGCCGCATAGCACTGCCTGTTCGCCGAACAAGTCCGTTTCTGTTTCCTCGGCAAAGGTCGTTTCGATAACGCCAGCCTTGGCTGCTCCTATCCCTGCGGCGTAGGCAAGCCCTACCTTGCGGCAGTTGCCGCTCGCGTCTTGATGTATAGCCAGCAGGGCTGGGACCCCGAAACCTTCTTTGTACATGCGACGAACCAAATGCCCTGGTCCTTTGGGCGCGACCATAAACACGTCGCGGTCAGGGGCTGGCTCAATCTGGCCGAAATGAACGTTGAAGCCATGTGCGAATGCGAGGCTCGCGCCTCTCTTCAAGTGAGGTTCTATTTTTGTTTTGTATAAAGGCGCTTGCAATTCGTCGGGTACGAGTATCATGACCACGTCAGCCTTTGCTGCAGCTTCTTCCACCTCCATGACCTTGAGCCCGTCGTCGACGACTTTGTCCCAGCGCGCGCTGTCTTTTTTCAGTCCCACGAGAACCTTGATTCCTGAATCCCTCAGGTTGAGCGCATGAGCATGACCTTGACTGCCGTATCCGATCACGGCAACGGTCTTTCTACTCAGGGCTTTCTTGTCCACGTCTTTTTCGTAATATATGTGTGCCACGCTTTCTCTCCGTTTCTCGTGCTTATCAGAGGGTTGATATCCTACTGATTTTATAAAGTATGTCCCGCTTTGCGCAATACAAAAATCATACAGCGCTCACCGTCGCCTTCCCGCGGCCGAGACAGCAGACGCACGCGTCCTCACCGCGCCGTTTGTTGGACATGTACCACCCCTTGATTGTCTCTCACATTTACCAAACATTTTGTGAGGAAATCAAACATTTCTTTTGAGGATAAGGATGGCAGCGGTCTCCGTTCATTGTTTCGGTTGGTTATAATTCTCGCCTCTGAACACATGGCGAGGCGTTTCTATCAAGACGGTGGTATCGGGAGGGACGGAAGTCGTCAACCAGACGTTGCCCCCGATGACGCAACGCGCTCCGATCACCGTCTCGCCTCCCAATATGGTTGCTTGCGCGTAAATGGTAACATCGTCCTCTATCGTTGGATGGCGCTTTCGTCCTCGCAAGTAATTGCCGCCTTCCGACTCTCGTGGGACAGAAAGGGCGCCAAGGGTCACACCCTGGTAAATACGTACGCGATCGCCGATCCACGTTGTTTCGCCGATCACGACGCCTGTGCCATGATCGATAAAGAAATCCGAGCCGATGGTAGCGCCCGGGTGAATGTCGATGCCCGTGAGGGAATGCGCATGCTCCGTCATGATGCGAGGCATCAGGGGAATTTCCCTGATGAAGAGTTCATGGGCCACGCGATACACAAAGATCGCATAGAGCCCGGGATAAGAAAAAACGATCTCGTCGAGGCTTTTCGACGCGGGATCGCCGTCGTAATGGGCCTTAACGTCCTTCGCGAGCCTGTGGCGCAAGAGGGGCAATTTCTCGAGAAAGAGAATGGACTCCTCCCTACCCTTTTGGACGCACTTCATGCAAAGACTGTCGGTTCTTCGACATTCGTGACGGATGCTGCGGGATATCTGTTGCGCTAAGAGCTCGAACAACGTGACCATCTGGTTGCCGAGATGGAATTCCAGGGTGGAATGAGTGAGCTCTTGTTTCCCGAAAAAGCCGGGGAATAAGACATCCTGAAGTATGTTGAGGATGCGGATGATTTCGTCTTTGGAGGGGATTAGTGCAGCGCCCACATGGTCCACTGTTCGCTCATCCTCGCAGGATTTCACCATATCGGCAATAGCGTTTTTCAGCCGTTCTTCCTGGGACGGCAGGAGCAAATCTTCTTGAAACTCGCAAGAATATTGCGCGGCAGTATCATTGGCAGTATCTTTGATCATGACTCACTGTATTCCTTTTCGCGCAGGTTGAGCGCTTGATGAAAGACGCATGGAGATGAGCTTGTTTTGCAGGGGACTCTTACACATCGTAATGACCTTTATCAAGACCTCATGCGAGGCCGCGTCTTCAACAACGTCGGCCATCGCGGCCGCTCGGCTCCAGTCCGTAGAGCGGCATCGTAATGGCTTCAGACCGGCAGACCGGACATTTACCAGGTGGAGACAGCCTGACTCTTTTTCGAAAGACGAACCCGCAACGGAGGCAGCGCGCAGGATCGCTGATCAACTTTGTGTTCTTGCCGCACGAGCGCTGTACGTGCTCCAAGTGCCCGTAAACTTCTTTTTCACTGATTCGCAGGACTTGCGATATCTCACGTACCGTCGCCCTTTGGCGCTGAAGCATATCAACCATTCTTTGTCTTATAGTACTATCTTGTGTCACAATGTAAATCCGGAATAACGATTCGAAAGATCATTTTTTTGACGCGGCATTTAGCCTTGACAAGGCGGCGCGTTTTCATCAAGGATAACGCGTCAGGCTCAGGTATATCAACTCTTTTTGGACAATCGCTTTTTCTTGGGACAATACGGAGGCGCCCATGGCTCAAAGGTCGTTAAACAAAGTGATGTTGCTGGGGCATATAGGGAGGGACCCTGAAGTGCGTTACACGTCATCCGGTCGCGCGGTTGCGACATTCACGTTGGCAACTTCCCAGAGGTGGAAAGATCAGGATGGTACGGAGCAGGAACGCACAGAGTGGCACAGAATAGTAGCATGGGGGAAGCTTGGAGAAATCTGCAGCGAATACCTGAGTAAAGGAAAGCAAATTTTTTTGGAAGGCCGTATTCAGAGTCGCGAATGGGAAGACCAGGACGGGAATAGGCGCACCACTTATGAAATTGTTGCCAACGATATCATCATGGTGGGCAGTTCAGGCGCTCAGCAGAACAGAAGCCAAGAAGCTCCCAAAAAGCCAACGCAGATCCCTCAAGGTAAATCGACTCCACCATTAAGCCGGGGCGAAGATCGCTTTCCTCCGCCGCCTTCAGATGATGACATCCCATTTTAGGTCATCTCACCCTGGAATGGGCCCGTGGCGATTTCAAGCCCGCCATGCAGCAACGAGAGCTCCTGGGGCATGTTTTCTAGATACGAGATGATCAAGAGGGAAGGAGAAAGTATGTTGAACAGGGTTTCTTATACAGTGGCTGCGATCCTCTTTTCATTGCTGATGTGCATGCTCACGCCGAATCAGACGGCATGCGCGTTTCAACAGTCTCCCACATTGGAAAAACTCGTCAATGAGGGAAAGCTACCCCCGCTTGAGCAGCGCATTCCGCAGCAGCCGGTCGTCATCACTCCTGTGACCAGACCCGGGGCCTATGGCGGCGTGTGGCGGCGGGCCTATACCGGCCTGTCCGATTTGGTCGGCGCGAGGAGAATACTCTACGACCCTTTGGTAAGGTGGAGCCCTGAATTCAAGATCGTCCCAAATCTTGCGTACAAATGGGAAAGCGACCCGGAGGGAAGGGTATATACCTTTTATCTGGTTCCGGGGGTTCGTTGGAGCGACGGCCATCCATTCACGGCCGATGATGTCATGTTTTATATGGAAGACATCGTCCTGAATAAGGATTTGACACCCACCATCCCTAAATGGCTGTCGCCGACGGAGACTCCGCCCAAGGTCATCAAGATAGACGACTACACAATCCGATTCGAGTTTGACCAGCCCTATAGTTTGTTTCTTCAGCAGCTTGCCTGTCCTCAAGGCATGAACTTCGTCACAAAACCAAAACATTATCTAAAACAATTCCACAAGAAATACGCAGACCCTGAACAACTCCAGAAACTAATGGACGAAAAAAAGGCGTCCACGTGGGCGAAACTGTTCCAAGACATGTCAGACGTACAGCGTTCAATGTTTGTCAATCCGGAGATGCCTTCGTTGTGCGCGTGGGTCACGAAGGTTCCTGCGCCGTCAAGACGCTTTGTGTTGGAACGGAATCCGTACTATTGGAAGGTGGATACCAAGGGTAATCAGCTCCCGTACATCGATACCATTGTTCACGAGTTGCAAGCAGAATCGCAAACGATTGTTCTTAAGGCCATTGCGGGAGAAATAGACATGCAAGGAAGGCGTTTGGGAGGCATGCAGAATTCCGTGCTTCTCTTAGCCAGCGCAGCTCAAGGTAATTATGTGTTGGTCCCCAAGACATCGACTGCGTCAGTCGGGGTGCTCCTTGCTCCGAACCTGAACCATAAAGATCCGCAGATGCGCAAAATATTCTCCGATGCTCGATTTCGCAGGGCCTTGTCTCTTGCGATCAACCGCAACGAGATTAACAAGATCGTCTATCGCGGCAAGGGAGTTCCTCGTCAGGCGGCGCCCTTGAAAGAGTCTGACTTCTATAGTGAATCGTACGAAAAGGCCTACATCCAGTATGATCCTAGGGCTGCGTCATCTCTCTTGGACGAAATGGGCCTCAAGATTGGGAGCAGCGGCAAGAGAATGAGGCCGGATGGGCAGCAGCTCCGGTTATCACTGGACGTGATGGTGTCTATTCAGTCGTGGGTGGATGTGGCAGAGATAGTTGCAGCAAATTTCAAGGCCGTCGGCATCGACACAGAAGTGAAGTCAGAATCTATGGAATTGTTCCGGCAGCGGACGCAGAATGCCGAGCATGATGTAGCCCTCTGGTCAGGGGACGGCGGCTTGGAATGTCTGCTGGATCCCAGATGGTATTTTCCTTACAGCGTAGAAAGTCTCCACGCGCCGCTTTTCGCGCAATGGTATCAGTCGAGCGGCAAAAAAGGCGAGGAGCCTCCCGCCGATATCCAAATGTGCATGGACACATACAACCGCATACTGCGTATGGTTTCCCCCGAAAAACAGAAAGAACTTTTTCGGCGTATTATCGATGCGAACGAAGAAAACCTGTGGGTCATAGGGATCGTGCATGACCCACCGGACTACTATGTGGTGTCAAAAAAAATGATTAACGTTCCCAAGAGAGATTTTCAGAGTTGGATGTATCCCAATCCTGGGCCTATCCATCCTGAGCAGTTCAGCTATGCATCTGGAAAGTAACGCGCCGAGAGACCCGGGCGCTGATCCGCGTTGAGTACTTTTGTTCCCAGCCTGACAAAGAGGTCATGACATGTTGGCGTATGTGGTTCGGCGGCTATTGATAATGATACCAACCCTCATAGCCATTTCCATGATCTCTTTTGCGATCATCCAGCTACCGCCGGGGGATTTTCTCACCACCTATGTCGCCCAGCTCAGCGTCAGCGGTGAAACCGTAGATGAAGCCGAACTCAATTCACTCAAAAACAGGTTTGGACTGGATCGGCCCATGTACGAGCAGTATCTGTTGTGGGCGTGGAATTTCCTTCACGGCGACTTTGGGCATTCATTCGAGTGGAACAAACCTGTAGCGACTCTGGTGGGAGAAAGACTGCCTCTCACTATCCTTATCTCCTTTTGTACCATCATATTCACCTGGGTCATCGCTATACCCATCGGCATCTATTCTGCGGTTCGTCAGTACTCGTGGGTGGACTATCTCTTGACGTTCGTCGGGTTCATTGGACTTGCCACGCCCAATTTTCTGTTCGCCCTGGTCTTGCTGTGGTTTTCTTATGCGTATTTGGGGATGAGCATTGGGGGTCTTTTTTCGCCCGAATTCGCTGACGCGCCATGGACAGCGGCAAAGTTTCTGGACATGCTTAAACACCTCTGGATACCGGTGGTCATTGTCGGGACAAGCCACACGGCGAAGTTTATCCGTATTATACGCGGCAACTTGTTGGATGAGCTGCGAAAGCCGTATGTGGTGACGGCTCGCGCCAAAGGATTGTCGGAGACAAAACTGATATTGAAATATCCTGTAAGAGTAGCAATCAATCCGCTCGTGAGTACGATTGGTTGGACGCTCCCTGAACTTGTGTCCGGCATTGCGATCACCGCAATAGTTCTCAATCTACCCACATCAGGGCCCCTTCTCCTGGGAGCGTTACTGAGTCAGGACATGCATTTGGCGGGAAGTTTCCTCATGCTGTTGAGCATGTTAACGGTAGTGGGGACGTTGTTGTCTGACATTCTTTTGGCGTGGGTCGATCCGCGTATCAGGTTTGGGACGCGTGAGGGAGTATGAAGAAGGGGACCAACAACGAAGAGAAGTACCTAAATGCGTCAACTCGCCAGCTTGTGTGGTGGGCGTACAAAAAGCATTTATTAGCCATGGTGGGGTTGATCGCCATCGTTGGCCTGTACGTCACCGCCGTGTTCTGCGAGTTCTTGTCGCCTTATGATAAAGATACCCGGCATTTCGAACATGTGTACGCGCCTCCTTCTACGATAGGGTTGATAGACCAGGATGGACGATTACGTTGGCCGTTCATTTATGCCTCAGCCATGGAAATCGACATGGACACTCAGGCTATCCGGTACGTTGAATGCCCCGACATAGCGTACCCTATCGAATTCTTTGTGCGAGGCGACGCTTATTATTTTTGGGGTTTGTGGAGGACGAACATCCATCTCTTTGGCGTGCGCAAGCCAGGGAAAATTTTCCTCTTTGGTACTGATCGTATGGGGCGCGATATGTTTTCACGCTGCTTGTACGGAAGCCGCATCTCGCTGTCTATAGGGATGCTCGGGGTGATGTTGAGCCTTGGGTTGGGCCTGTTGTTCGGGGGCATCTCAGGATATTTTGGTGGCTTGTCAGATGGGATCATCCAGCGGGTCATAGAGATTATCCGTTGCTTCCCGAGCATTCCCCTTTGGATGGGGCTGTCAGCCGCCATGCCGCCTCACTGGCCGAGTCTGAAGGTGTATTTCGTGATCACTCTGATCATCTCACTCATCGGATGGACAGACCTTGCCCGAATGGTTCGCGGCAAGCTCATGGCCCTCCGGGAAGAGGAATTTGTTCTGGCGGCTCGCTTTGCGGGCGCCGGGCATTTTCGCATCATATTCCGTCATTTGTTGCCGTCTTTTACGAGCCACATCATCGTGACGGTCACATTGGCGATCCCAAGCATGATCCTTGCGGAAACAGCGCTGAGTTTTTTGGGTATAGGTTTGAGGCCGCCTATCACAAGCCTGGGCGTGCTGCTGAAGGAGGCGCAAAACGTGACGACGATTGCGCTTTACCCCTGGCTTCTCATTCCTGTGGCCTTTGTCATCGCAACGGTGCTGGCCTTCAATTTTGTTGGGGATGGACTCAGAGACGCAGTGGATCCTTACTCAAGGTAGTATTGCATGAGCCATTTGCTGGAAGTCAACAATCTAAAAGTTCATTTCTTCCTTGATGAGGGGACGGTTCGCGCGGTTGATGGGGTAAGTTTTGCTGTGGACACGGGAAAAAGCCTTGGGATCGTCGGGGAATCAGGAAGCGGCAAGAGCGTCATAGGTCAGTCGATTCTTCGAATAGTGCCCCCTCCTGGCAAGATTGTGGACGGCAAGATTCTCTTGGCTCAGGCAAACGGTCACGGTGATTCACCGCGTATTGATTTGGTGAAGGTTCCGTCTCACAGCCGCGTCATGAGGGAAATTCGTGGTCGCGACGTGGCTATGATATTTCAGGAGCCGATGAACTCGTTCAGCCCCTTGCACACCATCGGCAGTCAGATAATAGAGGCCCTGCGTCTTCATTCAGACGCATCGCCGTCCGAGGCCCGGGAGCACGCGGTGGAGATATTGGCCAAGGTCGGCATTCCCAGACCCCAATATCTCGTGGATGTCTATCCCCATCAGCTTTCTGGTGGAATGCGACAGCGCGCCATGATTGCCATGGCCCTCATTTGCCGACCCAGAATTCTCATCGCAGACGAACCTACCACCGCATTGGACGTCACCATACAGGCGCAAATCCTCGATCTCCTCAAGCAACTCCAAGAAGAATTTGGCATGTCCATCCTCTTCATTTCGCATAACCTTGGGGTCATAGCCGATATCAGCGACGATGTCCTGGTGGTCTATTTTGGGAGGGTCATGGAGTGGGCCCCGGTGGACGTACTCTTCAGGGAGCCCGTGCATCCATATACCAAAGCCCTGCTGCGGTCTGTGCCGGGCATCGACACGCCGGTGAGAACTCCCCTCGCCACCATAGAGGGGACGCTGCCGAACCCGCTCGTGGAAATACCGGGCTGTCCATTTTTTGGGCGGTGCAATGAATGTGGAGGCGACTCAGTATGCCGCGACCAGCCCTACGAATTGACGCAGATCGCCGATCGCCACTATGTCGCATGTCCGAGGATATGCATCAGGACTTGAGGACACACCCGACGTGAACAGCTCACCTTACTTATTGGAAGTGCAGGACCTCAAAAAGCATTTTCCCCTTCGTCGGGGGATGTTGAAGAAGACCGTTGGTTCCGTGAAGGCAGTGGATGGGGTGAGCTTTGCGGTACGACCTGGGGAAACCCTTGGTTTGGTGGGAGAGTCCGGCTGCGGGAAAACCACCGTGGGAAGGATGATCATGGGAGGATACACCCCCACGGGCGGCCATATATGGTTTCAGCCAAACGGCGAGGCGTCTCGCGTGGACATCGGCGCCATAAAGCCAAAGGAAATGAGACCACTGCGACGGTATATTCAGATGGTTTTTCAAGATCCTTTCGCCTCTCTGAATCCCCGCATGACTGTCAGAGAAATTCTTTCCGAACCGCTGGTAGTGAATAAGGTGGTCAAAGGTCGAGAATTGGAAGCTCGCGTGCGCGAGCTGGTGGATCTCGTTGGGTTGCAAGCGAGTCACCTGGGCAGATATCCCCACGCGTTTTCAGGGGGTCAGCGGCAGCGCATTAGTATTGCCAGGGCGCTGGCGTTGTATCCCAAGCTCCTGGTCGCCGATGAGCCGACGTCAGCGCTGGATGTCTCTGTTCAGGCTCAGATCATCAACCTTGCGATGGAGATTCAGGATAGGCTTGGATTGGCGTATCTATTCATCTCCCACGACCTCGGTCTCGTACGGCATTTCAGCCAGCGGATTGTCCTCATGTACGTTGGGAAGGTCGTCGAATATGCGCCGGCGGGGCCACTCTTCGACCGGCCGCGGCACCCATACACCGAGGCGCTCATGTCTAATGTGCCGACGACTCGGCGTGACGTGCGAGTCAGAAAGATTATACTCAGGGGGGAACCTGCCGACCCTGTGAGCCCACCAAGGGGATGCGCGTTTCATCCGAGGTGCCTGTATGCGAAAGCCCTGTGTTCGGAGACGGAGCCCCCCTTGCGTGAAATAACACCCGGCCATTTGGCGGCCTGTCATTTCGCGGAATCGCTCAACTTGGCGGGGTGCGACGCGCTGGGATGCGCGATTTAGGGTACCCTTTCGTGGCGACCACACGGCTTGGATCGCCGCAGGTTGATTCAAACCTTGAAATACGAGCGCCACAAGAGCCCATTAGGCGGTGAGATGATTGAACATTGCATTAAGAGGATACTGGTTTATACCCACAACTCCATTGGCCTGGGCCATGCATTCCGGACCCTTGCCCTCATCACGGGGATGAAGCGATGGAGGCCGGACATAGACTTCCTGGTCCTCTCAGGGACTTCGATCCCTCAAATTTTCTTCCGGGAAGGCATAGAAGTCATCAAGCTCCCTTCCATCAAACTCGATATCGACAGACAAGACAACCCAATGGTATCGCGCTACCTCTCGGGATTCGGTGTGGAGGAAATCTTCGACTTCAGACAAAATATGATAATGAGCACTTTTGACTTTTTCCAGCCTGACGTGCTCATTATCGAACACAATATGACCGGGCAAATGAGCGAATTGATCCCGCTCCTCATGAAGAAGTGGATGCGCAAAGGCGGGCCCATGGATTTCATATTGGTCCATGTGTGCCGCGGGATCATGAAATGGGTGCCTCTCCTCCGCATCCCTTATCAGAACCCTCGTCATCGTTCCGAATCCATCAACATTGGGTCGTTGTACGATTTCATGTATGTGCTGGAGGATCGGGAAGTCATAGACATCAACAAGCAGTTTCTCGGAAACGATCCGGAGCTTGAAAAAAAGATCACTTATTTGGGGAAAATTACGAACAAGGTGCGCGACGAGATTGCTCCCCGCTCCGAGACATTCAAGAGATTTGGTTTGCCGGCAAAGAAAACCGTGCTCGTGTCGCTGGGGAGAAATAATCGCGTGGTGGAGCTTTCTAGAAAACTCCTTGAACTGTTTGTCTCGTGCGAGATCGGCTCTCAGTGCCAGGTTGTCATGGTGCTAGATCCTTACCTGCCTCAGTCGGCCGTTGACTGCATAAGGAGCCATCCCGTGAGCGAAAAGGTTCGATTCCTCACGTTCACTCCCGACTTGATCGATCTGGTCGCTCATTCTGAACTCGTCGTGTGTCGAGCGGGATATAACATCGTAAACGAAATTCTCTTGACCGGAACCAAGGCCCTTCTTATTCCAGAAAGCCATGGGAGCGGCGAACAGGAGCAACGGGCAAAGAGCGTCAAGTCGCCGAACATCATGGTCCTCAGCGAAGAGAAGCTGCTCAGCGTCGCGAACGACCATTTCCTCAAGGCTTTTTTCAACGACCACCACGAGAAGCATCCCGGGGAATATGATAAATACGCCATAGGAAAGAAGATACTCGAGGACCTTGAGGCCTGGAACGCCACGCGAACGGAGTGAGCAGATATTTGTGTCAAGTCTGAGGACCTCGGTCGGCGTGTAATCTGCATCTTCGCAGTCAGCGAGTACTCTCAAGTACCAATTTACCTCATGCGTGAGTAACGCATCCGTCTTTGGGGGCATATCCGCTCTATTGTCGCTGCCACACTGTCATGGCAACATGCTTTCACGACGGCAGTTGTCCACAGAACCTGTTGACAAGTTGCTCATAACCTTGTGGATAGGTTTGTTGCCATGTAAAAATCACAAGATTTTTTGCTTATTGCTCAACGTTAGATCAGCAGAGAAACCTCAGTAAAATCAACGTGAAACGTAAGCGACTGATATGTCTAGTCCCGTGACCGATTCCCAATTCTGAGCTTGATTTGAGTTACTTACAGTTGTTGATAAATTCGTTGCGGGTGGTGAGGGTCGGGGGTGGGCTACTTCGCCGACATGAGGTTTTTTTGAGGGGCTTTGAGGGGAACGGTCATCGCTGCGCCATGACCCTTATGCGCCACTCGCGGCCACTACTGGACAGCTCGGAAGGGCGCGTCTGTTGCGGGGGGCGCGTTGACACCTTTAGACGCCGCTGCTATAAGAAGAGAGGTATATATACCCGTTCTCGAAACTTAAGTCATAATGAGGACAGCCATGTGATGAACATCATGACTGTCGAACCTTAGGTCATGCATGGAAAGGGCTACGATGACTGCCATCACAGGACACGATTTCTCGTGCCGGCCTCGATCCGGCATCGAGGAAATATAGAATGGTGTCCGTTTGCGCGAGCATGAAATGAGGCGGGCAGCGGCGCCTCACTTGGCTATTATTTTCGAGAACTACAAGGGCTCATCAGCAGCGGGGTGCTCATTGACCAAACGGGTCCTGCTCGGCGTCAGTGGCGGAATTGCGGCCTACAAGATTCCACTGCTGGTACGACTATTAAAAACGGCAGAGATGGATGTTCACGTCGTCATGACGAGGGCTGCCAAGCGCTTTGTGACGCCGATGACCCTTGCCATTTTAAGCGGCAATAGGGTGTGGACAAGCATGTGGGAGGATGATCATTCCCCATGCGTACCTCACATCTCTCTTGCCGACCAAGCCGACCTCGTGGTAGTGGCCCCGGCCACAGCTAATATCATAGGGAAAGTGGTCGCCGGCATAGCAGACGACCTGCTCTCAACCATTCTCGCGGCGGCCCAGCGTCCAATACTTCTTTGCCCCTCCATGAACGTGAACATGTATAACAATCCTGTATTGCAGAACAACATCAACACATTGCGGCGTCTCGGGTATCATATCCTTGATCCTGACTCTGGCTTTTTGGCGTGCGGTTGGACAGGGCAAGGCCGGCTGCCTGAACCTGAAATTATTTTTGAGGCGATCAACCACATTATCAGCCCCAAAGATCTGACGGGACTTACCGTGCTGGTCACAGCCGGTCCCACTGAAGAACCGCTGGACCCCGTCCGATTTATCACTAACAGGTCATCCGGCAAGATGGGCGTGGCAATAGCCAGGCGCGCGGCGGCCCGAGGGGCCAGCGTCATTCTAGTTGCAGGTCCTCTTAAAGTACCCCCACCCGCAGCGGTGAAACTTGTTCCCGTGAGGACTGCCCAGGAAATGCTGGCCAAGGTGACGGCCTATTTTCCATCGGTGGACATTGTCGTCAAGGCTGCGGCAGTCGCTGATTTTCGTCCATCACTGCCGAGCTTTTCCAAGATACCCAAGGATGAACTCGGCGCCACACTGCATTTGACCAAGAATGAGGATATCCTCAAGACTTTGGGACTGTCGAAGAAAGAGCATCAAGTGGTCATAGGCTTTGCCGCGGAAACCCTTGAAGTGATCGAAAAAGCGCACGCGAAATTGATGAATAAAAAGGCTGACATGATGGTGGTAAACGATGTTGGCCGGCCTGGCGCCGGCTTTGACAGCGACACGAATATAGTCAGCTTCCTCTTTCCATCAGGTGAGGTAGAGCACTATGATATGATGACGAAAGAGGCTGTCGCCGACCTTATTTTAGACCGAGCCAAGGCTTTGCGCCAGGCCAAGCGAGGCTGAGCATTGTGAGGGAGATCATTGATTCACCAGAATATCAGTGGTTGCGGGACGTTAAGAACTACTTGGAATACGTGGTAAGTCTAGGCGTTGAAAAAGTCCATGTCCCCGGCGGAAAGGTCGAATCACGAGCCGTGGCATCCAATTTGGAGTCTGTGCGGCAATGGCTTGGGGAATGCACGCGATGTCGTCTCCATACCACGAGGAAAACCATCGTATTCGGAGAAGGGGATCCGCATGCGGACATCATGTTCGTGGGCGAAGGGCCGGGGGCTGACGAAGATCGACAGGGGCGGCCATTTGTCGGCCGGGCTGGGGCCTTGCTTACAAAGATGATCAATGCCATGGGCCTCGAGCGGTCTCAGGTATATATCGCGAATGTGGTGAAATGCAGGCCGCCTGGGAATCGTGATCCCGAGGCGGAAGAGATAGCAGCGTGCCTGCCTTTCCTGGAGCGACAGATTCAGTGCGTAAACCCTAGGGTTCTCGTCGCGCTGGGAAGGATAGCGGCGGGGACGTTACTCAACAAGAGGGAGTCGCTTTCAAAGATTCGGGGCGTTTTTTTCGAGAGAAACGGCGTCAAAGTACTCCCCACCTATCACCCTTCTTTTCTTTTGAGGCAGGAGCGGGAAAGACGATATAGAGCAGAGGCCTGGGCTGACTTGCAGCAAGTGATGGCATTAGTGGGATTGAGCGATTCCGCACGGGAGAGCACGCCATGAAACCCTTTTTGAGGATGATGCTATGTTGGTTGCTCTTGGGGCTGATAAGCGCCCCGGCTGGCGACATGCCTGATTGCGCCGCCGCCGAGAATACAACTGCTGGTCCCACGGTCGTTTTGCTCTCGGTGGATGGCACGGTCAATCCCGCGCTGGCCGATTATATCATCAAAGGGATAGAGCAGGCGGAGGAAAAGAACGCAGCGTGTGTGATCATACGTATGGATACCCCTGGTGGTGTGGTCACGACTACGAAGACCATTATAAAGGCGATGGTCAATGCCAAGGTTCCCGTAGTCGTCTATGTTGCGCCTAGTGGGTCTTCGGCGTCTTCGGCCGGGGCGCTCATTACCGTCGCGGCCGATGTAGCTGCCATGGCACCGGGGACGAACATAGGGGCGGCCCATCCCGTGGCTGGCGGCGGCCAGGAAATCGGCGCGGCTATGTCTGAAAAGATTGTCAACGATCTGACCGCGTACATACGAGGAATCGCCGTACGCAAGGGCCGAAATGCCCAATGGATCGAACAGGCTATTCGGGAAAGTGTCTCTGTGACAGCAAAAGAAGCCCTGGGCCTCGGCGTGGTTGAAATAATTGCCGATTCTGTCCCAGATCTTTTGGAAAAACTGAACGGAAGAAAAATAGAAAAGGAAGGCCGTACCTACGTCGTCTCCACGAAAAATGCGCGCATAGAGCGCATCGTTCCCGGGCTGCGATTCAAGATCCTTGACGTGGTGGCGAACCCCAACATCGCCTACATGCTCATGATGATTGGGGGCATAGGCATCATGATGGAGCTTTATAACCCTGGAATGATCTTTCCAGGGGTTGTAGGCGGAATCTGCTTGCTGCTCTCTTTCTTCGCGTTGCAGGTCCTGCCGGTGAATTATGTAGGGATTTTGTTGATAATCTTGGCGGTAATCCTTTTTATTGCAGAACTCAAGGTAGCCTCGTACGGGCTGCTTTCTGTGGGAGGGATTGTCAGCCTGACGCTAGGATCAGTGATGCTTTTTGAATCAGGCGACGAGGCAATGCGGGTGTCGTGGTCTGTCATCATTCCAACGGTGGCGGCGGTCTCGGCGTTTTTCGTCTTTGCCCTGGGACTCGTGGTGAGGGCATGGCTGCGAAAACCCCTCACTGGCACACAAGGACTTGTCGGAGAGATAGGGGTGGCGCTCACTGATATAGACAACAAAGGTAAGGTGGCCATCCACGGCGAATATTGGAATGCGCGAGCTGATATCAGGATTCCCAAAGGGTCGAAGGTCCGTGTGGCGGCTGTTGAAGGACTGCATATAAAAGTCACGCAGGCTGACATCTAACTCATAAAGGAGACGCGTCATGTATGCTCTAGGAATCATTATATTCTTAGTCCTCATTTTTTTGTTTATGGCCATCAAGGTCCTAAACGAATACGAACGGGGCGTTATTTTTCGGTTGGGGCGAGTGATTGATTACAAAGGACCTGGATTGATCATTCTCATACCGGTCATTGATCGCATGGTGCGGGTCAGTCTGCGGACTGTGACCATGGATGTACCATCGCAAGACGTGATCACGAGGGACAACGTATCGGTTAAAGTCAGCGCAGTTATCTACTTCCGGGTTATGGAGCCCACGAAAGCCGTGATCGAAGTCGAGAACTACCTTTACGCGACATCCCAGTTGGCGCAGACCACGTTGAGAAGCGTGTGCGGTCAATCAGAACTTGACGAACTCCTTGCCGAACGGGAGAAGGTCAACCTCGAGATCCAAGAAATATTAGATCGCCACACGGAGCCTTGGGGCGTGAAGGTCAGTATGGTCGAAGTCAAACACATCGACCTCCCCAGCGAGATGCAACGAGCCATAGCTCGTCAGGCTGAGGCCGAGCGCGAGAGGCGAGCCAAGGTGATCAACGCGGAAGGGGAATACCAAGCGGCAGCCAGGCTGGCTGAAGCAGCCCAGATCATTGCTAAGGAGCCGACGGCCTTGCAGCTCAGATTCTTGCAGACGCTCGTGGAGGTGTCCGCGGAAAAGAATTCTACGACTATTTTCCCAGTGCCAATCGATCTCTTGGAGCCCTTTATCAGGAAGCACAGGGAGGCTGATTGAGCTTGAGAAGAGGCTCAGAAGGACTATTGGAGAAGACATGCCAGGTGTACTCATACGATGGATCCTGATGGCGCTCGCCGTGCTCCTAGTGGCGAAGATTGTGCCGGGGGTGACGGTGGATAGCACTGCATCGGCCCTTTTGGCTGCAGGCGTGCTGGGGATACTCAATGCGTTTGTCCGTCCTGCTCTAGTCATTCTCACCTTGCCGCTTACGCTGGTGACGTTGGGATTTTTCCTCTTGGTCATCAATGCCCTGCTCTTCTGGCTTGTGGCGAGCCTGGATTTTGGGCTCCACGTATCCGGATTCTGGTCCGCATTTTTCGGCGCGCTCTTGTTGAGCATTTTTTCTTGGCTTACCAGCTCTATTGTGAGAGGCGGCGGGGGCGAAAAGACGATGATTGTGGCCCGGTGGAATGAGCCGGTGGAATTGCGCAGAGGTCGGAGCGGTCGCTGGGAGTGATACTGCGTGTGAAACGAGCGGCGAGGAAAGGGAAAGTGTGACCGCGGCAGTCCATTCGTGGCCTTGGTACGGGTATGTATTGGGGCCGGATGTGTTGTGTGGCCATGAGCCCCGCATTGTCGAGTTCGCGAGCACCTTTGAAAACCTCGTACGCGCCCAGTGGGGGGCGCTTCTCGTGAGTTGGAGGAAGCGAGGCCGAACGCATTCAGAGAGAGCAAGTAAGAAATTTTCGTCTCCAAGGCGAGGCCTCTCTCGTCGCTCAAAATGCCACGGTGTAGCGGGGTCGAACGAATTTCAGGCAACCAGATTCGTGATTATTTCCCCGTCATGAATGAGGCGGAATCGGCAAAACCACGGCCTCGCCGCCATTTTCATTATCTCGAGTAGTACGTGACCGTCACCACAGCATTAGACAGCGTACTGGAAGAGTCCCGGATTCTACGATCTCGCGGCCTTCTGGGGCTTTTGTATAACCAGGCCTCCATAGACAAGAACTATCGGAGCGCGGCTGAGCTCCTCGTTGACGCCCTCCCTGGACAAATACGCACGTTATTTGGGCCTCAGCACGGGGTGTATTGCACCGAGCAAGACAACATGCGCGAGACTCCGCATACAATCCATCCCAAACTAGGGCTACCCGTGGTGAGTCTTTATTCGGAAGACAGGAGACCTTGCCGCGCAAGCATTGAACCGCTGGATGCCATCGTGGTGGATCTGCAGGATGTGGGAACGAGAGTGTACACCTTTGCCACTACCGCAGTGTATGTCATGCAGGCGTGCGCCGAGTGGGACAAAGAGGTCATCGTGCTCGATAGACCCAATCCTCTCAATGGGTTGGACATGGAAGGTAACATTTCCCGTGGAGATTTCTCGTCCTTTGTAGCCCCCTACCCTCTTCCCATGCGCCATGGGATGACCATTGGGGAACTCCTGCGCTACTACAACGAGGTGCATGAGATAGGATGCAGGCTCACCGTGGTCCCTATGCGGGGATGGAAACGCTGGATGTGGTTTGAAGACACAGGGCTCCCGTGGGTTTTGCCTTCCCCAAATATGCCGACCGTTGAGGCTGCGGTAGTCTATCCAGGACAGGTGATCCTTGAGGGGACCAACTTATCAGAAGGACGCGGGACAACAAAGCCGTTTGAGTTTCTGGGCGCGCCGTTTGTTGACCCTGAGCGAGTTCTATCCGCGATAAACCCCAAAACCCTTGCGGGGGTCTGCCTGCGCGCCATCGAATTTTGCCCCACCTTTAATAAATGGAAGGATTGCGTCTGCAAGGGCTTTCAGTTGCATGTGGTGGACCGCTCCATCTTCAGGCCGGTGCGGACGTCGCTGGCTATCATTTCGGCTATTATCAAGACTCATTCCTCAGATTTCTCGTGGGCGAGTCCCCCGTACGAATACGTGTTCGACAAATTACCTATCGACGTGATAATGGGAGACGATTCGGTGCGGGTACATCTGGAAAGCGGCTGCGCCGTCACTGAACTGGAAAGCCAGTGGCGAGATGACTTGAGGCGCTTCGATGCAGCAAGGCGGCGCTTTCTTTTATATACCTGAACCCCCCTCATGGGAGGGCCCTGATGACAATGGGAGTTCCCGAACTTAACCATGAAATGGGAGCGTGTCGCCGCTGTCTCATCCTCACGAATGTGTGGACTTAAGGTGAGCGTCCTGGATTCCGGTTTTCATGAGAATGACAACCTGAATGACAGCAGTTTCGCGTTTCTTTTGAGAAAGGTTATACGGCCCTTGCCGGGTTGAAAGGAGGCGTAAGAAGATGTATGCCATTTCTGGAAACCGAAGCGGCCGAATCGTTGACCTGTCACGGAGGACCAATTCATGAGGTTCACTCAGTGTCTGGTAGGAATGTTGATGGTTTTGAACGTCGCGTTCTATAATCCACCGGCGTTTGGAGGCCCATTGGACGATGATCTCTTAGATGCGGTGCGATCCGGAGACATCAAAAAGGTAGAAGGACTGCTGAGCAAGGGCGCGAACGTGAACGCCAAGGACTCGTCAGGTTTTACTGCCCTTATGGAAGCGGCGGTGGAAGGCGGCCTGGACATGGTGAGGCTGCTCATCGCCAAGGGAGCGGACATTAATGCTCAGAACGAGGATGGAGATACTGCGCTTATCGGCGCGTCATTTGCCGGCCACACAGATCTCGTCAAACTGCTTTTGGAAAAAGGTGCGAATGTAAATATCGTGAATAGGGACGGGGTCTCCGCGCTTTTTGGGGCGGCGTTCGAAGGGCGCCCCGATGTCGTGAAGTTATTGATCGGCAAGGGGGCTTCGGTCAACGCGAGGGAGACGAGAAACGGAGCCACGCCGTTAATCGTGGCGGCGTTCGAAGGCCACGAGGAAGTGGTGAAAATTCTTCTCGACGCGGGCGCCGACGTGAACGCCAAGGATGCAGAGGGCAACACCGCGCTGAGTCTGGCCTCCACCAGAGGCCATCAAGACGTCATCAAGCTCCTTAAAGCGAAGGGCGCCAAGTAATATTTTTCTCAGCGACCAGACACTTCCAAAAAAGAATCCGCAGCGGCTGGCATGTCTGGTTTCAGCCGCTACGGTACGAACCTAACTTCACTCAGGGGTCTCGGGTATGACAATCGGGTTACGCGGGCTTCTTGGTGGTCTTTGACTTCTGATGATTTTTCTTCTTGGAGTTCGACGCACTGTGTGAAGACTTGTGCGTCTTGTTTTTGTGGTAGCTGCCCTTAGTGGACGAGCTGCTCTTTCTCACCGACGTATTCTTTGATGAAGTCGGGGACTTTTTGGCGACCGTTCCTGATTTTGAATTGGAATTGGTCTTGTAAGATGCCTTCAACACGCTGGCCAGGTTTTCGTAAGGTTTTAAGTTGGGTTGTTTAAAATTGTTCGAGCCATCACTTCCGTCTTTGGCAATAGCCACGGACGAGCTGCTCAAGAATGCTGCAGCAAGCACACCACAAAAAAGCACCAAAATTAGATATCTTGGCATCACTTTACCTCTCAGCAATGATAAGAATTAACATAATTATATATGATCAGGAGAAATAAGTCAATTGCGCGTTAATCATCCAAAGCGATGGCGGACTCGCTGCTAAAAAAGGCTCTGCCCTACTTCCAAAAGCCGAGGCGCCGACAAGAGAATCGCCATGAGAATAATGGCGACGACGGAGACGATCACGAGGAAGTCGGGCATGACGGAGAAGACTGCTTCCCCTTTGTTAATGTGACGCCGCACCCTCAAGAAACGGAGGCCGGAGACGATAACGGTCAGTCCCGCCAACACAAAACAGAGGAAGCTTAGCTTGATCATGCCGGGATGAGGCGATGACTCACAGATTTGGCCTTCCAAGCGCAAGAGGTGCTGGAGAAAGATGTCGAAGCGCTCTATGACGAAGCCAAAGGCCAAGAGGGAAATGCTTGTGCGGGACCATGCCAGGAACGTCCTTTCGTTGGCCATGTGGCTGCGCTGCCAGGCCAAGAAGACGCGGTCGTCCGACATGACATCGGGGGGCCGCTGCGTCAAACCTTGTTCTCCCATTTCTTCGGTCATTCACACAGTTCCGCCTCCCCTTCCCGTAAGTATGACTACACAAGCTTGCACATCACGAACAGAGATCATCCCCTTGCCGAATGTGTCGAGGCTGACTGCCTGGAATCCCCTCTGAAAAGCTGGTAAGAATCCCCAGATTACTTTTTTTCTTTTTTCTCTTTCTTCGGCGCGGCTTTGCTCTTCGCAGGAGCTGCTGCCTTGCAAGGAGGCGGGCAGATGTACACGGGACCGCATACGGGCACGCAGCATCCGGCGCCAACGATCACGGGCGCCATTGGAATGCGAAAATATTGGGCGGACGCCGTACTGGCAAACATGGAACCGGCCACACCAATAGCTACAACGACTGCAACGATCAACAAGATTTTCTTCATTTTCCTTTCCTCCAAA
The DNA here is from genome assembly GCA_964427855.1 of uncultured Syntrophaceae bacterium. Lineage (GTDB taxonomy): Bacteria > Desulfobacterota > Desulfomonilia > Desulfomonilales > Desulfomonilaceae > JAUPKT01. Next base: position 62,533 of record CAYRVH010000009.1, read on the forward strand.
AGACTTAACTCCTCGTCAAGGGGATGATGGTAGTTATTTCCTACCATAACAATCCGGTTGATGTCTAGTTTTGAAAAAATGGCCAGTGAAAGAATTCGCGTCAATGGGCTGACGCAGCAACGCTCTTATACCAGGATTGGCAGCGTAACGATTTGAGTATATTATATCGGCGTCAGGAGGCCCGATTTTTATTGATTGCAACGGGCCTACAAAGCTATGGAGGGCACTTCTTTGATCATAGTGACAGGCGGCGCGGGGTTTATTGGGAGCAATATCGTGAAAGCCCTCAACGAGGTAGGCGAGTATGACATCCTGATCGTGGATCGGCTGGGTAAGAGCAATAAATGGAAGAATCTAGTAGGGTTGCAGTTCTCCGACTATGAACATAAGGATGATTTTCTGCAGAAACTCGATCAGGGCATCTTCGATCACGGGGTGTGGGCCGTGTTTCATCTGGGCGCATGCAGCTCCACGATGGAGAAGGATGCCGACTACCTCATGGCCAACAATTTCCGTTTTTCCACGAGCCTTGCCATGCGTTTTGCCGCGAAGAAAGGAGTTCGTTTCATTTATGCATCCAGCGCGGCGACGTACGGGGACGGAGCCCTCGGCTATACGGACGCAGAAGAGAGGCTCCCTTTATTGCGGCCCCTCAATATGTACGGCTATTCCAAACATCTTTTCGATATATGGTCTTTGAGGTCAGGTTTTCTCACACACGCTGTGGGGCTGAAATTTTTCAATGTGTTTGGTCCCAATGAGTACCATAAAGGTGATATGAGAAGCGTTGCCATAAGGGCCTATGTCCAGGCGCGACAGAGGGGAACGATACGACTTTTCAAGTCGTACCGTTCTGAATATCGAGACGGCGAGCAGTGCAGGGATTTTATTTATGTAAAGGATGCCGTGAGAATCGCGCTGCATTTTCTGGAACGACCTGACATTAATGGCATTTTCAACGCGGGCACGGGTAACCCCAGGACTTTTAACGATCTTGCGCACGCAGTCTTTGCGGCGATAGGGGCTCCGCCGTCGATAGAATATATTGATATGCCGGAAGGCTTGGAAAAGCGGTATCAGTACCATACATGCGCGGACACGGCGAAACTGCGAAGCGCCGGTTTCCAAGCGGATTTTCTGTCCCTCGAGGACGCGGTGAGAGATTACGTGGTGAACTATTTGAACCCCTTTTTTTCTGAAGGCGGACTGGATGAAGAATTCTGAGGGGGCCGGAAGGTTGTTGGGAGCGCTCCACGACGAGATTGGCGCAGCGCCTGGAATTTGAGCGCTGCCGTGCATGTGGTCGCCGATTGCGGCGCCGCGTGCGGGAGACGTCATACGCGGGAACTTGCAGCAATTTTCATACGGGAAAAAACCCCTTCTCAAAATTTCTGTCGGAATGGGCTCGGCATCACCCATTTCGTGAGAATTCTTGAAAACTGCCATGGCAACGAATAGAGCTGAAGGCTTGTCATTTGAGGGAGCCAGGAGCAATTAAAGTCAGAGACGGCGGCCCTGCTGTCGTTTCGAAGGCGCCAGCCTCGAACGAGGGCGAGTTGCCCCGACATTCATGTCATTTCGAAGGAGCTTTTCGACGAGAAATCTTCGCCTTTGGGTCAAGATTTCTCGCTTCGCTCGAAATGACATGGAGGAAAGCGGTATAGGAATTCTCGAAATTAATCACGAATTGGGTGCGGGTCCCCTCGTTGCGTCATCCTCACGAAAGCGGGGATACATACCGAGCTTCCTCGATTCCTATTTTTATGGGAATGACAATGTCACGTCTGAGCATTTTGCGATTTCTTTTGAGAAAGGTTGTAGAAACGACGACCATGGCGTCGAATGCGTGAGTACTTCCGAGAGCCCCTTTATGCCCTTGCAGACGGCATCGGGACGACCCTTACCGGGTCAGGACGTGGCTTACCGCACGATCATAACACCAGAAGAGGCCGTTTCTCCAACTACCCCTTTGTGCAACATATTTTTTTAGGGAAACTCCTGAGGAATTCTCGTCTCGAATCCGATCCACAAACATGGTATGGTATTTCATGGTCGCTTCGCATAAGCCTGCTCGTGAGGCATGCTTTTCAATGACTGTTGGTAAACGGGGGATCGCCATGGAAGACTCTCATCGTTATGGACCCGATAGACAGCAGTCCGTCGCGTCGCCTCATCCGATTGCTGAGCCTGTAAAGGTTCAGGAGTTAATGGACCGCATCGGAGGCGATATGGAACTGTTAGAGCGCTTGCTCTCGATTTTTCACCAGGACTACCAGAAATGTCTTGGCCTCGTGCAGCAGGCCATCGCAGAGGGTGACGGCGAAGCCCTCCACAAGTGGGCGCATCGCATGAAAGGAGCGCTAGGCAACTTTGCTGCGCACCCTGCATATGAGGCAGCGCAGCGTCTCGAGCAGATCGGTTTGAGCGGAGACCTTTCCGGCGCTGAGACGTCGTGGGGTGAGCTTCAGTGCGAGATAGACAGAGTACGGTCTGCGCTGGAATCTCTCTTGAAGGGGCAATCCGATGGTCCGTGACACGCATAAACGCAGAGACGTACGTGTCGTTTTGGCCAGGGGAACCGCGACATGCGCCATGATTCATAGAGCAGTAGAGATTGAGATGCCACATAAAAAGGCTGCGCCTCAGGTAATGAACGCGGAAATTTCCGTGCGCCGCCTGTCATTGGATGCGCGCTTTTGTAGGGATGGCATGAAGGATTGCAACGAGCGTCAATTGGAAACTAGTGGCGAGGACAGCGGCTGCATCATGTTGCAGTGCAGCAGAGATTTAGAAAATCGAGATCGGCTTCACAGGCGCGACACACGGGGACTCCATACATGAGGTTTCTGAGTCTTGTAGGGATAGCAACCATCATCGGGGTTGCCTATGTCCTCTCTGAGAAGCGAGATCAAGTCCGTTGGCGATTGGTGTGCATGGGAATCCTTCTCCAGGCAGCAGTGGGCTTTCTTATACTCAAAACCTATCCAGACCAGATTTTCGCTGTGGCAGCTGCGCTTCTCGAGGCAATCCAGCGCTTTTCAGGCGAAGGGGCGAGGTTTCTTTTTGGCAGTCTTGCCGATCGGAGAGACTTCGTGATTTTGAGCATGGGAGCAGTCATAATTTTTGTGAGTTCCATGATGGCTGTTCTGAATTACTTGCGCATAATTCCATTGGTGATGTTTGTCTTTGCCCGTATGATGCAAAAGACCTTGCGGACGTCAGGCGCCGAAACGCTTTGCGCCGCGATGCAGGTACTCATGGGAATCGAGGCCATGACAGCCCTCAAGAACGTGCTCCCTCGAATGACTCGCTCGGAGCTCTTTACCGTGATGAGTTGCTTCATGGCCACCATGGCGGGCTCAGTCATGGCGGTGTACGTTGGGGTGTTCGGGGCAAACCCAGGATACATCCTTGCCGCCAGCGTCATGAGTGCCCCGGGGGCTATTGTGCTCTCCAAGATGATGGTTCCAGAGACGGAAACGCCTGAGACCTTTGGAAACATGGACTGGCGGATGATACGTCCAGCCCACCGAGGCGTGGTGGAGGCTGCGGCCACCGGCGCTATAGATGGATTGAGGTTGTGTGCGTTTATCGCGGCCATCTTGTTGGCGTTCGTATCCATAATCCACCTCATGGATGCGCTGCTCGGCACGGTGGGGCTTTCATTGAAGGCAGTAGGAGGAGTGGTTTTGTCTCCTGTGAGCTTCCTGCTCGGCATCCCGTGGGAAGACTGCCACAAGGCTGGCTATCTACTCACCGTGAAGTTCGTTTTCAACGAATGGCTTTCGTATTCGGCCATGCAGCAGATGATTCAGCAGGGAGAGCTGCAACCCAGGACAGTGATGATCCTCACGTATGCGATGTGTAATTTTGCAAACTTCGGGAGCGTAGCAATTTTGATCGGAGGTATCAGCGCACTGGCGCCGGAGAGGAGTCGCGAGGTCTCCCTGCTCGGGTTCAGGGCTCTCTTGACTGGATTGCTGTCGGGATTTATGACCGCCAGTATTGCAGGTATTTTAAGCCAATCGTGATGGGCGTGTCGTCAATGGCTGCATCTTTACCCGATTACTTACCTAAACGATTTCAGCGCATCCATCTCGAGTTGACGAATCAGTGCAACTTTTCCTGCGTATTTTGCCCTGATTGCATCATGACACGAAAACGCGGGTTCATGGAAGAAGGCGTAGCAAGGTTCGCAATCGACCAAATTGCGGACCTCGATATTGCAGAGAAAATCACGTTTCATGTGATGGGCGAGCCTCTGTTGCATCCCCAGTTTTTTCGGATACTCGACCATGCCCGTATGAGACGCGTGCCCGTGGGGTTGACTACCAACGGGGCCCTTCTCACACCGTCCAACATCGAGGCCCTTGCGACGCGAGACCTACACCAAATAGATATATCTCTTCAAACCCCCGACAAAGACAGCTTCTTGAGGACGCGTGGAGCGAGAATAGATTTTGAAAAGTACATTGCGAGGATCCTTGATCTTGCAGCGGCGTGCTATGAGCGTGAGCGGACGCCGATTTTCAAGCTGCGCATCATGACCACTCGTTTTGCCGGTGCGCTGAGAGACGAACTTGGCATCCCAAATTTCATGGCGCGATCCCAAGACTTGCAGAAGGTGGTTACTGAATGGACAGAACGCTTTTGCATGCGGCTCCATAGACCTGTTCCACTAAACCTTGCGCGCAAAGTCAAAAAGATCGGCATTTTCGGATGGAATGTCATTGAGATTCTTCCGCGGGTCTTCATCGAAACGTACGTACTGACAGACTGGGGGAATGCCTTCCGTTCAGAAAAAGTCATAGAAGCGGCGCATGGCTACTGTTTTGGGATGAGAGACCATTTTGGCATCCTTTACACCGGCGATGTGGTTCTCTGCTGCATTGACTATGAGGGGAAGACGGCCTTGGGAAACATTCGGGACGCCAGTCTCGCAAGCATACTGGGCAGTGAGAAGCTGAAGAGCATTGTGGAAGGGTTTCGTAAGAACCGACTGGTGGACCCTTACTGCCGGAAATGTCTTGGAAGCCACTCCAGAATTGGCTCGTATGTCAAGCCGGTCGCGTCCTACCTCGGCCTCCAGGTGTTGAAGCCGTTCCTGTATAGGAAATTCAGACTCTATGAATGATCAAGCTTTGATGAATCGAGCCTGAGGCCACCATGCACCCTATTATAGAAAAATTTGAAAAAGTAATCATGGGAGCCTTAGTGGTCCTCATGATAGTCGTCGTGGCAGTAGCGACCATTGAATTGGCGTGGCTCATCATAAGAGATCTATGGACACCTCCGCTCTTTTTCCTGGAGATCGACGAACTCCTCGACATATTTGGCCTTTTCCTTCTCGTACTGATCGGCTTGGAGCTTTTAGAGACGATCCACACCTATCATAAAGAGAGACTCGTTCGTGTTGAAGTCGTCGTCCTCGTGGCGATAATTGCCATCGCGCGCAAAATCATTGTGACAGACTACAAGAACCTCACCTCTTTCTCGCTGCTGGACGCGGGCGCTCTGGTCTTGGCGCTGGCCGTGGCCTACTACCTATTGGAGAAAATCAAGTGGCCTGGGGTGTCGTCTTCTCGGCCAGACAGCGACGCGAGCAACGAAACATGACGACCGCCCCAGTAAGAGACCATCAGATTTGGCCCATGGTTTCGTCCTCCGCATTGCGCATAACCTCTTTTAAGGCGACTGGAATCCAACGGGCTGCCAGGTCCGGCTCCTCGATCTCTGTTCTTTCGTCTTTCAGCTCAAACAGATCCCTTGCAAGGTTCTCATCTCGTCTCATGGCGTTCCTACTCCTTTCCTGTAATACTGTTGAAGGGTTGTCTTGGAGACAACACGTTGTAGAGGCTCCTAAGAATCGTTCCGAATAAAACGCAGAAAAGCCATGAGCTGTCTGCCCATGGCTTTTCTGCTATCCCGAGTGATATATTATGACTTAATCGCTACCGCGGGCAGACCTCCGGATTCCTTTTTTGCGCCACCACCACCAGTTTTGCAGGATGTCTTTCCGCATGATCTTTCCTTTGCCGCGTGATGTTACACCCGGCCTCGCCTATGTGTCAAGGGTTTCGTTGAAATCATGAGACTTCACTCGTCAAAGGTTCTGACATAGCCGCCTTCAACGGCGTCTTCGCGCCATCCGGGGCCACGAACACCTTGGTATTCCATGATTTTCTCAATTTGATCCATTTCTTCTTGACACCTCACGCACAACCGCGCTGCAGGGAAGAGTCGGAGTCGCTGTTCGGGTATGGGGTCCCCGCAGTCTTCGCAGATCCCGTATTCTCCCAGTTTGATGCGTTCAAGGGCGTCCTCGATCTCTTTGAGCTGCTTGTGTTGGCGCATAGTAATCTTGGCATCAAGTTCTCTGGATATTTCGCCCGTGGCCAGGTCGATCTCGTCGCCTTTTTCTATGGCGTCGATATTCCTTCCGATCTTAATGGAGGCGAGCTGATTCAGGAGCACCTCCTTGGGGTTAAATGTGCTTTTTTTCTCAGAGACGGGGAGGACGCCGTCCTCTCTCTCTTCCTTGACCTGTACGACGGGGGCCTGGTGAGGGATTCGCGACCGGCGCGGGGATCTTTTTGTCTCTCCTTGGGTTTCCACAACGCGATATAAATTCCTTCCCCCCTCGACTTTCCGTTCAATCTGGCCCTTTTGAACTTTTCCACGGACACTGTTCGGCACAATTCCCAAAAACGCCGCTATTTCTTCGCGGGTCATCCACATGGCATCTTCTCCTTGGTGGACAGTATGATGATACGGTGGCAAGTTAATCATTCAACCCTCTGCGCGCAAGGCCTTCCGGTAAGGTCCAAGCAGGGTCAGCAGTGGTTTTTTCTGCGGCGCCACCGGCGCCTCGTTGCCTCCCTGGTTCAGGCGGCGTGCTTGCGTGTTGAGTAACTCCTTAAAAACAATATGCTATTCTTTGCGCCCCACTGCAAACAGCGGTGGACTGCACCATGGAGCGGGTAGCATACTGCTGACATGAGACCAATGTCAAGTATTTTTTTGTTTGTTGGCGTTGGATGAATTGTTCTGTTGCGAAAAACTCGATGAATGCTATATTCCCATAAGAGGGCATTGCAAACCCTTAAAAAAAAGGAGCTCCGCTCATGCAAAGAAAAAGCCTTCTTATCATATGTGCCGGCCTTGTCGTATTTTCGTCTGTGTTTCTATCTACCTCAGTCCAATCTGAAAAAGAGGAGGCGACTGGACGCAGCATGGTTATGCTACAGGACGCGGCGCCGGCAGAATTGCTTCAGCCGCAGCTTGCCTTTCCGGGAGAATTCGATCTCGAGGGCTGCGAGCAGGATTGCCGTCCCAAGCTTGGCGTCGACCCGCATCTTACGGGAGGAGGAACCGGTCTGGATACGTCAGTGTGGCGGCTCTTTACAATCTGTAT
>CAYRVH010000010.1:0-4881 GCA_964427855.1 uncultured Syntrophaceae bacterium
GTGGCACAACATCGAATCAAATGATTCTGGTGTGGTAATGAGCAGGTGGGGTTTATGGGCTTTATCGCTATGATCAGAGGTTTGGCGTCCGCATAGCCATCCGGTTTGCAACAGAGGCCACTGGAGTCTATTGAACAGATCGTTCACAAGGGCCCTGGTTGGCGCAACAACTAATAATTTCACGCCTGTCTTTCCTGGTGACTGTTCCTTGCTCTGGAGTCGCGCCACCATTGGAGCAACGATGGCTTCGGTCTTGCCCGATGCCGTGGCAGAGGCGACGAGAACATCCTTGCCGGAAAATATCGCTGGAATCGCCTGTCTTTGTACCTCCGTCAGAGACCGAAACCGGCCGAGGAAGGCAGCGCCCGCGGGGCCGAGCATGCGTAGTATTTCACGGTCAGAGGCCATAGTTCCTATGATGACAATGGTTGTGAAGCATTCGCTACACTTCGGTTGATTACCCCAGCAAGAGGTCCATTCGCTCGATAGCGCTCCTGACAAAGCGTCGAGTCACCGCGTTGGGGTCTCGTTGATAATAATCGAACAGCTCGTGAAAAAGCTGTTCAGATTGGCCTTCTGTCAAGTGGGCCGTGTCAACGGCGTACGCTTCTGCGTATAGCTCAAACAAACGGTTGAGCAGCAGGCGGAGGTTCTTTTTATTTGGGGTCGGGACCTTTATATGTTGAACCTTGCTTCCGAGTGAGCTGATGATGTCTCTCACCGGATCGTGAACCTCGTCGAGAGAGGGGTCCCCTGGGGCAGCAGCCAGCGCAACCATCAACGGAGTTTTGAGCATGTTCTGGAGTTCCATGAGCAATTGTTGTCGGCGCCTTATCATTCGCCAGTCACTAAAGGTGTAACCAGGAAAGGCGGCGTATTCGACATCCATTTCATCCAACACGACGAGAAGTCCGTTATAGCCCATGACAGATGCGAAAACCGCCCATTCTTTAAGGAGATCAACAAATCTCGGTATTCTGTCTGGCACTTTTTGGGCTTTAATGCTTTTGAGTTTGGCTCCATAGTTCATTTGGCGCAGCTGTTTGTTGGCATCTGTGGCCGAAAGCCGTAAGGCAATAAAATCACTTATCAAGTCCAACACTTCGGGGTCGTCGAATGCGTCCGTAGGGAGCGCTCTCAGCGTGTGGGATAGGTATTGCACGCCTTGCCTTTCCAATCTCTCGATGCGTTCGTCCCGTTTTGCTCTGGCCAGCAGAAGAGACAGGTCTGTCGTCCTTGTGTTATCAGGAAATCTCAAGCCACACATCAACTCGCTCATGAGTTCCATTGGCAGAGCGAGAGACGTGGAGATACCATCCATGACGACGTAAGACATCGCAAACTTCCTCTTCCCGGCAAGGGCTTGCAGTAAAGTGAGGGCATGAGTCTTACCAGCACCCCAGGCGGCATCGACCAAGATAAAGGTCGGCCCGTCATCGATGGTGTTGGAGAGAGCTTCCTCGAATTGTTCCTCAATCTTTGCGGTACCGACGCTTAAGGCGGCGATTTGTGATTCTAGTATCTGGCCAAGTCTCAGCGCCGTGATACCCTTCCTCGCTTCTACCTCTCTTTCATTCATTTGCTTCTTAGATACAGGTTTCTCTGAAGGCTCAGATTCGGGAGGTGGAACCGGCACATTGCATTCTTTTTTGTCGTGAATGTCTTGAGGCAGAGTGGCCAATTGCGGGGCTTTCAAAAGTGAGTTTTCAAACGGCGGGATTTCGACCGGTTTGGGGACTTGGGAAGGACGGGCCTGATATTCTGCCGCATTGATGGGTTCATGCACCCCCGTATCGTCTCTATCGAGCGTCAGCTCGGACAGTAAGACAATAGGCTGTGCGAACCCAAAATTGACGCAGACTCGAGCAGTCGCGCCCGATCCTTGGATCTGTTCGATGATTCCTTCTCCGTAGCTGGGATGGAACACTTTGGCTCCGACCTTGAGCGAATCACCGCTTTCCCAGATCCTCTTGACCCAGTTCTTGAGGCCACCAAAAATGCTCCGTTCGTCTTTCACAGCTCGAAATCCTCTGGATCGATATTTTTGATCTGGTCGAACGACCCGCGATACCGTTCTCTCAGTTCTGCGTCCGAGTATTCACGTTCACCTTTTGAAACCTGCTGATCCAGAATAGTGACGCAGGCCTTTACGAATAGGCGTCGAGCGTTTATGTCCAAGTCTCTTTCGTCTGCTACCGTGGCGAGGCGCCTGATATTCTCGTATTGTAGGTTCTTGTTGAAGGTGAAGTCCCTGGCTCTCTCGCCGAGCAGCAAGAGGCGCTTTCCAATCGAATTGAGGAGATCTTGTTGCGATCCAAGGTCGCTGAGATCGAGCTGGGGCGCCAGATCATTGCCTTCGGCAAACGAGGCGCCTACCACTGCCAATCGCTGATGCAAAGCTGGATACTTAGGAAACTGTTCCAGGACATCGGGGACCGCTGAGAACGCAACAAAGAGCGGCACTCCGCCTGCAACGCCCATGGGCAGGTCGATGAGTACTCTCATGGCGGCAAGCACCCTCAGGAGGGCCTTTCCTCTTGCAGTGAAGAGCGTCTCGACCTCGTCAAAGAGTATTGCCACGCCGTTCAGTCCGGCCTCTTTCACAAATTTAGCCATAGACAGGAGCATACGACGTCCGAATTCGTTGCGCTCTTTGGAGGGGATGGGAGAGACACGCAGAGAGGAACGCTCATCCTTGGTGAGCGTATCTATTTCTCCCCGCAGCCACCGGTAGGCGGCGTCTCCCGTCCGGGCCTTTTCGGGGTCAATGATTTCTGTGAGAGCTGTCGCAGCCACTCTCCCAAAGGTCGCCTCAGGATATTCTTGTCGGTAGAGCGTATTGATGAATAGATTCATGGCTGCTTCGGGATCAGGCGCTTTTTCTTGGATGAGCTTTTTCTTGTACGCGATGACGCCGTCATTGAGAAGCGCGTCTAAGCCAGGGTTTGGAGAATCTGGCATGGTCAATGAACTGACAAATGTCCGATAAATCTCAAAGGCGTTATCAAATCGAATGTTGTCGGTGCACCCGATATACGATACTGCGTAGTTTTCTTTGAGGGCGCGTGCTCCTAGGGAGACAAGAAAGTGGGTCTTTCCTCCTCCGTACGGAGCGATGACCAGTTTAAAATGGGCGTTATGCTTGCAAAGTCTTTGCAGATACGTACGAGATAGCCGATCGATCCATGGATCGATTCCAACTGAATAGCTGTTCACTGCGTCATTGGCTCGGGTAATATCTGTAGGGGCTTTTCCCTCTGATCCCAGGCGAGCCCACAATTCCAAGGCATTTTCATCCGACATGGAGTCCTCCGTGTGATGTGACAACAAGTGAAGCAGCGATGGCAGCCGCGGATTTTACAAACTCCCTTACGGCACCGGTTCTTATATCCTGAGCCGATAAGGAAGCCATCTCGGCGAAACGCTTTTTAAGCCCCTTTGCATGCGTCTCCTCCATCCCTGCGGCCTTTGCCAGCTCGATCACTTTTTCCCCCAAGATCGTGAAAAAGTCGGTCTGTTCCGGAGACGGATTCGTCAATTCGTCGAGGCTTGTCCACACGGCCCTTGGGTTCGCCTGATCCGGATGGACGCGTTCTATGCGTTGCGCCAAGGCCTCCAGGTTGTTTTCCGCCAGTTCTCTAAACTCTTCAACCACTGCAAAACAGAACGCGCAGCCACTGAACATTCCCGTGGCCACATGATCCACAAGGTTTCTTATGTTGGCGAGATGCTGTTGCTGTTTGCGGGTGTTCCACTTAGCCATGTGGTGACTCTTTTCCGTTTCATCGAAGAGGATCACGAAGCCTGGGTATTGAAGGGCGCAAGGCAAGGCAGCGAGGGAGCGTATCCAAAAGGTGGCGTTTCGGGGGGAGAGCTTTCCGATGGGTTTCCTAAGATTCCTATAGGTGCGATACAGATCGCTCATGGTAATGTGAAAGGTAGGCGTTGCTCTGAGGAGGGATCCAAGGGTGTTGATCAAATCATGGTCCTGGACGGAATGGGCGTTGAGGTATTCGATGACGAGATTGCTGAAACTCAGTTCAAGTCGGTCCTCCGTTCGCACGGCGCGAACGACTGAATCCGTCTTGGCTCGTTGGTTAAGGCTGGCAGTGATCACGGCGTCTATTCCCTCGCCCTCGTCATCGTTCGGCGGAAGCGCTTTGGCCGCAATCATGCGATATGTGTCTGCAAGGGTTGAGAAGGGAGGTTGTTCCGCCCGACAATCGACGTAGGCCGTCACAAAGCCGTAATTCCGTGCCAACGCTTGGATCGATTTGAGAAAATGGGTTTTGCCCCTTCCATAAGGCGCATAACAAAATCGGATTTCTGCTCCACCGCGAGAGATGAAGGGCAAAGTTTCTGACTCGAAGCGGCGCAATGTGTCGTCTAATCCGACAGACATTTGCAAAGCAACGTCTCTATCAGGCGGCGTCCCGTGCTCTGCAAGTTTTGCAAGGACTTCGAGGGCTTCCATGGTCACTCATCTACTTTTTTAATCTTTAACACCGCAAATTGAGGGCCCACTCTATCCACTACCTCCAAGTCGGGAAGCGTGAGGGCCTTCTTGGCAGCCACTGTATTCATATTGGGGGTCTGCGTCCTGAGTTTGTAGTCTCCGCACGTCCATCCAGTAAGTCCGAACCGGGCGAGATCGAAAACAAACTGTGCGGTCGAATACGGCGCAGCACGTTTTGGCGACGGATCCTTCAGGAAGCTGTCGCTATCGAGATTCCGGAAAAGAGCCACGTACGCATGGAGGAGGCGTATCGGTACCCATCCGTCTGCGTCTCTTTTTTCTCTCTGGGCCACTGAACAGGCATATTGCAGAATTTGAAAGAAGCGTTCCCTTAAAAAAGGCGACTCCTCAAGTTTACGGCGCTC
>CAYRVH010000010.1:4898-5182 GCA_964427855.1 uncultured Syntrophaceae bacterium
CAAGGATCTTTGAGCCGTCTGATTCTTCAAATTCACAGACCAACTCGCTACCGACTTCCAAACGGATCTTTTTGCCCTTATAAGACACTTTGAAGATGTCCACGCGATCGTAGTCACCAAACCGCTTACAATGGATATTTTCCTTCCTGGCGCCTGAAAGGAGCGCTTCACGTCTCTCTTCAATTGACGTGTTTATGCGACTCTGAGTTTCTGCCAGAACCTGGTCCAGGTAACTGCACAGTTGTTGCATGTCCAGGTTCCTCGCTTCATTCAAGGCTTTCTTA
>CAYRVH010000010.1:5192-31947 GCA_964427855.1 uncultured Syntrophaceae bacterium
CCAGTTTCTCAAAATCAGTTACAGCCTTGGCGGAGACGACCTTTTTCATTATAATGTTCAGGCGGTTGAGATCTTTTGCTAACTTTTCAATTCCCATGTTTCATCTCCAAACTTGTTATCTCGCTGCTTCGGCTCCTTTGTACAGCCGAACGAGATGTATGAGGGATACGCTGCTGGTTTCTGGTAGCACCGCGGTCAGTAAGCGGGTACTGAAGTTAACCTCATCAGCGGCCTTTCCGTCAAGATCTTCAGGAGTTTCACTATTTGTAGGAGCTCCCGAAATGAATCACGAATTGGGGCCAAAGGGCCGCTATGTCATCCTCACGAAAGTGGCGATCCATACTGAGTTTCCTGGATTTCCATCTTCATGGGAATGACAACGTCAGGTCTGAGCATGTCGCGATTTCTTTTGAGAAAAGTTATACTACCGCGGCTTTTTGTCAAATGGGGACAAAATGCGACAAGAAAATATGGGTCTCAGGAATTTTTCTGGAAGCGCTCGCGTAGAGTTCCTCACCGGCCGTGGAATTCTCGTTGGCGCTGCTTCTAACAGCACGAGCCTTTGCCTGCATCTCATCCTTATCGCGTTCGCCTCATCAGGTCTTTTCTCGACAGAGGCATTGAAATGGTCTAGATTGCGACCCGGGGCTGCCCGAGTGACGCAGTTGGCAACTTCTTGGGCAGCACGTTCGTTGGGACATTCGTGGGCGAAATGTCTGTCGATATGAGCCGCGCTCTGCCATGAACACCACAAGCCTCGTAGGCGGAGCCCCAAATGGAGGGCGATCCGACTATTGCGCTGAGAGCGCTGCATCGGCTGGGCGAATTTGGGCTGCCATTCAGAGAACCCACGCTCGATGATCGCTTTCAGGACAATAATGCCATGGGCGCAGGCGACCCAACGTGCAGTTGCAGCGGTTAATGACACAGCCCGTAAGGAGCGTATGATGGAACGCCGTTCGATGGCCTTCATTCAAATTGTCGTCGGAATGATCTTGCTCGCGGTCAGCGGATGCGAGAAAGCCCCGAAAAAGCAGGTTCGTATTCCGGAGGTATCGGTGCTCTATCCCATCGAACAGGACGTGACCCGTTACTTGGAATACACAGGAAACACCGCAGCCATAGAATACGTTGACATACGGGCTCGAGTGGCCGGATTTTTGGAAAAGATTTATTTCGAACCGCAGTCCCGGGTAAAGGCTGGCGACCTTCTTTTTCTCATCGATCCGAGACAATATAAGGCGCAGGCGGACGAAGCAAAAGCGAAATTAGAAGCCGCCAAAGCGCAGTACGAACTGGCGAAGATAGAAGAAGACCTTGCGAGATCGCTCGAATCAAAGGAGGCAGTAAGTTGGCTGAAGCTGCAGCAGGCTGTGGCCAAGAGCGGCGTTGCCAAAGCCGATGCAGCGCTGGCCCAGGCGGCCCTGGACACAGCGAATCTGAATGTTGAGTACACGAGGGTCACCTCGCCCATCAACGGGCGCGTGAGCAGAAACTTGGTGGATGTAGGAAACCTCGTGGGCGCCGTTGAAAAGACGCTCCTCACCACAGTAGTAAACGAAGAAGCGATCTATTGCTATTTCAATGTAAGCGAATTGGATCTTCTCGCTGCCAGAAGAGCTCACCTCTCAGCGGTAGGCTCCTCGCTGAAGTCGCACCAAATTCCCGTATATTTAGGATTGGCTGACGAGACGGGGTATCCTCATGAGGGTCTTGTAGATTTCATAGATACCAAACTGAATCCGGCCACGGGCACGATTCAAGTCCGCGCCTTGTTCCCAAATAAGGATGGGTTGTTGCTTGCTGGGATGTTTGCGCGTGTGAGAGTGCCGCTGGACACCAAGAAATCCCTGATCATCCCTGACGTTGCGGTGCAATTTGACCAGGGAGGCAGGTATGTATTTGTGGTCAACTCGGACAATGTCGTGCAGCACCGGAGGATAAAGATCGATCATTCGGTGGATGACATGAGGGTGGTGGAAGAGGGTCTCCAATCAACAGATCAGGTAATCATCGAGGGCGTGCAACGTGTCCGCCCTGGGTCAAAGGTGAGAACCGCTCCTTTCTCTGCGTCATCACGGACAGCCCACCCGAAACCGCGTGCAACGGCAGGAGACAAGTAGGCCGAGGAGGCGCGTCATGATAAGCCGTTTTTTTATTGATAGGCCAGTGTTTGCCTCCGTGCTTTCGCTTGTCATTATGCTGGCCGGCGCTGTGGCGATTTTTTCTCTGCCTATCTCCCAATATCCCGAGATCACTCCCCCGATGGTTCAAGTGACTGCTTCGTATCCGGGTGCCTCGCCGCAAGTCGTAGCAGACACTGTGGCCGCGCCGATTGAACAGCAGGTCAATGGCGTTGAAAATATGCTCTACATGTACAGCACGTGCGCTCGCGACGGGTCTTACACCCTCAAGATCACGTTTGAACTTGGGACCAATAATGATACCGCAACCGTGCTGGTGCAGAATCGCGTGCAGTGGGCGATGGCTCAATTGCCCCCTGAAGTGCAGCGACAAGGAGTCAACACGAAGAAGGCGTCCACCTCCTTTGTCACCGTGCTTTGCCTTTACAGCCCTGATGACTCCTATGACGACTTGTTTTTGACGAACTACGTGACCACGACCATCCAGGACCAATTGAACCGGCTTCACGGGGTCGGCGACATCAGCCTGTTTCCCGCCAAAGACTACAGCATGCGGATTTGGCTCGATCCAAACCGGCTTCAACACAACAGCCTCACCACCAATGACGTGGTAAACGCCTTGAAAAACCAGAATGTGCAAGTAGCAGCCGGCCGTATAGGACAAGAGCCTGCGCCTACGGGTCAGGTACGGGACTTGCCAGTGAACACGCTTGGTCGATTAAGCGAGGCCAACCAGTTTGAGGATGTCATCGTCAAGACAGGCGAAGGGGGCAGCATTGTCCACGTAAAAGACATTGGGAGAGTGCAGCTTGGAGGAAAAAGTTATGACACGAAGTCATACTTTAATGGCAAGCCCTCGGCGACCATGGTTATCTACCAGACACCCGGCTCCAACGCCCTGCAGGTGGCCGACGAGGTCCGCCGCAAGATGGAGGAACTGAAAAAGGACTTCCCGCCAGGGGTTGACTACAAGATTGTGTACGAGACCTCCGAGTTCGTCAGGGCGTCGATTCGTGAGGTCGTCATCACGCTTATCGAGGCGTTCATCCTCGTGTTCATCGTGGTATGGATCTTCTTAGGGGATTGGCGGGCGACTCTCGTACCCGCGACCACGATTCCAGTAACCATCATAGGGGCATTTGCCCTTATGTATGGCCTGGGCTTTTCCATCAACATGATCACCCTCTTTGGGCTCATATTAGCTATAGGCATCGTGGTGGACGACGCCATCGTGGTGGTGGAAAACGTTGACCGGAATATGGTGGAACATGGCCTGTCCGGAAAAGATGCGGCAATCCGGGCGATGAACGAAATAACCGGCGCAATAATGGGCATCACCCTTGTGCTCATGGCGGTGTTCGTGCCTGCGTCATTCCTCGGGGGCATATCTGGTCAACTCTATCGACAATTCTCGTTAACCATTGCAGTGACGACTTTGCTGAGCGCGATAAATGCGCTCACACTCAAGCCGGTGCAGTGCTCCCTATGGCTTCGTCCGCATTGCGGTCCGAAACACATCTTTTTTAGAAGGTTCGACGCCGTATTCGAGCGAATAACCGAGTACTATACAAGAATAATCTCCTTTCTTGTCCGCCATGTTCCACTCATGCTTGTCGTGTGGGTGGTCTCGCTGGGCGTCACTTATGTGGCTTTTACCAGGGTGCCAACGGGTTTTTTGCCCCAAGAAGACGATGGTTTGATCATGTTGAATGCACAGCTCCCTGACGGCGCGTCGTTGCAGCGAACGGACGCAGTCATGAAGAAGGTCATGGACATACTCAAGGACACAGAGGGGGTCAACAACTATTCTGTCACACCCGGCAACTCCATGTTCGATGGCGTCGGTCCCACGTTAGGGCTGGGGTTCATGTCTCTCACCCCTTGGAGCGAGAGGCTGAAGAAGGGACTGGGAAAGGAGGTCATCATGGCCGAATTGACCAAGAAATTCTCGCACATCAAGGAGGCGGTGGTCTTTCCGTTTTCTCGGCCGCCGATCAACGGGATCGGACAAAGCGGCGGGTTCGAGCTCTGGCTTGAAGATCGAGCTGACATCGGATTGGCAAAGTTGAGCGAGGCGGCGCAGGAATTGGTACACGCTGCTGTCCAGGATTCTCGTTTTCAAAATGTTCACATGACTTTCCGAGCTGCAGCGCCGTCGTTATATGCGTTCATAGATCGAGTCAAGGCCATGAGTTTACATATTCCGCTTCAATCGGTTTTCGACACACTGCAGGCCTACCTTGGTTCAACATATGTAAATGATTTTAATATGTTCGGTCGCACATGGCACGTGACGGTTCAGGCTGAGGGAGCGTTCCGGGCCAAGCCCGACGACATCACGCGTCTCCAAGTGAGGACCGTCAAAGACGAGATGGCGCCATTGGGAACTCTTCTCAAACTAGACTACTCCGTCTCCCCGCTTCGAGTGGATCGCTACAATATGTTTCCGGCAATTCGTATACTCGGGGACAGCGCGCCTGGCGTGAGTTCAGGCCAAGCGCTGCAAGGCATGGAGAATCTTGCAGAAGAATCCCTACCGTCGGGCGCCGGTTTTGAATGGACCGGCATGGCTTACCAGGAGCGGGCCATAAGCGGTCAAATATTCATCGTGTTCGCCCTGGCTGTCCTTATCGTGGTCATGATACTGGCAGCTCAATATGAAAGCTGGACGGATCCGATTGCGGTGGTGGCTATCGTTCCACTGGCGGTGCTTGGGGCCATCATCGGTCTGGCGGTACGCGGCATGGACAACAATCTCTACACGCAGGTCGGCTTGGTCCTCCTGGTCGGTTTATCTGCGAAGAATGCCATCTTAATTGTTGAGTTCGCCCGCAATAAGCAGGCGGAGGGTATGCCTGTCCTCCAAGCCGCTGTTGAGGGCGCCAAGTTGAGATTTAGGGCTATTTTGATGACATCGTTTGCATTCATCGTGGGGGTTCTTCCATTAGTATTCGCTGAGGGAGCAGGGGCCGCAAGCAGGCAGGCCGTGGGTACCGCGGTGTGCGCCGGCATGCTTGGTGTGACTCTGCTTGGGGTCTTTTTCACGCCGGTGATGTACGTATTTATGCAAAGGTTCAAGAAGAATGGGGCTGCAGGACCGAGCCCTGCCGCCCCTGACTCCTCTGCACCCCTTCACGGCCGATCCAGCTGACGTGTGCCTCACTCTTTGTACCGGCCTGGGTAGGGGGGAGTACAGCCGGTCTCGAATTTTTTTATTCGGTAGAGGAGTTCTCAAAATTACTCACGAATTGGGGCCCTGCACCCCCATTGCGTCATCCTCACGAAAGTGGGGATCCATACTGAGTCTCCTGGATTCCATTTTCGTGGGAATGACAACGTCACGTCTGAGCATTTCGCGATTTCTTTTGAGAAAAGTTATATGAGGGTCTCGTCATCGAGTTCATGAGTACTACCCAAAATTGCAATGACCGCGAGGACAGGGCAGCGCTTGTCATTTCGAAGGCCCAGGCTCGAAGGAAAGTGAGGCGCCATGCGACGCCTTGTCATTTCGAAGGAGCCTTGCGACTGAGAAATCTTTCTTGGTGGCTCAAGATTTCTCGCTGCGCTCGAAATGACAGGGAATAAGGCGTCGAAATGAAGAGAGTAACGTCTTGAAATCACAAGAGCAGGTTCTTCAAATTCATGGGGAGTGAAACGTGTAAAATGAGAAGAGCAAAGTCTTGAAAAGGCAGGGATTGAAGCGCCTGAGTGTAAGGCTGCGTCATCAAAGTCATGACTACAAGTTTTCTCATAAGGAAAACGCGAAATGTCTATACTCAGATTTTCTCTACTATGGATATGGCAGTCGAGGAGACTCACTATGATCCCCATTTCTGTCAGATGAGGTAATGATAGGACACGCCACCAATTGGTGATTCATTTGGAGAAAGATTAATAATACTGAGGATTGGCACAGACCGGTATGCACGTGGTGGTAATTTGTTGTTGCACTTAAGCTGCGGGCGGTGTATTGTATCATCTATAAATCTATTGGATTCATATATGAAACCTACAACAAAAAAAACCGTCCCTGCGCTCGAGAGAGGCATCGATGTCGTGGAGCTCTTGGCGTCCTCGGATCGGCCACTCTCGTTCTCACAAATTTTGGCCAGCCTCGGCATCCCGCGGGCGTCTTTGGTGCGGATACTGGATACACTCCTGTCCAGGGGCCTTATCGACAAGATGGAGGCGAATGGTCATTATCGCGTGGGGATAAAGCTGCTTTACATCGGCCACAGACTCAAGGACAAGATCAGCCTGAGGTCGATGGCGTGGTCCCTCATGCAGCGGTTGTCTGAACAGACAGGCGAGACCGTGGAACTGGCGGTGTTGGATAATGGACAACTGCTGCTCATTGAGCAAATAGAGGGCTCCGGAGAGGTCAGGATCGCCTCCCGTATTGGCGGGGCCTATCCGTACCTTCATGCGGTGTCAGTGGGAAAACTCTATCTCGCTCACATGGATCCGGCTAAGCGTAAGCGAGTGCTGGATCAGGTTGGTCTGCCGGCGGTCACGCCTTGGACGATCACAGATCGGGATGTTTTGGAGCGTGAGCTAGTTGAGATATTGATGAGAGGCTATGCCACAGAAGATCAAGAGCTCCGAACCGGGGTGAGGCGAGTGGCGGCCCCTGTGTATGATCATTTGGGCCATGTAGCAGGGGGTTTGAGTATGGCTGCGCCCTCATTTCGCCTTGCGGCGACAGATTTTGACAAGTACGGACAAATCGTCAAATCAGTTGCAGCGGAGATCTCGAGAGGCATCGGCGGAGGCGCCGCTTATATCACCACGCCTGACGATCCTCAACAATCTCGGACGAGAGTATGAGAGGAGATACGCATGAACATAATCCAAGACGCATTGAAGCAAGGCAGGAACGCCCTTTCCGAACACGAATCGAAAAAGATTTTGGCTGAATATGGGATACCCGTGACGAGGGAGATTCTTGTCTCCGATGAAAAGGAGCTTATCGAGGCCTGCCGTCAGATTGGCTACCCCCTGGTTCTGAAGGCGTGCTCTTTCCAGTTGGCCCACAAGAGCGAACGTGGATTGATTCGCACGGATATCCGAACTGATGAAGAAGCGCTGTTGGCTTTTGGGGATATTACGCTGAAGATGGGGGGCGTCCCCGGCGGGGTTCTCGTCCAAGAGATGGCCAAGGGGAAGCGCGAGTTGGTGGTGGGCATGACGAGGGACCCGCAGTTTGGTCCATGCGTCATGTTTGGACTCGGAGGAATTTTCACCGAGATTCTCAACGACGTGACATTCAGAGTAGCGCCCCTCACGCGCGAGGACGCGCTCCATATGATGAGCGACATCCGCGGGGCGAAAATATTGGATGCAGTGCGGGGCATGGAGGCGGCGGATAAAGAGCTGCTTGCGTCGATCCTGGTAAATGTGGGACGCATCGGTCTGGAAAACGACGCAGTCAAAGAGGTGGACATCAATCCCTTGATCCTTGTCGGCCGCCGGCCGGTGGCTGTGGACAGCCTCATCGTACTCGACATGACTGATTGAAGCCATCGCAGCCCCGACGATCGACGACGCCGCAGTGAAGAGGCTTTTTCGTGGAAGAGGAAAGAATGACAATGGTGGATCATTTTCTCGACGGTTTTTTTCGACCGAGGACCCTTGCCGTGGTTGGCGCGACGGACAACCCGTTCAAGATAAATTATCGACTCCTTCGCAACCTTGTGGATATGGGCTTTGAAGGGAAAATTTTTCCTGTGAATCCGAGCGTGCAAGAGATCGGCGGTATAAAGGTGTTTGCCCGATTGAGGGACATACCAGAGACGATCGATCTCGTGGTCAGCGCGGTGCCGTCCGGGAACACGGTTGAGGTCGTGAAGGAGTGTGCGGAGTGCGGGATAAAGCGGCTTGTGATTGTGACAGGGGGGTTTTCGGAAGGCGGCGAGGACGGACGAAGACTGCATGAAGAGATCGCGGGGCTCGTTAAAGGGGCGGGGATTAGAACGCTCGGGCCCAATACCCTGAGTCCGGTGAACACCGCCAACAATTTGATTATAAGCTTTCATCCCGCCAAGGTCATGAGTCGGGGCCATTTATCGCTCGTATTTCAGTCGGGATTTTATGAACCGCGTCTGAACTGGGTTTTTTCGCATCTTGGCATTGGTAAGATGTTGGACACAGGGAACAAAATGGACATCAACGAGGTTGACGCCCTGGAGTATCTTGCGTTAGACCCGGAAACACACGTGATTGGAATACACCTTGAGAGCGTCAGAGGCAATGGGATAAAGTTTGCTCAATTGCTTCGGGAGGTCTCTCAGCAAAAGCCATTGATTGTCTTGAAATCGGGCCGCACCAAATCAGGATCGGCCGCGGCCATGTCCCACACAGGAGCTCTCGCGGGTGAGAATGACGCCATTTTTGACGGGATAGTCAAACAGACCGCCGCTATCCGGGCGTACAACTGGCAGGAGTTTTTCGATCTGGCAAAAGCTTTTTCATACCTCAATGCACCGGGGGGAGACGGTATGGCGATCATCACCATGTCGGGCGGCGAAGGGGTCATGGCAACTGACGCGTGCGAACTCAACGGCCTGCGATTGGCCCGGCTTTCTGCAGAGACGCTTCTCCGTTTGCGCGACATATTTCCGCCATGGGAAATGCCGGTGAATCCCCTTGATGGGGGAGTGTGTATGCAGTTTCACGTGACGAGGCTTTTTCAATTGCTCGCCACATTGGGCGCTATTCCTGAAGATGACGACGTCAGCGGTGTGGTGATGCACATGCCGTCGAACGTGTTCAGTTTGGATTCGCACTCGGCGCAAGGAAAGCAGGTCGCTGAGGCCATGCTCAACGGCATTGCTGCGTTGAAAAAGGCCGGCAAGCCTTTTGCCTTGTGGCGATCTGCCATGGATGCAGAAGAAGAAGAGTGGATACGGCTCTTACAAGGCAAGGGAGTGCCCGTCTTTGATTCGGCCGAGAGGGCTATAAGGGCGCTTGCTGCCATGTACAGCTGCGTCCAAAGGCGTCATGTCTTGAACGCAGGGACGCAACCAGAGGGCAGCGACACGCATTAGCTATTGCGAATTTATCCTCAGTCCGATTTGATACAGGCCTTGAGGACGGCGTTTTTTTGAACAAGCAGTGGGAACATGGCTGCATCCAGCGGGTCAAAGGAAAGGCGCGAGAGGTCCCTCAGCCACGCATTGACCGCGTCTGCAGCTCCTGAGGGCGCTTTCTTGATTAATTCCTCAAATTGCGCTCGCAACGTCCTCAACCTCTGCCTCTGTTCGTCCCCTTTGTAATTTCGGGCAATCGCTTCAGAGCGCTGCAACAATTGGATGATTGCCTCGCATGGCGTCGTCTCCGCATCTTGTGAGGCCCATGGAGCTTTTTGTGGCGAGATTCTAGGTTCTTTTCTTGGCCCCGCGGCGGCGGTAGTCGGTCGACTCCGGTCTGCGAGCTCTTTCTTGAGCTGTATGTTCTCGATCAGCAGTCGTTCGTGTTCTGTTTTCAGCTTTTCTACGGCCGCTCGCAGGGCTTGTGTATCGTTCATGAGAGCGGAATTGAGCTGCCGCACCTTGTCTGCGTGAACGGTTAAATCAGACAGTTCTCTTTTTACTGCGGTCAGCTCTCGGTTTAGGACAGCATTTTGTGACTGAAGATTCTTGAGTTCGTCTGAAAGACGTTGTTTTTCAGCCGCGAGTTCAGCCACACGCGCCTCGAGACTACCCTGGCTGTCGCCGCCAACGCACCCGTCCAGAGCTGGAACAGCGAGGATCATAAGGGCGCACAGCAACATTCGCCAAGGCGTGGGTGCTCGCAATGATACTGATACCGTGGAAAAAGTCTCCTCGATACGCGAGTTGTTCGTCTTAGAGGTCATGAAGATGGGTCCTTTTCCCTGAAGCGCGCCGTGAGAACGTATTATCTTTGGCATGGACGACGTCGCTGGCCGTGGTTCCCGTCGTCTTCGAACTCTCAGGGAGAGATGAGCTGCTTTGTAGGCAGTATTATCAAGCTGTTTAGTTCGGCCTTTCGTCGCCCTGAGACTGATTTAGCAGCGCCTCCTTCTCCCGAAGAACCTTTTTCAGTTTATCTGTCAACACGGGCAAGAAATCAACTAGATCTGCCAAAACAGCGACGTCAGCATGGTTGAAGATCGCTGCGTTCGGATCGTTATTGATCGCCGCCACCACGGCCGAATCCCTCATACCGACGACGTGTTGATACGCTCCGGAGATGCCGCATGCAATGTAGAGTTTGGGTCGAATGGTATTGCCCGTGAGACCTATTTGGCGGCCGTACTCGATCCAACCGGCATCGCACACTGGCCTCGAGCCTCCTACGACAGCGCCGGGAAGAACAGAAGCGAGGTCTTGGACTAGGTTCAGATTCTCCTTCTTGCCGAGCCCCCTCCCCGCTCCCACAACGATCTTGGCCCTTTGCAACGCCGCAATCCCGGTTGCGGTGCTTTGAACATCGACAAGACGCGTTCTGCTCAAGGCCGCTTTGGCCTCGATCCGCCGAATGTTTGCGCAGTGGACGCATTCTTGAAGCGACAACGGGAACGCGCCGGGTTGGACGGTGATGAGCCAGCGGCCGCGGCAGGGACCCACACAGGCTGACACTTTTCCGCCAAAGAGCTCGCGCCGGAAAAAAATCCCCTCGCCTTCACAGCGCACGGAATGGACGCCGCTGATACAACGTGCGTGGAGTCGGAGAGCCAAGGCTGGCGCCAGTTCCATTCCGATGGGAGTATGTCCCAGGACCACGCCGGCTATTGGCAGAGCCCCCAACACCGTCTCGAGAGTATTCAGCCACGTATCCCACTGGTAGTATCTCGATTCTGCAATGTGAACGACTGTTGTCTCGACGCCCCATTTGGATGCGAGCGCCTCAGCCGCCGGCTCCACATCGTCCCCGATAACAACAGCAAGGAGCTCAGCGTTGAGAAATTCGGCAATCCGCGTGGCGCACGCCACCTGATCTCTGGTTGCGTGAGCGATGCCGCCAGCGGCATGTTCAACGACAATTGCAATTACTGCCATGTTCTAGGCGCCCTTTCGGAGGACACTGGCGACATTTTTGTGGAAAAACTTCCGCCGTTTTAGAATACGCCCTTAGCTCTTAAAAATTCGATCAGCTGCTCTGCCTGGGCCGCAGCATCCCCTTCCAACAATAGAGTATTTCTCTCTTTGGCAGGATGATGATACGAAACCGGGAATCTCGGCATTTGGAGGGCGAGCGCCTGATCAAAGTTGAAGCGTTCGGGCGAGATTTTTTTTGCTCTGAGCAAGTTTGAAAGGGATGGATAACGTGGCGTTCTCCGTGAACTCAATACGGTAATAACGGCTGGCAGGTCTATTTCCATGACGCTTCGAAGACCCCCTTCTATTTCTTTGACGACGCGAACAGCTTCTTGTGAGACGGTTTCCACAGACACAACGCACGCGGCACAGGGAGCGCCCATGAGTTGGGCCAGCATAGGTCCTACCTGCCCTTGCGCGAGGTCGTCAGACGCTGCTCCGAGTACGCAGAGCGAGTACGGGCGCGATCTCGCCCAAGACGCAATGGCCGAGGCTACCACGAAGGGGTCGTCGTAAAGAAACGATGCCTTCAGAGTTCCCAGAATGGCGTGATCAGCGCCCATCCCCAGGGCGCGACGCAACGCATGGATCGACCGTTCCGGGCCTATGGACAGGGTGTGGATGCTCACGTTGGGAAAAGAATCCTTTATCGTCAGCGCCTCTTCCAAGGCTTGTTCATCCAAGCTGCTCATGACATAAGGAGCGGAGGAGTCTATCCTGAAAGAGAGATTGTCAGTGGCAATTTCGATCCGCGCCGAGGGGTCTGGAACGTCTTTCACGCACACGAGGATGTTCATGGATTGCATCGAACCTTGTGGTCAAATATAGCTTTCTGAAACCTTCCGGCTGCGGTGCGTGCAGCGAAAATGCTCCGCAGCGCCGCGTGTTGACTCAGGGCCCGTTCAGTAGTAGCCATTTGAGATAGCGTCACGGGATTACGGGAGCCGAGGCGTCCCCAAAATGGGGCTGGGGTTAACATACCACAGACCTTGTCGATACGTCATGATGATCGTCATTGAAGCGAACTACGCGGAGTCATGGTGTGAGTGTTTTATTTGTAATTCGTCACGGTCAGGCGTCCTTCGGAAACGAGCAGTACGACCAATTGTCTGAGCTGGGGATACGCCAGGCCCGCATATTGGGGGACTTTCTCCGGCGATGCGACATAAGATTTCAAGGCTTCTTTTCCGGTCCAAAGAAGCGGCAGGTAGAAACGGCTTGCATCGCCATGGAACAAATGTTTCCAGAGAGAGGTGCGCCTCGCCCTACTGTGTTTGACGAACTCAGTGAGTATGACGCCAGCCGCGTCATCAAGGGCTATTTTGAGTCAGAAGGCTACTCCAGCGATCAAGCCTTGGAAAGGATTAAAGAAACTCTTAAAGACCCTGATTATTTTTTTCAACTTTTCAAGAGGGCTGTTCGTATGTGGTTTACTGGGGATTTATCTGCGCGAGGTCTGGAGTCGCGACGTGAATTTCGAAAGCGGGTCTTACGGGGTCTGTCTCGAATCGGCGCTGAAAGCGACAGACGCACCAAGAGCGTACTATTTACCTCGGGGGGCGTCATCGCGGCGATTATGCAGGAAGCGACGGGCATCGCAGATGAAACCGCGTTTGAGCTTGCCTGGGACATCCGAAACGCCTCTATATCTGTGTTTGAATATCGACGGGACAGGTTCAAATTGTTGTGCTTCAATTCTGCGGCGCATCTCGAGATCGAGGCTGATCCGCAGCTTATCACGTATCGTTAACACCCGAACAAAGAAGGGAGCATAGGTTGGATTTTTCAGTTTCAGAAAAAATGGAGACCATCCTCGAGATGGTACGAGAATTTATGGATAAAGAGGTCATCCCTCTCGAACCAGCGTTTCTGAGATCATCTTTCCGAAGCCTGTTGCCGGTATTAGAGGAAAAGAGACAAATTGTTCGCCAGATGGAGCTTTGGGCTCCGCCTCACCCGAGAGAATATGGCGGGATGGGGCTGGACTTGGTGGAATTTGCTCTGGTCTCTGAGGAACTTGGGCGCTCTCCGTTGGGGCACTTTGTGTTCGGCTGTCAGGCGCCTGACGCGGGCAACATCGAGATCCTGCATCTTTACGGCACGGAAGAGCAAAAGAAGAAGTATTTGGAACCCCTTGTTCGGGGTGACATACGGAGTTGCTTCTCGATGACCGAAGTGGAGATGCCTGGCTCCAATCCGGTCATGCTCGAAACTACTGCAACGAAAGACGGGAATTACTATGTCATCAACGGGCAGAAGTGGTATACCACCGCTGCGGATGGCGCGGCGTTTGCCATCGTCATGGCGGTGACGAATCCTGATGCCCCGCCTCATTTGAGAGCGAGCATGCTAATCGTGCCCGCAGACACGCCTGGCTTCAACCTGGTCAGAAACATCTCCATCATGGGACATGAGGGCGACGATTGGCACAGCCATGCAGAGATCCTCTATCAATCGTGTAGAGTACCGGCCGCAAACCTTTTGGGGCCTGAGGGCCAGGGTTTTGTCATAGCCCAGGAACGACTTGGTCCCGGGAGAATACATCATTGTATGAGATGGATCGGCGAATGCCAACGGGCCCTGGAGCTGATGTGCCGCCGCGCAAACAAAAGGGCTATTGCGCCGGGAAAGAACCTCGCTTCTCGGCAGATTATTCAGATGTGGGTCGCCGAGTGCAGCGCGGAGATTCAAGCTGCGCGGCTTACGGTGCTGCACGCCGCATGGAAAATGAACGCCAAAGGGACCAAGGCAGCGCGAGAAGAAATTTCCCTGATAAAGTTTTACGTGGCCAAAGTTTTGCAGAAAGTCGTTGACCTGGCGCTTCAAGTCCACGGAGGGTTGGGGATGAGCGACGATACGATACTTTCTTTCCTTTACAGGTTTGAGCGGGCTGCCCGAATATATGACGGAGTGGATGAAGTCCATAAGGTATCGGCGGCCAAGAGAATTTTGCAGCGTTACGCCTAGCGCTGTACGGTCGTTGCACGCATATCACGAGGGATAATGCAACAGGAGTTGGAGAAAGACGCATGCCTATACTCGATGAAGCGACAGCGCCGCGAAGCGGCGAATTGCTTGATGCCGAAAAGATAGGAAGTTTTCTGACGAATGCTCTAGGGCATCCACAAGGTCCTATTTCCATAAAGCAGTTTCCCAGTGGTTTTTCCAACTTGACATATCTCATCACCGCGGGAAAGCAGGAATTTGTACTTCGGCGCCCCCCTTATGGTCGCAAAGCTCGAACAGCTCATGACATGCTTCGAGAATACCGTATTCTTCGCGCGCTGCGACCGGTCTTTCCCTTCTGTCCGAACCCTCTCGTATATTGCGAGGACGAATCCATTATCGGCGCGCCTTTCTACATTATGGAGCGCATGCGCGGCGTCATCTTGCGCAAGGACTTACCCGAGGGCCTTTCTTTCAGCGCCGCACAGATGCGGAAACTGTGCGAGAACGTGCTCGAGGTTCATGTCGCGTTGCATTCGGTGGATTATCAGAAAGTAGGATTAGGCGAATTCGGCAAGCCGGAGGGGTATGTGACTCGACAAGTCGAAAGCTGGATTGAACGATACCAGGCTGCGCGCACGCCTGATGCGCCAGCATTCCACGATATCATACCGTGGTTAAAAGAACGCAAACCAGTCCAAAGCGGCGCGCCTGCGCTCATCCACAATGATTTCAAGTTGGACAACATTGTCCTGGACGCAAAAGACCCACTCAAAATTATTGGCGTGCTTGATTGGGAGATGGCCACAATAGGGGATCCGCTCATGGACCTCGGCAACTCTCTCGCTTACTGGGTAGAATCTGAGGACCCGCCAGAGATGGAACTCGTGCGGCTCATGCCCACTCACCTCCCGGGTGCGCTCACGCGGCGAGAGCTCATAGATCGGTATGCAGCGCTTTCTGGTCGATTGGTCGGCGACGTCGATTTTTATTTATGTTTCGGATATTTCCGACTCGCCGTCATCGCGCAACAGATTTACTATCGGTATTTCCATGGCCAAACGAAAGACGCCCGTTTCAAGAGCTTGATCCACGGGGTCAAGATATTGGAAAAAGCAGCGACCCGCGCCATGAATGGGGAGGCCTGCTGAGCTTGGCCGCGTACGGCCGCCGAGTGTGTCTGGTCTTGGCCCTGCCTGCGCAGACGAACGAGAAAGTAAAACTTGTCTCTATGGAACTCATACTCTAGTATAGAGCCTTCGTGACTGAATAATTGATGGTAAGGAAAGAGTATTGCTCGCTCGAGTACACACCGCAGCGCTCATAGGGATCGACGCCTATCCCATAGAAGTAGAGGTAGATGTGAACGCAGGTTTGCCTTCTGTTGCGGTGGTGGGCCTTCCCGATAATGCAGTGAGAGAGAGTATAGCCAGGGTGAAGTCAGCGATTGTCAACACTGGCTACCCTTTTCCTCCTCGCAGAATCACCATCAACCTCGCGCCTGCGGGGCTCAAAAAAGAGGGGTCTGGTTTTGATCTTCCCATTGCCATAGGGATATTGTCAGCACTTGAAATGCTCCCTCCGGACATATTGAGAGACTACTTGCTTGTGGGAGAGCTATCGCTCGACGGCCGTGTCAAACCAGTGAGGGGGGCTTTGTCTGTTGCCCTGCGCGCTCGGGACGACGGATTCAAAGGAGTTATCGTCCCAGAGACGAATGCTCATGAGGCGGCAATCGTGGAAGGCGTCAAGGCGCTGGGGGTCTCAAACCTGCTTACGACCGCAGGATTCTTGATGAACCGTGTAGAAATCCAGCCTGCCCAACCGATCCACACGAGTGAAAAGCATCGCTACGGACGCTATCACGTGGATTTCCGTGAAATTAAAGGCCAAGAGTACGCAAAACGGGCAGTGGAAGTGGCAGCGGCCGGCGGTCATAACATCCTTATGATTGGGCCTCCTGGCTCCGGCAAGACCATGATATCCCAAAGGATTCCTTCGATTCTTCCGGAGCCTGTTTTCGAGGAGGCGTTGGAGACGACACGGATCTATTCAGCGGCAGGCCTCATGGGACGGCATGGGTCGGTCATGCGCGTCCGGCCGTTTCGGTCTCCTCATCATACGGTTTCGGATGCGGGCCTCATCGGCGGCGGCGTCATTCCGAGGCCGGGTGAGGTATCTCTTGCCCACAACGGCGTCCTTTTTCTCGATGAGCTTCCCGAGTTCCACAAAAACGTTCTGGAGGTGTTGCGGCAGCCTCTTGAAGACGGAGAAGTGACTATATCGAGGGCCCAGATAGCCATCACATTCCCAGCCCGCTTCATGTTGGTGGCCGCCATGAATCCCTGTCCATGCGGGTACCGTGGAGATCCTACCCATGAGTGCACATGCTCACGGCAGTCGGTGGAGAGGTACTGGAGCAGGATATCCGGTCCTCTTCTTGACCGTATTGACATCCACATCGAAGTGCCGGCAGTGAAATGGCGCGACCTCACTGCCATACCAGAAGGTCCGACGTCGTCGGAGATACGAGAGAGGGTAAACAAGGCCCGTCAAATTCAACTCGGTCGATTCGAGGGCACGGGCATCTATTCCAATGCTCAGATGGGCTCGAGTCTCATCAAGAAATACTGCCATTTGGGGCCTGAATCACTTGGGTTTCTGGAAAAAGCGGTGGCCAAGCTCGGGCTCTCAGCCAGAGCCTACCACAGGGTGCTCAAAATCGCGAGAACTATTGCTGACTTGGAGGGAATCGAGGAGCTTCAACCAAGCCACGTGGCAGAAGCTGTTCAATATCGCTCTTTAGACAGGAGATACGCGAGGTGGGATTGAGGGGCTTGGACCGCTGACCTACTGTCCCACCCCGCGTAGGGTGTCAGTGGTGAGACCATCGTTTTCCATAAGCCTTTTTTCGAGGCCCAGAATCTTGGGCAGCTCGTAATGGAAAAAATATTTCATGGTTTGAAGCTTTCCCATGTAAAACTCTGTCTGCTGCAAGGACTGACTTGAGGCAAGGGCTTTTTCTGCGGCTATGCCCTGTTTGAGCCACTGCCACGAGACAGCAATGACGCCGAAGAATTCCAGATAGAGGGTCGCGTCCGCCAAGAATCGCTCTATGTCTCCCTGCAAGGCGATATCCACCAAATGGCCGGTCACTCGCTGCAAGGTTTGGAGCGCGTTGTCAAGTCGCTTGCCGTATTCCACGGAAACAGAATATTGAGAGCTCGTCTCCACGTCGGCCTTGACCTCTTCCAAAAAGGCTCTGAATGCCTTGCCGTTGGCCATGACGATCTTTCGTCCGAGGAGGTCGAGGCCGTGGATCCCGGTTGTTCCCTCATGAATGGCATGGATTCGCATGTCACGATAATGTTGTTCGACGGGGAATTCGTCGCAATACCCGTATCCGCCTAAACATTGAAGGGCGGCGCTCACAGAGAGGATTCCCATTTCCGATGGAAATGACTTTGCCACGGGCGTGAGGAGTTCTAAAAGCAGAGAGGCTTTTTCTCGCGTCGCTGCATCAGGGCATCGCCGCATATCATAGTATTGCGCGCATTGCATCAGAAGGCTTAAGGATCCCTCCACGATGCTTCGTTGGAAAAGGAGCATACGTTTCACGTCCGGATGCTCGACGATCAAAACGGGCGGCGATGCGGGGTTTTTGTCGGACAGTCTCCTGCCTTGGGGCCGAGTCAACGCATAGTCCAAGGATGCGTGGTATGCGGCTGAGGCTATTGCTGCAGCGCCGATGCCCACTTCGATACGCGCATGGTTCATCATTTGGAACATGTAGGACAAACCCTTATGAGGCTCGCCCACAAGCCAGCCACGGCAGTCATTGTTTTCGCCCAGGTTGAGCTGCGCGATGGGACAGCCGCGGTAGCCCATTTTATGAAATATTCCCGCCACGTGTACGTCGTTGGGCTCGAGGCGTCCGTCGTCAGTCACGCGTTCCCTGGGGACCACGAAGAGGCTGATGCCTTTGACGCCGGGCGGTGCCCCTTTAATCTTTGCCAGCATGAGGTGGACGATGTTTTCGACTGCATCGTGGTCGCTTGCGGATATGAATATTTTTTGTCCCCGTATGCGATAACAACCAGGCGTGAGCGGTTCAGCGCTGGTGGTAATGTCGGTGAGGGAGCTGCCTGCCTGGGGTTCTGTGAGGGCCATGGTACCTTGCCAGTGACCCGAATACATCTTTGGGATGTAGGTGCGTTTCAGCTCGTCCGAACCAAATGACTCGATGAGGCCAGCAGCGCCGGAGGTGAGCATAGGATACACAGACGCCGAGTAATTAGCCGCTGCCCAGATGAACGAACACGCTGAGGTGACCATCTGCGGCAACTGTTGGCCGCCAATCTCAAGAGCCGAACCGGCGGAAATCCATCCCCCGTCTCCGCATTCTTTGAGAAATGTCCGTATGGCAGGGTGGACGAGAATTCGACCATTCTCGAGCACAGGCGGATTGCGATCCATCTCCTCGAAATAGGGACGGAGAAGCGTGTGCCCCATCTTTGATGCGGTATCGATCACGAGGTCAAAATTTTCTCGACTGTGTTCTTGGAAGTAGGGATATTGAACCAGAGACTCCGCATGAAAGACTTCATACAGTAGGAATGACAGATTGCGTTCGCTGAAAAACTTGCCCGGCATTTGTAGCGTCTCCGTGGATGACATTCGAGATACCACTGTAGTCTCATTCTTCACATGGCCATTGAGAAACGTCAAGGCATCGGTAGTAATTCCCATGAGAGAAACGTATCGGTGCGCATTTTGTCATGGACGCTGTTTTGACTCGATAGTATAGTTTACGCCTATGGGAGATGAGACAGCGGAAGAGGAAAGGCATTTGCATTGTGAACCACTGCCGCAAGTTATAAATGGAACTAATAAACAACGTGCCGGAAGGAATGCTATCCGATAAATTTGCGAGGCTGAGTCCCACCTTGCGAGAGCTTGCGATGGCCAAAGGTCTGGCCAAAGATTTCTCGCCAGGACAGGTGATAGTGGATCCTCTTCACTGGGGAGATCAAATTAGGCTTATTGTCAAAGGCGAGGCAAGCCTCGTGCTTCGAGATGATGAAGGCGAAAAAATAGCGGTGGACTCGCTGGGGCCCGGAGATATTTTTGGGGAAGTTCACTTCTTTACGGGCAGTCCATGGCCTTCGGATGTCCTTCTCATTGCCGATAACTATTGCACCATTCTCGAAATTCCGCCGGCGGATTTTGAGCATCTTCTTACGACAGATTCCTACTTTGCCACGTCGCTCATACGAAATCTCACGCGCAAGACCATTAAGCTGCATCGAAAGGTGTTTGCCGATAAGATCAAGCGGCGTTCTCTTCAGGCGGCTATCAGCAGGGAGGAGCACGTTTTTCCCGGGCACCTGGTGGGCGACTACGTGCGGAAGCGTTTCTCAAAGAGAATCGAGGAGCTTGCACAGGTCGATGGGCCCGTACTCTTAATGGGTGAGACTGGCGTCGGAAAAGAAGTGATAGCGCACGCCCTATACCGTGCAGGCCACCAATGCAAGGAGGTCTTTCTTTTCGTTGATCTACTCGCTTCGTGCGCCATGGGCGGAGAAGGGACGTTAGATCCTCCTTCAGGTGTCAACGATGTTCGTGTGACTGAGCATCAGATGCGGCTGTTTTTCGGATCAGAAGAGCCTAAGAAGGACGGAGGCATAAAGGAGACCCCAGGATACTTGGAGCTGGCCCATGAGGGAACCCTTCTCATTCGAGGCGCGGACAATTTGGCGCCAGTGGTGCAAGCGAAATTGCTCGAGTCAATAACGACTCAGACGTTTCGCCGTGTGGGCGGCGTCAGGCTTCAGCGGTCAAGGGTCAGGGTTATAGCTACGACTCGCCTTAATCCCGACGCCGTGAGTTTGGAAGCACACCCCTTGCTTTATGCCCTTATGCAAGAGCGATGCATAATCATCCCTCCATTGCGAACAAGACGCAAAGAGATACCCGACTTGGTGAATCGCTACCTCGAGCGCTATGGCCGTGAAACTGGACGCACCGTTGAGGCGGCGCCCCCGGAGACGATGAAGGCCTTGCTTAATTATAGCTGGCCCGGCAACGATATGGAGCTGTCCAACACCTTAAAAAGGGCTGTGCTCGTCTCGGTCGATGGGGTGATCCGGCCGCAGGACATTTATTTTGATTTGAAACGGGTGGAGGAACGCGGCAAGTTCAACCTCTTCAAGTTCAAGTGGGTCAAGAGATTTTTTTTGAGTCCTCACTATCCAACGGTGTTTCAGAGCTCGGCAACCCCGTTTTTTTTTATAGTATTGGGGTTCCTCTTTTTTGGACCCAGCGACCCTGAAAAGAATCCGGCGGCGTTGTTTAGTTGGGCTTTGGGATGGCCGTTGCTCATTATGAGCGCTTTTTTCTTTGCCCGCTTTTGGTGCTCGGTATGTCCCATAGGAATTTTGGGCAAACTCGCTAAGAGATTCTTCTCGTTGGAAAGGGCCTTCCCTGCTTTTCTCAAGGTGCGGAGTGACTTTGTCATCGCAGGGGCTGTCTTGTTCATTATTTGGTTGGAATCAGCCACGGGGATAAGAAATTCCCCGTATAACTTGGGGCTCCTATTGCTGGCTATGCTTGTTTCGGCTGTAGTGGTTTCCGTCATCTACGAGCGTCAAACTTGGTGTCTATACCTCTGCGGCTTGGGCGGTATGGTGGGTTTATTGGCCAAGACGTCTCTTTTGGAGTTGCGGGCAGACCGCAACGTTTGCATCTCACAGTGTGGGACGAACGACTGCTTCATGGGCCGTGCAGGTTCGGAAGGTTGTCCGTTTGGTCAGGCGGGTCCACGGCTTCATAGTAATCGGCTCTGCAAGCTTTGCGCGACGTGCGTGAAGAATTGTCCTTACGGGGCGACAAACTTGAATCTCCGATTTCCGGGAAGGGAAATCTGGGAAGTCCGAGAGCCAAAAATTGGAACTGCGTTCCTCGTACTCGGCATGATCGGGGGATTGATTAGCGAGATGTCGAGCAAGACGTCTTGGTATGAGTCCTTGGTGGGGCTTTTACCTCTGCCCCCTATCGTGGTGTTTACGTTTGTGTACGTGGGTATTATATTGGCTATCAATCTTGTGATGATATTGTCGTCGTGGCTGTCGAGCAGGGCGCTTGGGGAGACCTTGTGGGCGAACTATGCCCGGTATAGTCTGGCTTTGTTGCCCGTTGCGCTCTGCGCCTTTGCTTCGTTCCACCTCTATTATTTTTTTCACCTGGGCGCGCAAGTGCCTCATCTCCTGAGCCACAACTTCGACATGGAGGCAATTCGGGAATTCAGCTTCGTCGTATCCGCCCGATCGACGGGCCTTATACAACAATCGCTTATGTGGCTGGGGCTCTGCTGGACATATATCGTTCTTTATCGTATTGGAGCTCAAAACTATGAATTGCGGGCTCGGACCATCGCCGGATTGGCGCCGCACTACGCTGTTGCGTTGGCGTTGAACTTCGCTGCGATAAACTCGATGATGTGCTTTTTCTACAGGGCCTGCGAATAGGAGTGGGCCGATTTATCAAGGGCCTTATCATGACCTTCCAGACATTTGATCAGAACAAACCCGCGCGTGGGCGGTGAAAGAGCGGATTGAGCTATGTCACAACGAAAAAACGTACGAGCGACATCCGGGGTCAGTCGATTGGACGCCTTACTAGAAGGGCTATTTATAGGCGACAATGTGGTGTGGCACGATGACGCGGGCAGTTTGGCGTCGGTGTTTTGTATGAATTTTTTGAAGGCTTCTCAGAGAAGTAACAAGCCCATCATATATGTGACCTTTGATCGGTCTCCTCGCAATCTCCTCGACAGATTAGGCTCAATCGCGGATTACAAGAAATTAATTATCCTTGATTGTTTTACGTGGGGCAAAGGAGAGGGATCAGACGTTTTTGCGCGATTTTACGATGAATACGCCCAGACTCTTGCATGCGACGTGGTCAGGGTCGATCACCCCGGACAGCCTTCAGAGGTCATGGAGGCGTTATATAGTCAGCACAGCCAGTTTTCTGGTGAAGTTCGCTTTGTGTTCGAGAGCATTACAGGCATGCAGGAGCTTTGGGGAGGTGAAGACAAGGTTCTTCATTTTTATAGTCATTCGTGTCCAAGACTCTATGAGCTTAACACCATTGCCTATTGGATGCTCGAGAAGAACGCCCATTCTCTGCGACTTCGCGCCAACATCAACCAGATAGCCCAGGTAGCCATCGAGTTGTCAATCAAGAGAGGAACAACGTCGCTGACCATATTGAAAGCGGAGAAGAGGGGACCTGAGAACCTCCAGAGGCCGTTGGTGTACTGGACAAAGGGCCTCAGCGTCACCTTTGAAGAGGGCGACGGAGGCGCTGCTCAGCCCGGGCTTGGAACGAGGATACGAGAGATTCGTACTAAGAAAAAGATGTCTCAAAGCGAGTTGGCGAAGCTCGTTGGCGTCACTCCAAGCACCATCTCTCAGGTGGAGGGAAATCTTATATATCCATCTTTGCCGGCTTTTGTGAAAATGGCAGAAGTGCTTTCGGTGGATGTTGGTTCTTTTTTTGGAACCCGCAATCGTCCTCTACGTCAGTTGGTATTCTCCTCGTCAGATGCGGGCGAGCTGGTATTATTGGACGGCCGCGAACGCGGCATACGGGGCAAAGTCCTCATACCTGAGACCCAAGAAACCCACGGCAAGCTGTATCTCATCGAGATTGCAGGGAACACGAGACTCCTGTCTCATTTTCTTTTCCACAAAGGAGAGGAGGCGGGCTATTTGATTTCGGGATTGCTCCACACA
Source organism: uncultured Syntrophaceae bacterium (assembly GCA_964427855.1). Classification (GTDB taxonomy): domain Bacteria; phylum Desulfobacterota; class Desulfomonilia; order Desulfomonilales; family Desulfomonilaceae; genus JAUPKT01. The sequence goes on from CAYRVH010000010.1 coordinate 28,140, forward strand.
ACGATCGGGAAAGAGACACATCGGCTCATGTCCGGCGATGTCATCTATTTAACGCATGAGACCCCAAGCTCATGGCATAACCCCGGTTCAGAGACCGCCGTCCTGTTGTGGATTAAAATTGACTGAGCAGAGCGGTCTCCACGAAAAGAGCGAATTCGATAGTGGTGTCTCTGATCGATTGATATGAGCTGAAATTGTATCCTCACCTTTGTCTTCTGGCGGTGAAGAGAAGTCCGTCGAGGTGTCATTTCCAGCAAGGCGAAGCGATCTCATGATGCATTTTGAGGAAAAACATAAGTCTGTGCTCAGTAATTGCTCGCCCGGAGCTTCATGGTGAAGAAGCGACAGAGATTGATTCCGATCTGGGGATAGATTCTCATTATTTCCTGGAATTGATGATGTTTCAGGACATACGCCTCGGTACTCGTTGCCGCCACGCAGGTCGCGTTGGGAGGCATACGGGTAAACAGGCTGAGCTCGCCGATAAAGGCGCCTTCTCCGACCACAACCTTCTCAATCTGTTTCTCCGTCCCATAGTCCTTGTAGATGCGGACGCTGCCACTGATTATGAGATATATTGAAGAATTTTCTTCACCCTCCCTAATCATAATATCGCCAGGTTCGAAGTGTTCGACATTGACGACTGAGGCAATAGCATGGAGTTCACGCACCCCCATACCTTCGAAGATATCGAAGGATTTAAGTCTCTGAATTCTTTCTGTGACGTCTGGCATGGGCACGACCTCGTTCAGACTTCTCTTTAGCGCAAAGTGTGCTATTTCACGGACATAGGGGTATTGATCGTTCAGCCTTGTCTTTATGATGGGGATGTATTGGCCGCCTGCGAGGTTTTCGCCTATCAAGAAAAGGGCCAGCATCCGCGTTATGGGATCTTCTGAATTTACTAAGAACGTGAATACCCGATCCGGAGAATCATTTCTCATCAAGGGAAACAGCTTTTTCCCTTTCTCGATCTTTTCGTCGAGGGGGGCGTCCTCGATAAAAGGTATGAGGTAAGGGATTATTTCTTTATTAATAGAGCTCTCCACCATCTCCACGGCCAAGGCTGCAGTTTCGGACTTGAGGGCCTCATACATAAGACGCATATCAGCGTGATACACCCATAAGGCTTGAAAGATGAGCCCAAGTTTTTCCTCATTGAGCTCTACGAGATGCTTCAGCAACAGCTCCTGGCTGATATCTTGTTTCATACCTTGGAGCAGACGAATGGCGATCAGGTTCGAATATGCGAGGGCGAGTTCTTTGCCGAGGAATGGGATCATCTCAAAATCTCTGAGGCCCGCGAGACGTATGACCTCAAGGATACCTCGTCTCGTGCGTGATGGCGCGTCGATGAGAGACACCTCGAGGAACGGCAGGATTACTTCCCTGTAACCCATTAGCGCTTCGAGAGCAGCCTTTCGCACGTCTTCGTCGCTGTCTTCGAGACAGGCGACGAGTTTGTCCACGGCCCTGATGTCACGGGTGAGGATGAAGGAGGCGGCGGCCTCCGCTCGAACCGAGGGGCTCTGGTCGTCAAGGAGCTTTAACGCTACCTCGGGATCCATGTACGCAGCGCCGGTGGTTTCAATGGCAATTTTTTCTTCAGACCTTTCTTCGACTGAGACAGGCCCAAGTTCCATAGCCGCCGCGCCGCTGTCAAAGGTGCGCACTGATTCGATCTGGTCAAAGTCTATTTTCTTCTCGACGATGACCTGTTTCAATATTCTCTTGTAATGCTTCCGAAAAATCAGGGATTCATATACCCAGTAAAGTGCCAAGACCAACGCGATATATGAGAGGCTGCGGGGAGTGACGACGGGTTTCAGCACGATCATGATAATGGATCCCGCGAGCATGCCCATTTTTAGCACAGTGCCGCGGATGAAAATCCTGCTCCATGTAACAAGATCAGCCGGAATAATGTTGAAGAGGACTTTATTGACCGGGCCAGCGATAGCCCGCTGTATCAGAATGGTCGTAAACTGCCCGTAACAGGCCACGAAGATATTAAAGAACCCTGAAAGCGCAGCGAATAGGACCGCAAAGTTAATTGGATGAACCAGAGAAGCGTTCGTGATACCCATAGATTGGTAAAGACGTCCCATGAAAAAGAGAAGGACAAACGTGAGTGACGTTGTCACGCCTCGAAAAATGCTCAAGAACGAGATCAGGGATTGCTGGGTGGCAAAGGTGTGAGCGGCAATTTCGCTGAATTGATACAGAAAGATAGGGAGCAATACGTTAGGTATCAGACCGGTGATGATAAGATACCTGACAATGGGAAACTCAGCCATGAGGCTAGGTACTTCTCGCAGCTTCTTGGAAGCCTTGTGCTTGGTTCTGTCTTTTACCGCGAGCGCCCCCAAGATCCTCTTGCCTGAGCGTACAATCACTATGGAGGATATGAGGCAGACCCATCCGAAGAGGATCAAAGTCGCATCGTCTCCGAACACGAGTGTAAAGGGTTTTGTTCCAAAGCTTCCAAGCGTTGTGCCAAGCACTTGCGCTGCGGTCACCAGGGGAAAAATGCGTTTTCCCTGTCGGGCGTCGAAAAGATCTCCTGCAATGTTCCATAGATAGACGAGAAGTATTGCATCCAGGAGATAGAGCAACTGATAGAGAATGGGATAGGCGATGGAGATATCGCCCTTGACCATCAAAAAAAGAATGTTCGATGCGATTCCATAGAGCACGAGGAATCCGGCGAGGAGATGAAGGTCGACGAACTTTCTTGACAAACGATCAACAATCCCGAAGACCACGAAGGTAAGCAGACCATTGATGAGCAGCATCCACGGGACATACTGAGGGCCGTAACGCTTTAAGAATGCGGCATCGACGTAGGTACGAAAGATGGCTGTGACAAGGAAAATAGTAAAGAATATTAGTGAAATCCATGAAAATTTTGAAAATTCATGAGAGTATATTTTGAGATATTTTTCTGCAATTTTTCTCATGGGATTTGAGATCGTATTGGTCGGTGGTGGAAGACGACGTTATCATAGCTCATTCATTGACGAGCTACAAGTATAGGGATATTTTTTCGCAAGAAGGTCCAGCAAGCACTCGCAGACGGCGACAGCATTGTGAGCGCCTGACCACAGGTCACAATGGGGTCTCGTTGGCTTGTTTGTGAGGCGTGCCGGCGCTGTGAAGAGGTGGCGGAGATGATATCTGACGACCATAGGAGAATACGGATTGGCGAGCACGAAATAGGAATTTTGGGGCTCTCTGGGGCTTTTGAGGAGGTCGCGGCTGCATGTGGGGACGCTGACCAGGAGGAGATCAAGGCGAGGCTTATCACATTGCTGAAAACCAAGAATTATATACCTTCGTCCGCGGAAAACCTTTATGCAGAATCGTTCCTCCGAGAATACCGGAAGTGGAAGGGTGAAGTTGTCGAGGAATCAGATTCACGCGACTTGAAAGTAGTGATCCTCGGTCCTGGATGCGCGCAATGCAATGAGCTCGAGCAGGCGGTATTGCAGGAGCTCGCCCGGCTAAACATACCCGCAGCCGTGGAACACATCACCGATATTAAGGAAATAGGCTGTTACGGGATTGTACGGACGCCGGCGTTGGTGGTGAACGGGAAAATTGTGTCTGCGGGGGTAGTCCCTAATTCACGTCGGCTGAGAGAAATTCTCAATAGTTTAACGATATCCTAACAAGCGCATGCTCCATTGACGCCATGGGAGATTGACTCATGAATTCAAAAAAGCACATCCTCTTTCTCTGTACAGGAAATTCTTGTAGGAGCCAAATGGCAGAGGCTATTGGAAAACATTTAGCAAGTGATGTATTT
>CAYRVH010000010.1:31957-33142 GCA_964427855.1 uncultured Syntrophaceae bacterium
AGAGGCGTGGACTCGTGTGTTGAAGGGCTCCGAATATGAGCCATATTCCGCGGGAGTCGAGGTCAAGCCTGTCGATCCACGAGCCGTCAAGGCCATGGCCGAAGTAGGGATCGATATATCCCCGCAGCAGTCCAAACATATAGACAGCGTGGCAGAGAGACAATTTGACTACGTGGTCACATTGTGCAGTCATGCCCAGGAAACGTGCCTCTTCTTTCCGGCAAAGACCAAGGTGCTGCACAAGGGATTTGACGATCCTCCCGTATTGGCAGCCACCGCCCTCTCTGAAGAAGAAGCCATGCAGTGCTACAGGCGTGTACGTGATGAGATAAGGGACTTCGTGAACGGCTTTCCTGCAACCTTGGAAGAGGCTTGATTAGGAGGCGCCGGAGGCAATATACCCTTCCTTTATGAGAAGTTTTTTTATGGAGTCACCCTTCCCTTTCGGCACTCTCAGCAGCAATCCTCCTGATTTCTTTGCATTCATTTTGGGGAGTAATCCGTTTCTGATTTCCACTGCTGGATTCAGTTCCCATAAGCTGCGTGGACTGATGCGACACCAGTGCGCCACCACGTATAGTGGCAAGTCCTTGAGGAGCACAAGAGGCTCCAATACATCGTATGAGGCTGGTTTCAATGGAGGAATTTGAAGTGAATAAAATTCCCGATGTGTATCGATGATTTTTAACGCGACGACCTGGGGAATAAAAGCATCAGAAAGCGGCGGCATCACGAGGTCCCAGTAGGAAAATCCCGGGAATTTTTTCATTAGGGCCTCGATTTTGTCCGGCCCATCAAGGAACGCAGAAATGGCCAGGAACCAACTCTTAGAATCTGGTTCTTTCATGAACTCCTTGAGGAGCTTGCACGCTATCTTCGTGGACAGCACAAAATCTTTGCGTTCATCCCAGTCCTCAGTCGCCGACCACAGGGGCGCCGGAGCCTTTTTCTTATCGTTGGGGGTACCGAGAGACCACCAGCCGACACCGCCGCTCTTCAATCGAGAGTTTGGGCTCAAACCGCTCAGAAGCACAGCGACATACAGAAGGTCGTGAGGTACTTTCTCCTCGGAAAGGACCTCGATCATGGCAGGCCCAAAAATGCTCATGCGGTCAAACCATTCCATCATTAAAGCCCTGCGATCCATGAGGAGAAAATTGAGCTGGTCGGTTATCCGGGATGAGA
>CAYRVH010000010.1:33161-34886 GCA_964427855.1 uncultured Syntrophaceae bacterium
TCCCGCTGCGTCAAGGGGACTTTTTCTCCGCAGAAGTTCACGCCGCTTTTTTGCATGCCCGGGGGCAACACATATGAGGTTTTGGCGTAGCCAAGGGCCAACGTGGGAGGGGCCGCATCCGCAAGCCCATGGTGAAAAAGCAAGGCCCCTATTGCAAGGAGAAGGAAGGTCGTCAGGGAGGTGATTTTCAGGGGGTCGCAACGATAAGTCGTCCTTGTCGCAGCTGCTTCGCGACCTGAAGGCCAGTATTTCAAGCTGTGTATAATGGCGCTCAACGATTTGCCCTGCTGTTGCGCCAAGCCTCGGGAGAAGATTGCCGATCGTAGGAATAATCATCTTGCGTGAGCGGCCGTTGATTCAAATATTGAATATAGGCCTCTTCCGTCATGACATATTTCAGATCACGCATGGTTTTGTCTCTGTCTCTTGCAAATTCTCTGATATGAAAATTCACAGAGGGGTCCCGTTTGGCCGCAGAGCTCGCTGCACACTTTTTCATTTTTTGGTAGGCCTCGTTCTCTTGATCGGCCAGAGCCCAACATCTTCTCTGCGACTCGACCACCCGCTTTGTTCTTTCCTCTACGACGCTCCTTATGGCGTCAGCCATGGTTTTGCCCCGTTGTCTATGAACGACTCGCTCTCTCACGGCCTGCTCGACTGAGGAGTCTTTCAATCTTTCCGCATCCCCAATGGCCTCTTGCAACTCCATCAGCGCTTTTCGCCATTCTTCAACCTCGGATGCGCATACTGATTGGCCGAGACATATGGACTGATTCAGGACAACCATTCCCACAATACACAAAATATTGAATGCGGCGCATGATAGCTTCAATGGCATACCTTCTCACTCGTCCCGCCTGAAGAATGCAAAGAAATCACTCGTGTAGCTGCGATCCACATAACGATCCAGTGTATAGGTCTTTTGGTCTGGGGACAGCTTTTCCTTCCTGACAAATCTTCCATTTCCATCAGAAAAATAGATGTTGCCGACGACATTGTGAGGATTCGCATCCCCATGAATAGCCCGTTGGCATCCTGCCAAAACCAAGGCTTTTGCAAGGTCTTTGGTGCTGATGTGGTGTCCCGCGGCAAAGACAAGATTGCCGTCATTCCGTATGCCAAATGCGCTTCGCGTCGCCAGGAACCACTCAGGACCAGAAGTAGTAGTATAGGATGGCTGTCCCCACCAGCTCCCCCAGTACTCGTAGCCGGGCATGGGTTCAGACTCGGATAGGAGATACCCCAGGCCGATCTCAGAGTCGCTCGCTTTGCCGTTGACCGGTATCGTGCTGACAACCTTGCCGTCCTTCACGATGAGGTGCCGTAGTTGTTTGGCGTCGTGAACGAACTCGACAGGAATGTCTGGACTCCACTCGATGATGTCCACCGATGAATCTTGGTAAATGACGAGCGTCGCCATACCAGGGAAAAGGCTCTTGATCACGCGTGACGCAAACACTGTACCGGCTTGGCCAGAATGTTTTTGTTTCCAAAGCGCATTTGTGACTGCCACCAGTTTATGCCGATCGTCCGGTTTCACGATGGACGAGCCCGGGGTCGCTCCCGGCTCTGATGAACCAACGTACAGTCTCATCGCGACTCTTTTCATATCGAACAGCAGCATGTGCACGATGGCGTTGGGATATCTTTCACTTGGACGGTAGCTTGTCTTGTACATGAGGGGGTTACCGTCCTTGTCCGTAGGCAGGCCTGAAGAATCCCACA
>CAYRVH010000010.1:34896-59959 GCA_964427855.1 uncultured Syntrophaceae bacterium
GCCTTCGTTCTGCAGAGGAGGCGTCGCATACAGCGGCGGAATATTCGCGAGTACGGGGAGGTCATTGCCCCTTGTATTTTCGTCGTGGTCTGGGACAGCCGCCTCGTCGGCATGGCTAGTCTTTGCGTCGCTTAAATCCGACGTCAACTCTGGATAAAGCCCAAGTATTTCCAATATGTTGCTTTTTTGTATCGCAGCGTCGGCGTCTTGAGCCGAAGTATAAAGCGGATGAGAATTTTCCGAACCTGCGGTTGCAACCTTGTAGGGGGAGTGGGTACGCCTGTTCGTCTCGGTCGCGCCTCCATCCTTCAAAGGCTGGTCTTTATTGGCGGCCAGAAGGCCGCCCCATAGAATTGACTCCCAAAAGGGGGAGAATTCAGCACGCGGCTGCGCCGCCGCGTCCAGGGCCGGCGACATCATGAAAAGCGAGGCAAACATGAGAATAGTGAACATGGAGCGAATAAGCTTCACTCGCGAATTCATTGAGCCCTCGCTGCGGAGAGCAACGGTCTGTCCTTGTTCATCTATGCTGCGTGCATTCATTTTGTTCACAAAAATATCCGCTCCGCGCCCCTCCACAAAAAGAACCTTCCCCACTGTTGACTTGTTCCATCCCCTCAGATATGGGTTGCTGCATAATTCATAACATGTGAGTTCACGGACGCGTATCGGTCGCGGGCGCGAGAGTACAACGCATATATATTATGGCGCGCAAGACTTTCACCTTTGGCGGTCAAGCGCTTTTTTGGTTTTTAACAATTTCGCCTGCGTCCGTCAAGCGGAAGTCCCTTACGAAGGGCCGGCGGCGATTCTCCAACTGGTTCGTCACATTGGCCCCTACCTCAACAAGGCTTTGCCCCATGAAACGGATGTTCAAGCCCATCATGTCTTCTCAGAAAGGAGCGTGTGGTGATCTTTCTCGCAGATTTACATGTTCACTCACGTTACTCACGAGCGACCTCGCGCAGCAGCAATCTCATTGAGCTGGCTCGCTGGGCAGCCATAAAGGGCTTGCGAGTGGTTGCGACGGGCGACTTTACTCATCCAGCATGGCGGCAAGAAATCCATGAGATGTTGGAAGAGACAGATGCAGGCCTTTATCGGCTCAAAGGGGGATTTCGCCCCCAGGCTGAGGTTGGTTCGGCCGCTTTGGGAGCAGGAGACGTTCTTTTTATCCTCAATGTCGAGATAAGCTCCATCTACAAATTTGCCGGTCAGGTGCGCAAGGTGCACAGTCTCGTCTTTGCCCCAGACTTTACGACCATGGACATGCTGAGCTCGCGGTTGGAACGCATAGGAAATATATCGTCGGATGGCAGGCCTATTCTGGGCTTGGATGCGAGAGACCTTTTGGAAATCGCCCTGGAGGTGTCAGCGGATTGCTTCGTCACGCCGGCTCACATTTGGACGCCGTGGTTTTCTGTCCTTGGCTCAAAATCGGGATTTTGTTCATTAGAAGAATGTTATAGGGACCTCGCTGGCCATATTTTTTCGGTGGAGACTGGGCTATCGTCTGACCCTGCGATGAATTATCGTCTTTCGTCCCTGGATCGGTTCACTCTTATATCGAATTCTGATACGCATTCCCCCTCGCGACTTGGCCGGGAAGCAAACATCATTCAAGGTCAACCGAACTATTGGTCCATGAGGAAGGCGCTTCAAGAAGGGGCGGCGACGAGGGACACATTAACCAGGGAAATGATAGCGGTCCAGTACGTGGATCAGCCCCGTGACCCGCGTGGCAGCCGCGAGGAGTTTCTTGGAACGGTCGAATTCTTTCCGGAGGAGGGCAAGTACCACCTGGATGGACACAGAAAATGCGTCGTACGGCTCGAACCCGGCCAGACCGAGCAATTGGGGGAAAGATGCCCTGTATGTGGTCGGCCGGTCACGGTAGGCGTTATGAACAGGGTAAGCCAACTGGCTGACAGAGGGCCTGATTTTACGCCTCAGCATCGTCCCCCATTCTGGCGGATGCTGCCTCTCGAGGAAATTATTGCCCAAATAGTCGGAACGGGATCGAGTTCCAAGAAGGTTCAAACCATTTATTTCGAGGTTATTGCAAAGCTCGGTCCCGAAATACCGCTTCTCTGTTTTTATCCACTTGAAGAGTTGGAGGGACGTGCGTCGCCTGTATTCTTGGAGGCCATCCGACGGGCGCGCAGCGAAGAAGTCACTATCAAACCAGGGTACGACGGCCAGTACGGGAGCGTCGAGCTGTTCGCACCCGGGGAGGTTGCTCGACTGTTCGGCCAAACTGGGCTTTTCGAGCTCCCCGCGATGAAAAAGAGGAACACGCAGCTTCCTGCATCTACCGTAGGCGAAAAGCCGCATGCAAGCGCCACATCAGCAGGACCAACCAGTCGGCGGGACGACGCTCTCAATGATGAACAAAGGGAGGCGGTCGAAGCCGCCGCTGGTCCGATCCTCGTTCAAGCAGGACCAGGAACCGGTAAAACGTTCACCCTGACCCAGCGGATTGTTCATCTCATAAAGGAGCACAACGTCCCTCCTTCCCAGATAGCGGCCGTCACCTTCACTCGTAAGGCCGCAGAAGAAATGCGAATGAGGGTGGAGGCCGCTCTTGGTCGTAGGGAGGCCGGTGTCTGGATAGGGACCTTTCATCAGTTGGGTTTACGAATCCTAGAACTATTCTCTGTCGAGGGGCTGTGTCGTGTGCCTACGCAGATATTGGGAGAGGAGGACGCGCTGAAATTTTTTCATCAAGCACTGCGCGATTGCAAGGTAAAACTCTCGGCTCGGCGCGCCAAAATTGTATGGGAAATCGCGGTAAAGACGCCTACAGCAGAAGGGCTTACTGGTGGGGGCCCGTTGGACATACCAGTCCAGAAGATCATGACCCGCTATCATGATCTGCTGGGACAGCATGGCGCGGTGGAGATGGATGATCTCATTACACTTCCGCTTGAGCTCTTGAAACAACATCGAACCATTCGCAGTCGGGTCCTTTCTGCATGGAAGCATGTCTTGGTTGACGAATTTCAAGACGTGAATGCGGCTCAATATGAACTCGTGAAGGTCCTTATGGGGCCCAACGGCGACGGCCTTTTCGCCATTGGGGACCCAGATCAAGCCATATATGGATTCAGGGGCTCGGACAGATCTTTTTTCACACAGCTTCATTTAGAGAGGCCATCCTGCCAGCTCTTTCATTTGAGGCGAAATTACCGATCCCAGGCGAATATTCTGGGGGCGGCGAGGAGAGTCCTTGGCCAGCAATATTCGAACAAAGAGCTCGTCCCGGAGTACCACGGCTGTGAACGCGTGAAGGTGGTACCCTTGCGGGATCCCCTGGCAGAGGGGCGATTCATAACAGCAACGATCGAGTCCTTGGTGGGAGGTACGTCCTTCGAATCCGTTGGTCAAGGGGGCCGAGAGGAACGGAATCTGAGCTTTCGCGACTTCGCAGTACTCTATCGCTTGAACACCGTGGGAGACGGACTCGAGAGGAGTTTCGCCGATTCAGGGCTTCCGTATCAGCGCTCGACAAGAATGAGACCGGAGGAAGAGGCTGAAGGTCTCGACCCGCGGGCCGAGGCAGTGTCTTTGATGACCATGCATGCATCAAAAGGTCTTGAGTTCTCCGTCGTGTTTATTGCCGGCTGCGAAGAGGGATTGATCCCGTACGCCATAGACGAGAACACGTCGGACGCCTCCGAAAGAATCAACGAGGAATGCAGACTCCTCTATGTCGCGATGACAAGGGCGAAACATATTTTGTACCTTACTGCGGCCAAAAAAAGGGCTGTGTTCGGTTGTGTTCTCCCTGGTTTGCCATCTCGTTTTCTGCCCGCGGTCATCGATTTTCCGTTCGAATTGGAGAAAACATTTGCAAATCGAGGGGATCACCGTCGCAAAGCGCCATTGCAATATGGCCTTTTTGAATAAAAGGTTCCGAGAGGCTGCAGTGTGGGATTTTTGAGGAGAGGGTAGAGAGAGGCTTGACAGAGGTGAGATATTAGGATATTCGTATATTAATAAAAGAGAATGAAAAGCCCGCCCGCTGTGAAAAATCCGCACGCTACTCAACATCCTTCTACCTTGTTCGTCGTCATTGCCGTCGCCTTGATAGCGCATGCTCCTCAGAACCTGGGATGGTGCGAACCTTTTCTCCAGGATTTTCAGTTTTATCAGTCACGGCAACGTGGGGCAGATATCAAAATGGCAGCACCGGATGGCAAGGTCTTCCGTTTGTCAGACCTCAAGGGTCATGTGGTGCTGCTCAATTTTTGGAGAAAAGATTGTCCCTACTGCGTGCAGGAAAAGGCGTTTCTTCGAAGGATGTTTCAGTCGATCAACAGCTCTGATTTGAAGATCGTATGCGCGAATTTTTGGGACAGTCCTGCATGGGTGAAATCCTACGGGCGTCATATAGGCAGCGGTATCGTCGTAGCAGCCAAGCCATCGGGGGCGTACCCTGTGATAGAAAACGTGGTCAAAGGCCGATTTATGGGTTACCACATCCTCAATGACGCCAGTGAGGCTGTATATGAGGTGAAGGGTTTCCCTTCCACCTACGTGATCGACAAGGAAGGGTTCGTAGTGGCGGCCCATCTCGGTATGGCGCAGTGGGCTTCAACTCCTGTTGAAAACTGGATTCGGACATTGCTGGCCGACGTCAGGACCAACAGTGGACGTTCTGAAGCAATCGAGAAGCTGGAGCAGTTGATTACGATTAAACCCCAATCGAGGGGGCTTCTAGAAGACGTAGGTCGTGCGTCCGAAGATCAACATGCGCGATAAACGACGCCACTGGATTTTATCGTTCGCAGCATGTGGAAGCGTTTGGAGAAGGTACTTATGGAATTAGCTGCGTTCATCCTGATCGTTGCCGGGTGGTTTGTATTGAACAAGTTCATATTACCGAGATTTGGGATTTCGACGTGAATGTCTGACGCATGCGGTCCGGGTGATCGACATGACGCTGAATCGCGTGATTCTTCTCCACCGAGGAAACCGTAGCTACGGAAGCATCATCAGTGGCTTTGCAAAGGGAGAGACCTATAGTGACATTTTCTGAGGCGCCGATTACTGCCGATCCGCGGGGGAATATTGTTAAGGCAACTGGTCGTCCTGATCAAAAGGAAATCATGGCCCAGATCAAGCGGCTCGAGTTTTCGCGAGAGGCTGAAGTATTCAAAGCTCTGGGGCATCCGATCCGACTCAAGATCGTGTACGGCCTTCTGAAGCTGGGAGGTTGCAACGTGAAAAATATGCAAGAATGCCTGGGGCTGCATCAAGCAACGGTGTCTCAGCATTTGATTCATCTGAAAAATAAGGGCATTATTACGTCGTCACGGCAAGGTTTGGAGATGGTGTATCGTGTGGCAGACGAATGGACAACCGCTCTCATTGACAAAATGAGCAAACACCCAGGAGGGTTTGATTGAGAAACAAGTTGCGTTCATCGATTTATTTTTTGTTGATTTGACTCATCTGCGCGGCTATTTTGTCTCATAAGGTAGTTTTGGTACAAGGCGAGGAGTTTCTACGAGGGCGTTCCCAAGAATTGAGAGGGTGAACCAATGAGTGAATTGGCGAGATTCGGCGTGTCAATCCCTGATGATTTGCTTGAGAAGTTCGACGTGTTGATCAGAGGCAAGGGATACAACAATCGTTCCGAGGCCATTCGCGACCTGATTAGGGATCGCCTGGTGGAGGAAGAGTGGACCGAGACCGATCAGGACGTGGTGGGCACAGTGACCGTGGTTTACAATCATGAGCAAAGCGACCTTGCTCAAAAGCTGACTGAGATTCAGCACCAAAAACATGATCTGATCATCTCTTCCGTGCATGTTCATTTGGATTATCACAACTGCCTCGAAGTATTGATTATGAGGGGAAACCCCGAACAAGTTAAGCGCGCCGGTGAACAATTGATATCGACACGCGGGGTGAAGCATGGCAAGATCACGATGACCACCACAGGCAAAGACCTCGAGTGAAATGGAAATATTTTTGCCCTGCCGCTCTAAGTGATGCCCTGGGGCATGGGCGCGCTGGTTCATCGCCACGGCGGTTGCTTGCAGTGGTGGGGAGCGTGGCAAGAGATTTCGCCTGTGTGAAAAATCTCACCGCCTTCGGTCACTTGGCATCGCGCACAACCAGTTTCCGTTGTTTCCCGCCAAGCGCTAGGGGTCTCGTCATTCAATTCGGCTACGAGACAGGGCCGGCAGAAGACTATCCATAAACCTTTGGAAACGCCACGGGTCTGACTTCGCCGTTTGAGGGAGGCGGCACCAGCAACTGAAGATCAACGTTGAGCCAACGGAAGTCCGGATTGAGGTCGCGTAATTTCCCGTCAGGCGGCGGGAGGGAGTGTTCGTTTCTCTTGTAACTGACGAGGAAAATACCGACGCCTCCGTATTTCTCGGTCTTATCGATGAGATAGGCTTGGCTGAAGGCCTCGGGGTGCATGTTGACCTGCTGCGCGAGCTCTTTGACGTCCGCGTCGCTCACGCGAATAAGGGCATATTTTGCCACGCCTTGCTCCGAAAGGCGCGTGAGGGACCTTGCTTCAGAGGACGCGACGTACACAGTGGATATAAAATCGAAACGCTCGAGATATTGCGCGGCCAGTACTGCCGCGGTTCTTCTGCCGCCGACTAAATGGTGAAATCCATAATATTCATAGACTTTTTGTTGGAGGACGTCTCCAATCTTGTCGCCTTTCTCGTATAATTCTCTCGATATATACCTTAAATATCTACCCAAGTCTTCCGCCGCCTGGGCGACAGGCCAATCTATCCGAACGTGAAAGTGAGAGATACCGAAGCGGTACCGCGCCCTTATGGAAGGGTCCCTTTGTATGAGGACAGCAAAGTCTGTCTTCATCAGGCTGCGCAACACGAGTGGAAATGCCGAATCTTCGAAAAATCTGGTGCGTTGCCGAAAAACATCTTGCAAATCGAACAGACCAAAACTGCCAAGATTTTCTTTGGTGAGTTTGTTGTCTTCAAAGAACCGCACATGCGTTTTCGCTTGCGAGGAAAGGGAGTCTTCGAGAAATATCACGATAAAGTGACGATGGTTCGGGTTTTCGGGTTCAACGATCCGGGCCCGCGGCTTGAGCTCCCTCATTTCCACAAAGGGATAGTTGAGATTTTGCTCTTTGAACGATTTGTACGATTCAATGAGAGATTCGCTGATAAGCAGGCAGTCCAGCTCGTCTCTGAGGAAAAAATACACGCACCGACGAAAGCGTTCATTCCAACTGATTTCATTTCTTCGCAAAAACGGCATTTTTGTTTCAGCCTTATGTGTGGGATAGCGACATCGCGCGAAAGGTGGACATGACTCATAGAGAACTGTTAGCATAAAAGTTTCCCTTTTTACAGGATCATGTTATGTTTTAAGGCAACGCGACGAGGTTCGAGTTCGAGAAGCATATGAGGGAGAGGAATCGAGACAGGATGCCATTTACGAAAAGAGGTCAGGAGATAGACGACCCACCAGAGGCTGTGGATGAGACTGGAGAGGACTTTGCAAGCCTTTTTGAATCAGGTCAGTATGATCGGGAACTTGTTGTGCAGAGAGACGCGAGGGTAGAAGGCTCGGTAGTATCAATTGGTGAAGACTGGGTATTTGTGGATATAGGCGCAAAGACAGAAGCGTGCATCGCACGGGAGGAATTACTTGACGAACAAGGGGTGTTGACCGTCGAGATTGGCGGCGCCCTCAGCGGCTATGTGGTGAGTAATAGGGACGGGGAGATCGTATTGAGCCAAAAGATGACCGTGGCTGCCTCAGAGGACGCCATGCGATCTGCGCATCGGAGCGGCATGCCTGTGGAGGGGCTGGTCGTTGGCGAAAGAAAAGGCGGCTACACTGTGTCCGTCTTCGGGAAACAGGCATTCTGTCCTTTTTCACAAATTGATATTCCTCCCATTGCGAATAGCTCAGAGTACGTGAATCGGAAGTACCTCTTTCGTATTGCGCAGTATGCCGAAGGTGGACGCAACATCGTGTTATCTCGACGTTCGCTGTTGGAAGAGGAGCGCGAGCGGAAAATTGCGTCCTTGAGAGAATCTCTTAAGGTTGGCGACGTCTTGGAAGGGGTGGTCAGCAGGACTGCCCCATTCGGGGCGTTTGTGGACTTGGGCGGAGTCGACGGCCTTGTGCCGATATCCGAGGTCGCCTGGGATCGGGTATCCAGTGTTTCAGAGGTCGTGTCGCCAGGCGATACAGTAAGGGTCAAGATTATCGACCTCGATTGGACAAACAAGAGGATTTCCCTATCCATAAAACAGGCACTGGCAGACCCCTGGGACTCTGTTTCTATAAGTTACGGCGAAGAGAGGATAGTTGATGGGGTTGTGACGAGGCTCATGAATTTCGGCGCGTTCGTCCAACTCGAACCGGGTGTCGAGGGATTGATCCACATTTCTCATTTGGGCGTTGGCAGGAGGATTAATCATCCACGAGAAGTAGTATCAGAAGGGGACCACGTGCAGGTTCGCATCCTTTCCATCGACCCGCCATCCAGGCGAATGAGCCTCGAGCTGGTACCCTCGGGGAGCCCTGATGGACAAGGCGCGGCCGACATTCAGGAAGGAGACATACTCGTCGGTACCGTAGATGGCGTAAAGGAGTATGGCGTGTTTGTGGGGCTTCCCGGGGGCCGATCGGGTTTGCTGCATTTTTCCGAAGTCGCATCTCAAAGGAAGGGCGATCCTCGTTCATGGTTCACCATTGGCGAGCACATTGAGGTGCAGGCGATAAAAGTGGAGGAAGGATCGGGACGTATATCGCTGAGTACGAAGAGTCTTGAGCGCCGCGAGGAGGCCGCCAACCTGCAGGAGTTTTCAGCACATCAGACCGGTAAATCTTCTTTTGGTACGTTGGGCGATCTTTTGGCGGAGAAGTTCACGAAACAGTAGCAGGGCAATTGCGAAAAGGATCATCCTATTTGAGAATGCTCATTGTTTCCCGCTTTGTGAACTGAGATTGCCGCAGCAATTCAGGCTGCTTGCCATGAACACGGGATTGCGTCATGGCGAGGCTGGCAAAGTGATCGAGTTGTTGATTTCAGCGAAGTGTACAAATCTATCCCCCCGCCTTTGTTGTTCGCCTGATTTACGGTTCTTGCACGCTGTCGATCCCTGGTTGATCGATGCCGTATTCTTTCAGTTTGAGTTGCAAGGTCCTGCGAGTGATGCCAAGGATCCGGGATGTCCTGGTTCGATTTCCTTCATTGTCTTCAAGGGTTTTGATGATTAATTCTCTTTCCATTTCCCGGATGGTCATCCCCGACCGAATTCCTTGTCGCGCCTCCTCCAGCAGTGGATCCCCTGTAGCGCCTCGGATCGCCTCCGGCAGTTCCGAAAACGGGGCATATTCGTCAGAGGTGAGCATGACCGCCCGTTCCACCACGTTTTCTAATTCTCGAATGTTGCCGGGCCACGGGTAGCGCATCAGTGCGTCTAAGGCTCTGGGATGAAAGCCTTTCAATCTTCGATTATTCTTTTCGTTGTAAATTTTCAGGAAGTGCTCGATGAGGAGTGGGATATCCTCGCGTCGCTCCCTGAGGGGAGGCAGTTCGATGGGCACCACGTTGAGCCGATAGAAAAGGTCGCCTCGAAACGTTCCCTTTTGCACTTCATCCTTGAGGATGCGATTGGAAGCTGCAATGATGCGAATATTGACCTTGACTGTGCGGGTGGAGCCAAGGGGCTCAAATTCTCTTTCCTGGAGGACGCGCAGTAATTTGGCCTGAGTCGCAGGCGTCATTTCGCCTATCTCATCGAGGAAGATGGTACCGCCGTCCGCGAGTTCGAATCGCCCGGGCCTTCTCCCTACAGCCCCGGTAAAGGCTCCTTTTTCATGCCCGAACAGCTCGCTTTCCAGCAGAGTCTCGGGAAGGGCTGCGCAGTTTACCTTGATAAATCTCTTATCCGCTCGATTTGACCCCTGATGCAGGGCGTTGGCAATAAGCTCCTTTCCCGTCCCTGATTCGCCGAGTATGAGCACAGAGGCCTCGGTAGGAGCAACCATAGCAACGGTCTCGAGAATGTGCTTCATCCGCTCTGACCGTCCCACAATTCGAGACGCATCAAAAAGGTTCTCTATGCGTCTTCTCTGGAGGATATTGTCTTCTTTGAGTCGCCAAAACTCTAAGGTCTGCTGCACCTTGATCCGCAGTTCGTCGATTTCCAAAGGCTTCGTGAGGTAATCATGCGCGCCAGCCTGGAGGGCTTGTATGGCAGTCTCTACTGAGGCAAAGGCAGTAATGATGATAACCGGTATTCCGGGGGATATTTTCTTGATTTCTTTAAGCGCTTCGATTCCGTCCACATGAGTCATCCGATTGTCCATAAGGATCAGATCGAAAAACTCTTCTGAAACCCTTGCGATAGCGTCGGAGCCATCTTCAGCTTCGAACACCTGGTAACCATCCAGAGAGAGATTTGCCTGGAGCATTTTTCTTTGTGACGGTTCATCATCAACGACAAGGATTTTGGCTTTGTAATCGTTCATAAAACTCTCTTCAAACTGCTGCGCTTTCGCAGGCCTTTGAGACGGTGTCTTCGGCGGCGTCGGCAGATGACTGGTATGTATTGAGCGACACGATGAACTTGGTTCCCTTGCCGAGTTCAGATTCAACGTCTATTTCTCCGTCATGGGCCTCAATGATACTCTTCACGATGGCAAGCCCCAAGCCTGTTCCTTTCTTTTTCGTGGAAAAGAATGGGTCAAAAATCTTGTCCAAATGCTCACGCGGAATACCTTCACCATTGTCTTGGACGACAAAGCTCACCTTGCCATCGCGGCTTGTTTCGCTCACCACACTTATAGCGCCACCCTTGGGCGTGGCTTCTATGGCGTTGAGGAGGATATTGAGTAAGACTTGCGTCATCTGGTCAGCGTCCATGAGCACCAACGGGACGCTTTCTCCGCAAGACCTTCTTTCCAGTCGTATGGATGCGCTTGCAAATTCTCGTTCCAGGACTCGAATACAGTGGTCAATGATTTCGTCAAGTGATCGGATGCTCATACGAGGTTCTCGGGGTTTGGAATAGGCGAGTAATTTCGAGATGACTCGATTGAGCCTGTCAACCTCCGTAAGCATTAAGTCTGTGTATTTGTAATCTTCTTCGTCCAAATCGAGCTTCTTCTGAAAATATTGGATAAAGCCTTTGATCGAATTAAGTGGATTTCTGATTTCATGCGCCACGCCTGCAGAAAGGCGCCCCAAGGCGGCAAACTTTTCATTCATCATGACCTTCTGTTCCAGGTCACGTATCACAGTCACATCTCTAAGGATGATAACGGCCCCTCTTGCGACCTTACTTTCTGGCTCCTTGAGAGGCGAAACTGAAAGAAAAAGAAATGTTTTGCCCCGGCCTTCGTTGGATATCCGTACTTCCTTCTCCAATATGGATTCAGAGTCTGACAACACCTGCCGGACCTCGTTGTCGAGCGGCAGCAATTCACCAATGGGTTTTCCTTCGACCTCCTCGCGTCCTTTGCCGAGTATGTCAAGGGCCGTCGGATTAAAGGTCGCGATGCTGAGAGATCTGTCAACTGTAATCAACCCGTTCGGCATACTTTCGAGTACGTTCCGCGTGTACTCCCTCATCTCGTCCAACGTCCTCCGGACGAGGTAGGCGTTTTGCAGGACAAACACGAAGTAAATTCCTGCCGACCCGATTATAAACAACACGACGCCCATGAGGATGGCGAACATGAGATCCTGGTGGCGAATCTCCTTGAAGCGATCCATCTTGAGCCCCAGAAACAGGACTTGTTTGTGTTCTCGGTCAAAGACATCAAGCAATTCCTTCCCTATCCTGGTGTGCCGCGCTATTAGCTCATTCTGTGCGAGTTGATCGGGAAACGGTGTAAAGGGTTTCCATATTTCAAATATAGTTCTCCCGTCCGGCAGTTCCACTTTGTAGGACAAGGGCTCACCTGTGCGTATGACCGCCTTGACCGTCTCCATCTCCTTGCCCATAAGCAATCGGAGGCCGATCTTAGCTGGTTCGCTGTGGGCGACTATGATGCCGTCGCTATTGATGAGACCAGCCCATTCGACGTCAGGGTCTCGCGCAGCCTGCTCTATAAGAAGCTGTAAGTGCTCGATTCCCCAGTCGCCTTCCATGAAACCGGTCCGCGTGCCCGCCTCAAGCGTGCGAATAACCGCAACGCCCTGGCGACTTGTGAACTCCTCCATGCGTTGGTTCTGGAGGCTGATGTTGCGCAGTGTAAACAGCACAACAATGGCAAGCATAGTGAGGGCCACCAACACAATAGAGAGCACCGGTAGATATCTCAGGATGAGCTTTACTTTCATATTATAACGGGAAAACGCCTGGGCTGGTCGCAGATGCCATGTTCGTCGGGTTCTTTGCCGGGTTTCGTGCTCAAGATGCGCGTCTACCTTCGCGGGCGGTAGGTTTCTGGGCACATTAACTCCGCCGGCGACGGACGGAACTTTTCTTTCGTGTAGTTGAATAGAACTTATACCCACATGTGTCAATAGCTTCGCTGACTTGTTGAGTGTGGCGGTTGCGAAGGATGCAAGGACGCGTTTTTATGCGGGCGCTATGCCATAAAGATGATTGAAAAACGACCGAAGATATGTTATGTGACGCATTACTTTTTAGGCAAAATATCCTGAAAAGTATGGCTTTTTATATGTAATATAAACGAGCTGTGTGCGTTTCGACGCGCAAGCTTCTCCACTGCAGAGCTTTAGGACTGTCCATGATCGAAATCACAAGCGCGAGCCCTCAGATGTCTTGGAACGAGAGAGGCAGGCAACTGCTGGAGGCCGGCAACATTGCCGAGGCGATCGAGTGTTACAAACAATCGAGCGATCCGGATTCCCTCGATGAGCGAGAAGCTCGGAACATGCTTATAGAGGCTCGAGCTCACCTTTCGAGAAAATATTTTATCGAGGCGCTCGAGTGTTTCGAAGAAGCGCTTATCATGGGAACTGAAATACAGCGGAGCCAGGCCTTGGAAGGGATTTTGACCGTGGCCGAGGCTCGCATGAGGCTTCCAAGACTGACCGCAGTGCTCAGGAAAGGTTTGCGCGAGCGTTTTGGCAAGAGAGACTCCGCTGTCTATGGCCTTGCCCTGGCTTCTGACGACGACAACATCATTCTTCTCACAGAGGAGTCTATTGAAGCTCTTCCCGAGCATTTGAAGCGGGGATCACGCATAGGAAAATTGCCGCCGCGACTGTCTGATATTCCGTTTCCTATTGTAGCTCAAAGGGGGGTCGCCTACGCCGACATGGACGATGTGCAGTACATTCTGGATGTCGCGCGTGCGCTGAAAGAACGAGTGAACATTCATCGGGGGTCCGTCACCGGCCGGCAAACTCTATAAACGGTTCTCGATAAATTTTGCCTTTCATGCCACATATCGAGGAATTTGAGGGAGGTTTTCTGAAGAGTGAACGCTCTGTGGCGCCTCGCGAGTTTGACTAGAGCTTGACAGAGGGCGCTTCTCCTATTAGAGAAGTGGAAAGTGAAGCTTGTTGCAATTGGTCAAAGGAAGTACACACTTTTTTGCGCATTTTGGCATTAGACATCGGCTCCAAGAGGATTGGCATTGCGGTGAGCGATGAGCTCGGATTGACCGCTCAAGGGCTTGAATCTTATACCTGCTCTGATTTAGGGAGCGACCTCGAGCATATTATTAGATTAGCTGAGCACTACGAGGCTCAGGAAATAGTGGTAGGCATGCCTTATAACATGAATGGATCTGAAGGACCGCAGGTTGAGAAGGTAAGAGCAATTGTTTCCCAAATGCACGAACTGACGGACATTCCGATCAAAGAGTGGGACGAACGGCTTTCCACAGTTGCAGCCGAGCGTACGTTGTTAGAGGCCAATATGAGTCGCGGCAAGCGACGCAAGGTAGTGGACAAGTTGGCTGCCGTCATCATATTGCAAGGGTACCTTGACATGAAGCACTTCGAAAATCAGATGTAAAAGCGATGCAATTATCACCTCTCGCGATTTGCAAACGTATACTTCTTGTGGTGTTAATTGTGGCGGGAATCGTCGGCGTCTATCTGGGATACAAGCGCCTGCCTCAACTCGTGAGCGAATTTTACAGGCCCGCGCCGCGCGAAACTATGCCTGGCAAGGAGATAGTTATCACGATTCCCAAAGGGGCGACGCTCTCCCAAGTCGGTAAGATCCTGCAAGATAATGGGATTATTCGGAGCAGCCTTGTCTTGAAATTAGTGGCTTTCATTCGAGGGGAGCAGCGCAAGGTAAAGGCTGGCGACTACTTGTTGAAAACAAGCAGCGATCCTGGTGATGTGCTTGACCTCTTGATATCAGGCAAGACGCTCGTGATTACACTGACCGTGCCTGAGGGGTACAATATTTTTCAGATAGCGGACTTGTTTCAGCAGACAGGGATATCAACGCGTGAAGAGATTCTTTCTGCTGCGCGGGACAAGGCGTTTGTGAACGAGCTTGGCGTGGAGGGCTCCTCTTTGGAGGGTTACCTCTTTCCGGATACCTACTTCGTAAGGCCGTCTGAAAGGGGCGATCCCAAGTTGGTTCTCCGCCGCATGGTTCAACGTTTTCGAGAGGTGTATGACAAGCAGGTCAAAGCGACGGCGGAGCAGTTTGGCTGGACGCCGCTGCAGGTAGTAACCTTGGCGTCGCTCATCGAAAAAGAGGCAAAAGCATCCGAGCACGCCCTTGTGTCTGCCGTGTTTCACAACCGTCTGCGATCCAACATGAAACTTCAGTCTGATCCTACCGTCATCTATGGAATCAAACCCATGGGCAGCAAGATCACGAGGGCTGATCTAGAGAGAAAGCATCCTTACAACACCTATCAAATTCTAGGGTTGCCTCCGGGGCCCATTGCCAACCCCGGGAGAGAATCTCTTGTCGCGGCCGTCGCCCCTGCAGACGTGGATTATCTCTATTTTGTGTCGAAAAACGATGGGACGCATCAGTTTTCCAATACGCTGCAGGAACACAATCGGTGGGTGAACTTGTATCAAAAGCAACCCGTCAATCAGGTGCAATGAGCGCTCTTGGCTGGCCGAATGATCATGCCGGATTCCCGCAGCAAAACAAGGTAATTTGCGGCGGACTTCGCCTTGCATTTTGACGGTGTCGGGCAGACGAACGTGCCGGGTGGTAAGATCGGTTGACCGAATGAACAAGCTTTTTTCCTTCTTTTCATCGAGTTTGATCTCGGCGCACTGGGCAACTGAAGGTCTCTCACCCCATGCAGATTAACCTTGTACTCTACGCCTCTCTTGCTCACTTACTGCCGGCCGGCAGTAGGGGGAACGCATGCTCCTTGGAAGTGGAAGAAGGCGCAACAGTGGGGACGCTGCTCCGCAAGATGGGGATACCCATAGACGCCCCCAAAATTGTGTTCCTCAATGGGCGCCATGCAGGCAACGACCAACCCTTGACCGCCGGGGATAGAGTCGCAGTATTTCCCCCTATTGCGGGGGGCTGACGCGGCTTTTCCTCATCCCGCCACTTCCCTTCTGACGTGAGATTCCCTTTTCTCTGGCGCTCACTTGAGAAGACAAGGTCGTATTTCTTCGTCCGCGCTATAACTGCTGAGGAAAGTCAGGTTCAATGAAAGGCAGACGCTATCAAAGGCGTTGGACGGAGGTCAACGTACGGTTCGGCATGAGAATACCGCCCGGAAGAAGGAGTGACGAATAATAACGATTTGTTTTGGGCAATCGTTTCACAGATTGTTTTTTTTGGTATAATTCGCTTTTCGTGTACAAAAACGAGGGACGTATTTACGTCTGCAAGAGGATATTGATGAAGCTGGATCATTCTTGTTGTGTAAGCAAGACATGGTGTGCGCCTTTCTTTGGAGTCCTCGCTGTGTTATTGCTCCTGGGATGCGAGAACCGGAAACAGGCGCCGCCGCCTCCGCCTCCTGAGGTGTCGGTGTTAACAGTCACGCCGGAGCGGCTTGTCTTGACCACCGACTTGCCGGGACGAACATCTGCCTATTTGATAGCCGAGATAAGGCCGCAGGTGAATGGGATTATCCAGAAGCGACTTTTCACGGAGGGCGCGGATGTCAAGGCTGGGGACCAGCTCTATCAAATCGACCCGGCCCCTTTCGAGGCGGCTCTTGAAAGCGCCAAGGCAGCCCTCGCAAAGGCGGAGGCGAACCTGCCGGCCGTGAGGCTTCGTTTTGAAAGATATAAGAGTCTTCTAGCAGAGCAGGCGGTAAGTCAGCAGGATTACGATGACAAAGAGGCGGCGTTCAAACAAGCAGAGGCTGAAATTGCATACTGGAAGGCAGCAGTCGAGACGGCCCGAATTAACCTCGAATACACTCGGGTTACCGCGCCGATATCAGGCCGGATAGGCAAGTCAAATGTGACGGACGGCGCGTTGGTGACGGCGTATCAAGCGATGCCGCTGGCCACTATTCAGCAGATCGATCCCATATATGTGGATGTGCCTCAATCCACCGCAGAGCTGTTGCGGTTGAGGCGCCGACTTGAGAACGGCAGGCTGACTCAGGATGGCCCGAATCTAGAAAAGGTACGTCTCTTTCTTCAAGACGGTACAGAGTATCCCTTGGAAGGGCAATTTAAGTTCAGAGATGTGACGGTGGAGCCGAGTACGGGATCGGTCATACTGAGGATTGTATTTCCTAATCCTGATGCCGTGCTGTTGCCAGGGATGTTTGTGCGGGCCCAGATCAAGGAGGGGATTAATGAGAAGGCGATTCTCGCGCCTCAACAGGCGGTCTTTCGCGACCCAAAAGGCAACCCGATCGCCTACGTGTTGGACGAGCAGAATCACGTTGAACAAAGGATGCTCACCGTAGATCGCACAGTACAGGACAGGTGGCTCATTTCCCAAGGGCTCACAGAAGGGGATCGGCTTGTCCTCGAGGGGATTCAACGCGTACGACCAGGCATGATAGTGCGCGTGGCCTCGTCGGACTCAGCCCAGAAAATGGGCCGTTCCCCTCACCCGACGCAGCCAACGGCTCAATCGAAATAAGGGGGCCTGCGTGCTGTCAAACTTCTTTCTGGATCGTCCGGTATTCGCGTGGGTTATTGCCATCATCATGATGGCCGGCGGTTGTCTCGCCATTTACAATCTTCCTATTGCTCAGTATCCGCCGATCGCTCCACCCTCCATATCCATTGATTCGTTCTATCCCGGGGCCTCCGCCGAAACCGTTGAAAACAGCGTCACGCAAATCATAGAACAGAAGATGACGGGGTTTGACAATCTTCTGTATTTATCGGCGACGAGCGACTCCTCCGGCGCCTCCAGCATCCAATTGACGTTTACTCCGGGGACGGACCCGGACCTTGCGTGGGCTCAGGTGCAGAATAAACTCCAGCTCGCCATGGCCAGCCTGCCGGACGTGGTTCAGCGTCAGGGCGTGAGGGTCAGCAAATCAACGCGAAATTATCTCATGATCGTGAGTTTGATTTCAGAAGACGAGAGCATGGATGGCAACGATTTACGTGACTATTCCCAGGCGACCCTGGAAAAAATAATAGCAAGGATACCTGGCGTGGGGGAGGTCGTTAACTTTGGCACCCAATACGCCATGAGAATTTGGCTCAACCCAGAGCGGCTCACGGATTACAATTTGACCATACGAGATGTGATCACCGCGCTCCGGGCGTACAACGTCGAGGTGTCGGCTGGTCAATTTGGGGGGGCCCCTGCAGTCCAAGGACAGCGGCTCAACGCATCGATCATTGTCCAAAATCTTCTCAAAACGCCTGAGGAGTTTGGGGCAATCCCTGTGCGCATGAATCCGGACGGCTCGATCGTGCGAATTAAGGACATTGGTCGCACAGAACTTGGGACAGAGCAGTATGACGTGAATGCCAGATACAATGGCAAGCCTGCGGCAGGCATGGCCATACGTCAGGCCGTGGGCGCAAATGCGTTGGCCACAGCCGAGGCGGTGAGGGCCAAGCTGAAGGAGATGAGCCGCTATTTCCCTCACGGAATGAAAGTCGTCTATCCATACGATACCACGCCGTTTGTCCGAGTGGCGATCGAGGAGGTTGTCAAGACCCTCATTGAAGCCATCTTTCTGGTCTTTCTGGTGATGTACGTGTTCATGGGGAACATGCGGGCCACCCTCATACCGACTATTGCCGTACCGGTGGTAATTCTAGGTACCTTCGCTGTCCTCGGGATATTCGGATTTTCCATCAACATGTTGACCATGTTTGCCATGGTGTTAGCCATCGGGCTCCTCGTGGACGATGCCATCGTGGTGGTCGAGAACGTCGAACGCATCATGAGCGAGGAGGGGTTGTCTCCGCGAGAAGCGACGAAGAAGTCCATGGGACAGATCACCAGCGCTTTGATTGGCATAGGGTTGGTTTTGTCCGCAGTGTTCGGCCCTATGGCGTTTTTTGCTGGGTCCACGGGGGTGATTTACCGTCAGTTTTCTTTGACCATTATTGCGGCGATGCTGCTGTCTGTCGTGGTGGCGCTCATTCTCACGCCAGTCCTTTGTGCAGGCTTGCTAAAGTCCTCGCCAGGGGAACATTACTCGGAGCGAAAGGGCTTCCGACCCCTTCGCGTTTTCTTTACGTGGTTCAATCGGGCATTCGCCCAGGCGAGAAGCCTTTATATGACGGTTGTAGCACACGCGCTTGTGAGAAAACTCCCTTATCTAGGTATTTTTGTGATTATCGTATTCCTGACGGCCTTTCTATTTGTACGAATGCCGACTTCGTATCTTCCAGATGAAGATCAGGGCATCCTCTATGTGCAGGCGATGCTTCCGGGGAACAGCACGCTTGAACAAACCCAGAGCGTGCTGAAACAAGTGAGCGACTATTTTTTGAATCAAGAAAAAGAGGCGGTGGAATCGTGTCTGACCGTTTCAGGTTTTAGCTTTTCAGGACGCGGCCAAAATGTAGGATTGGCGTTTGTAAAACTCAAGGACTGGAATCTGCGCAACAGGCCGGATTTGAAGGTTGGGGCAGTGGTAGGCAAGGCGATGAGAGCTTTCTCGACAATTCGCAACGCCATGGTTTTCTGCTTTCCCCCTCCGTCGGTTATTGAGTTGGGCAACTCGAAGGGTTTTGATTTTCAATTGTTAGACCGGGGTGGGCTCGGCCACCAGGCCATGATGGCGGCTCGGAACCAACTCCTCGGGATGGCCGCTCGAGACCCGCGACTCATGGCGGTGCGACCAAACGGGCTTGAAGACGTACCGGAATACCGCATCGATGTTGACTGGGAGAAGGCTGGGGCGTTGGGCCTGCCCATTACCGACATACACACCACCATATCTGCCGCTTTTGGCGGGGCGTACGTGAACGATTTCATTCAGGGCGGTCGGGTGAAGAGGGTGTACGTCCAAGCTGACGCGCCCTATCGTATGTTGCCCGATGATTTGGAAAAACTCTATGTTCGCAACAAGAATGGGAAGATGGTTCCGTTTTCCTCTTTTGCGACGGGGCACTGGACATCGGGTTCGCCGAAACTGGAGCGCTACAATGGTTTCCCCTCGCTCAATATATGGGGGGAGCCGGCGCCCGGTAGGAGTTCAGGCGAAGCCATGCGGGCCATGGAAGAAATATCCATGAAGCTGCCGCAAGGTGTTGGGTTCGATTGGACCGGTCTGTCATTTCAGGAGAGACTGGCAGGCAGCCAGGCGCCCCTGTTGTACGCCTTTTCGATCTTTGTCATTTTTTTATGTCTGGCAGCGCTGTATGAGAGCTGGGTTGTGCCGTTTGCCGTACTCCTGGTATTGCCGCTGGGGGTCATCGGCGGCGTGAGCGCCACCACGTTGCGGGGGTTGCCAAATGACGTTTATTTTCAGATCGGCCTGCTCACTATCCTGGGTTTGACGACAAAGAATGCCATATTGATCATTCAGTTCGCCATGGCCCAGGTGACTCAAGGGAAAGGCTTGGTAGAGGCGACGCTTGAGGGCGCTAGGATTCGATTGCGTCCCATCGTGATGACGTCTGTGGCGCTCGGATTTGGCGTGTTACCCCTTGCCCTTGCCTATGGAGCCGGCGCCGGCGCGCAGCAGGCGATCGGGACAGGAGTAATTGGAGGCGTGGTCACCGCGACATTCCTCGTTACCCTTTATGCGCCGATCTTCTATGTGATGATTCAAGGATTCTTCCAGAAACGACAGAGGAGAGAAGTGTAGGCCTTGGCGAGGCTTGTTGAGCTGTTGAAAACAATTGCTGAATACTTCTTATGAAATCATGCGGACCATATTGGGCGCTTGACTTTTTACGCTTTCCATACTTCCTCGGCAACGATGCATCAAATATAGTCCCGCGTCATGGCTGGCCGCAGAGAGAGATGGGGCCGGCCTGCGAACAGACCACATTACACGCTTTCAAGGTAAAACGGGCGAAGTATCAGCGCCGCAAAAATCAGCATTAAGGACATACACCTCTGCGAGGAAGCCAGCAGTACGAGCATTTTCATGCCCGCCCGCCACGGGGCGCAATAGCATCCTCGCCAAGTGTTGGCGCGCTGACGGCAATCCTACTGTATTATCATTCAACCGCTCGCAGCAACGGAGCGGGCTCAGGCGTCAACCCTTGGACCAGCACATACGCGGCCTGCAGGGCCTCCGTGGGGCAGAGGGGGAAGCATTCCTTGCAATTCCAACACTCCTGAGCGGCTATTTTGGGGATGAAGCTGATTTCTTTTCTAATTCCTCTATCGATAAATCCCACTGCGTTCTTCTTTTTGACTTCGGCGCAGTACCTGACACAGAGCCCGCAATGAATGCAAAAGGATGGTTCCTTTTCGAAGCGATTTTTGTCTGCATTGTATTCTTTGGCGAGATCCTGCAAGATGAAGGAATCAGGGGCATGCGCCAGAAGAAGCTCCAGGATCATCTTACGTATCCTATCTATCTTTTCTGAACGAGTACGGACTGCAATACCTGACTCGACAGGATACACGCAAGACACGACTATTTTTGAGCGGCCCCGACTCTCCACTTCCACGATGCACAGCCTACAGCCGCCGTACGGCTCCAGCTTTTCGTGGTAACACAAGGTCGGGATCTGGATTCCCGCGCTGCGAGCGGCCTCTAGGAGGGTCATGTCCTTTGTCGCTTTGACTTGTCTGCCGTCTATGGTTAACGAAATCTCGCTCATTTTTGTTTTCTCTCTTTAACGATGGTTCGAGCTTCCTCTGGAATGGGCGGGGGAACAGGTTCCCCCGAAATCTTTTGTACGGCTCGATAACGGGGCGGACACACCTCAAAACAGGTGCCGCACTTGGTGCATTTCGTCTGATCGATGATATGGATGAGGCCTTTGCCGCCTATGATGGCTTCCGACGGGCATTTACGGCCACACACCGTACACGCTTTGCATTTTTCAGGATCGATGTAGTAGGAGATGAGTTCTTTGCACGACAGGGCTGGGCAGCGCTGATCCTTGATATGGGCTTCGTACTCGTTTCTAAAGTATTTCAAAGTGCTTAGAAACGGGTTGGCAGCGCTTCTCCCTAAGGCGCAGAGAGATGCCTCCACCAATGTCTCTGCAAGCTGCTCAAGGAGTTCGATGTCGCCTTCCTTGCCTTTGCCTTTAGTAATATTGGTGAGGATTTTGAGCATTTGTCTCATGCCCTCGCGACATGGCACACACTTGCCGCATGATTCGTCAGTGAGGAATTCCAGAAAATATCTTGCGACATCTACCATGCAGGTGTCTTCATCCATGATGATCATGCCGCCGGAGCCCATCATTGACCCTGCCGTGGTCAGTTCATCGAAACCCACGGGCAGGTCAAGGAGTTCCTCGGGAAGGCATCCGCCGGACGGGCCGCCGGTTTGGACGGCTTTGAATTTCTTGCCGTTTGGGATGCCGCCTCCTATTTTGAAGATGATATCTCTCAGAGGGGTTCCCATGGGCACTTCTACCAGGCCCGTGTTGGTGATCTTGCCGACCAGGGAGAATATTTTTGTTCCTTTACTGCCATCTGTGCCAAATCGGGTAAACCAGTCGGCGCCATTATTGATAATCAGGGGTACGTTGGCCCATGTTTCGACGTTATTCAGGACGCTTGGCCGTCCCCAGAGTCCTACGACATTCGACCGGATGTACTTGGGCCTGGGCTCCCCTGCCCTTCCCTCCAAGGCAGTCATTAAGGCAGTTGATTCTCCGCACACAAAGGCACCGGCCCCCTTATGCACCTTGACCACGAAATCGAAGCCCGACCCGAGAATATTTTGCCCGAGGAATCCGTATTCTTCGGCCTGTCGAATAGCGACATTGACGTTTTCCACCGCCAGTGGATATTCCTGTCGCACGTAAATATACCCTTCGTGTGCGCCGATCGCGTATGCGCCAATGGTGAGACCTTCCAGCACCGAGTGTGGGTTGCCTTCGAGGAGGCTCCTATCCATGTAAGCCCCTGGATCGCCCTCGTCTGCGTTGACGATGACGTATTTGATGTCACCCGGCGCGTTGCGGGAGCCTTCCCATTTTACTCCCGCAGGAAAGCCGCCTCCGCCCCTTCCTCTGAGATTTGCCTTCTTGACCTCTTCCAAAACCTGCTCGGGAGTCATGCCGAAAAGGGCTTTTGCAAGGGCAGAATAACCGCCGATGGCGATGTAGTCGTCGATATTCTTGGGATCGACGCTTCCGTTGGAACCAAACACGATACGTCCCTGGTGTTTGTAAAAGGGGATTTCTGACTCGCGAATGATTTTCTCGTTGGTGGCAGGATCGTGGTACAGGAGTCGATCGATAATTTTTTTCTCTTTGATGGTTTCGGAAAGGATTTCACCGACGTCGTCTGGCTTTATCTGGAAATAGCATATTTCATCAGGATGGATGACGACGATAGGACCTCGTTCGCAGAACCCGTGGCAGCCGGTTCTTCGGAATTCCACCTGGTCCGTGAGTCCTTGCGTTTCAATTTCCTCCTGGAAGCGGGCGGCCACTTCCCTGCTGCCTGACGCATGGCAGGCCGAACCTGAGCAGAGAGTGATGCATGTCTTATGTGGGTCTCTTTGCGAGACAAGGGCATTCCTATAGGCTTCTAATTCAGAAGGGGAGTTTATCCGCGGCATTGCAGTTCCTTAGTCGTAGTTTTTTAAGACTTCAGCTGTCTGGGCTGGGGCCATTTTCCCATGAGTCTTGCCGTCGATCTCCAGCACTGGGCCTAAGGCGCAACAGCCTAGGCAGTTCACGGTTTCGAGGGAGAACTTTAGATCCATATCTGTCTCGCCGGGTCTGATGCCGGTGAGATCTTGTACCGTATCGAGTACACGGGACGCCCCTCGCACATGGCAAGCAGTTCCCATGCACACATGGATTTGGTGGCGTCCTTTGGGGACCAAGCTAAAGGCTTTATAAAAGGTAGCGATATGCTGAATTCGGGTCATAGGCACCTGCAGCCGTTCTGCGATACGCTCGAGAGCCTCCCTGGGCAGCCAATTGTTCTCGGCTTGAATATCGAGCAACACCTGGATGAGATGACTCGGATCAGCGTTATGCGCATCAATGATCTCGTCCACTCTGTTCTTGTCCATTCCCTCTCGTCCTCACCTTTGTCGATCGTACGACTTTATGCTGTCTTCCTGCTGTCACGCCAAGGCGTAGCACTTTTCATTGGAGTCGTAACGGACCAAGCCTTGTCTCGACGACGCGGTCAAGTGTCTTGACACCTGGGACGGCGTCAGCCCCAGCCTTTTCGCTACTTCTGCCGTGGGAAGGGGTTTTTCCTCCAGGAGTAGCATGATTTGGGTCGTGGCCAACTTGTCAGCGATTGTTTCTTCGAAGAGCCGATCCATTTCCTCACTGGCGAAGAATGTGCGGTACGCGTCTTCCGACTTGACCGGTATTCTCATTCGTTCTCTTTCCACCAGCCTTATGTACGGGACGAGACGCCTCACCGCTTCCAATCTGAACTTCAATTCCTTTTGCTCCAAGCCTTCTCCACGACCAAGGGGCCCTAATTCTTTTACCCTCGTGACAAAACGGTTGACAGTTTCTACGAACACATTGGCCTCTGCGCCGGACATAAACTCAATCCGTAATCGATCAGGGTTGAGTCCAATGTGCCTCATGAGTCTGTGTGTGAGTAGGACCATACCGAGGGCGTCGTAGTTGCCATGGGTCACGTAGTTGCATTCATTGAGGCGGCAGCCTCCGATGAATACGCCGTCAGCTCCCTTTGTGAACGCCCTGATGACGAAACTCAGGTCCACTCGTCCTGAACACATGACTCGAATAAGCCTCATTTCCGTCGTATATTGTAGTCTGGAAACTCCAGCCAAATCGGCGGCGCCGTACACTCACCAATGGCACACGAATCCCAGCACCTTGGGTCTGAATTCACGCACAGCACTCATTTTTTTTGCACCCCGTACTCGGTAATTCCTTGTTTTTGCATGGGTTTCCTCTAGACATATCCCACAGCGATGTCCAAGGCCTGCTCGACTTCTTCCTCGGGAAACGCCACATCTATCTCACTCAGTATCTCGTCGTCAGTGAAATGCTTCAGCTGGATGGCGTTGGTGGGACACTTGGCGTTGCAGACACCGTCGCCTTTGCACAGGACTGGGTTTACCCGCGCCTTCCTGCCCATGGCCGTTTCATAGAAGTCGATAGCGCCATAGGTGCAGGCGGTGATGCACGCCCCGCAGGACACGCATTTACTCTCGTCCACATCGCACACGGCCCCCGACGCAACCACCACGTCACGGGACAATAGTGTAAGCGCTCGCCCAGCCGCTCCAAACGATTGGTTAATCGTTTCGGGCAGGAATTTTGGATAATGCGCAGCGCCGCATACATACACGCCGTCTGTGGCAAAGTCCACCGGCCGCAGCTTGACATGGGCCTCTTTGAAAAAGCCATCTGGATTCAACGTCACCTTGAATGATCCGGCCACTTCGTTGGTGGACGCCGAGGGGACCACCGCCGCGGCCAGGGAGAGGACATCTGCATCGAGCACGAGCTTCTTGCCCAAGACGAAATCCGTCACTGTGACTTTGAGGACCGGGCGTCCATCTTCAGCCTCGCCCGGTTCAACCTCCGGTTTGTCTTCGGGCTCATACCGGATGAATTTGACATCTCTATTCGACG
>CAYRVH010000010.1:59971-69852 GCA_964427855.1 uncultured Syntrophaceae bacterium
TAAACCCATAGGTTCGCATGTCGCGAAAGAGAATATAGATGTCCATGTCAGGATTTATCTCTTTGAGTCTCAAGGCGTGTTTTACCGATACGCTGCAACAGACTCGGCTGCAATAATTTCTCTCCTCGTTTCTGCAGCCGACGCATTGGATCATGACGATGCTCGAAGCGTTGGTTACCTTCTCGTCCTGCCGGGCAATGCGTTCTTCTAATTCGAGTTGGGTCAGCACCCTTTCGTCCTGGCCGTAAAGATACTCAGTGGGTGTGTATAGATCTGCGCCGATGGCTATGACCGCGGCGCCATGCTTGATCTGAGTGAGCCCTTTGTCGGAACGCACCGAAGTCACGAAATTCCCTACGTATCCGGTGGCCTCCGTGATGGTTGCATCGTGATACACCTGTATGAGGGGATGTTTGTAAACCTTGGCGATGAGCTCCCGCAGGTATGCCTGCATATCCAAGCCGTACGAGGTGAAATGGATACGACGGGCAACTCCGCCAAGCTCCGAAGACTTCTCCACCAGATGAACCTGATGGCCCTGGTTGGCTATGGAGAGGGCGCAATTCATGCCTGCTACGCCGCCGCCGAGCACGAGCGCGGCCTTGTTGACCCCAAGATCGAATTCTTGGAGAGGAGCGAGCCGCCGGGCGCGAGCGACGGACATCCTAATGATGTCCTTGGCTTTTCGCGTGGCCTCGTCTTTTTCCTTAGAATGAACCCACGAATTGTGCTCCCGGATATTTGCCATCTCGAAGTAATATTGATTGATTCCCGCCTCGCGCACGGTGTCGCGGAAAAGCGGTTCCAGGGTTCTGGGGCTGCACGCAGCGACGATGACGCGGTTGAGTCCCTTTTCTCTCGTCACATCGGTTATTTGCTTTGCGGAATTGGTCGCGCAGGAAAAGAGCTGTTCTTGTGCATGGACCACATTGGGCAGCGTCTTGCAATACTCGACCACCTCGGGCACATTGACTATTCGTCCAATGTTGGCGCCGCAATGACAGACAAACACTCCTATCTTGGGTTCTTCCTGTGAAACATCCCTTTCCGGCGGGTATTCGCGCTCTTGGGAGAGGTCGCCTCGTCTGTAATTCAACAGTTCGCCGACTTGCGACCCTGCGCCGCTGGCGCTGAACACAGACTCGGGTATGTCCACGGGCCCTTGGAACGCGCCGGTGACGAATACCCCTTTCCTGTTCGTGGCCATGGGATTGACCGGGCTCGTGTGACAGAAGCGATGATCATTGAGCTGAACGCCGAATGTTGAGGCCAGCTTTTCTGCGTCCGTGGGAGGATTGAGTCCCACCGACAAGACCACGAGATCAAACTCTTCTTCTTTTACCCCTTCGTCGTTGGTGGCATAACGGATGACAACATTCTTCGTTTCGGGGTCTTCTCTCACGATTGAGACATAGCTTCTAATGAATCGAACGTCTGGCAGGCTCGCAGCTCTATCGAAATAGCGTTCGAAATCCTTGCCGTAGGATCGAATGTCATTGTGGAATACAGTACATTCTGCGTCTGCATAATGTTCCTTTGTCAGTATGACCTGTTTTTGGGTGTAGGTGCAGCACACGGCGGAACAGTAGCTGTTATCCCCCTGAGTAACCCGTCTCGAGCCGACGCACTGAATCCACGCTATCTTGTGGGGATGTTTCTTGTCCGAAGCCCGCAATATCTCTCCTTGATAGGGGCCGGTGGACGATAAGAGCCTTTCGTAGTCCATGCTGGTGACAATGTTGGCGAAGTCTCCGTAATGGTACTCTCTTTTTACGGAGGGATCAAAGGGTTCCATTCCGCTGGACAGGATTATGGCGCCTACGCGAATTTCTTTTTTCTCGGGCGTTTGATTGAGATCTATTGCCTTGTTTTGGCAGACTCCCTCGCAGATGCGACACTTCTTTTCTTTGAGGTAGAGGCAGCTGTTGTCTATGTAGGTGATGAGAGGAATTGCCTGAGCGAAGTATATATGCACCGCCTTATTCTTGGATATTTCTTGATTGTATGGATCGGGATATTGAGCAGGGCAATACTCGACACATGTCGTACAACCTGTACACTTGTCTTCGAGAATGTACCTTGGCTTCTTCGTCACGGTTACCCTGAAATCTCCCGCCTCACCTTCAACTGCATCGACTTCAGTATAGGTGAGGACTTCGATGTTTGGATGCCGGCCGACCTCGACCAGCTTGGGCGCGAGAATTCACATAGAGCAGTCATTGGTTGGAAAGGTCTTGTCGAGCTGCGCCATGTGACCGCCGATGCTCGGTCCCTTCTCAACCAGGTACACTTTGAACCCGGCTGTCGCAAGGTCAAGGGAGGCTTGAATGCCGCTGATTCCACCCCCCACAACCATGACATCTCCAAAATTTCCCTCTGAGAGACTCATACGCATTTGTTCACCAACCTCTAATTTTTCCACTGTTCTATGTCCTTATGGGCCCGCACGGAACGCGGGCCATGTGACGGTCATGAAAACCATGTTGCCCAAATGATCGCCCGGCCGAGGATCGTCCAGCCAACGCTCTCTCGACAACGCGCTAATCCAAGTCTAATTTTGTCTTACACTTATTGCAGGTCATTGCGCCTCGGAAAACCTTGTTGCCGCATTCCGGGCACACGTAACGCGCCTCCTCGTCCTGTATCCATTTTTCTGTGCCGACCTCACGCCAGTAGGGGATCGCCCGCAGTATAACTTTTTTGCCGACGGACATGGGGAAATGCTCGACATACGGGCACGGGAATTCTGCACATTGGTGGCATCCTTCGTATCCCTTGCTCAACGTGCAATTCCTGATTTCGCATTGTTCGCAGTGCATGAATCGCTCGTGGGATAAGCAACCCTTGCATTTTATATCCTCATTCGTGAGGCTCTGACTGTTCGGCAGAGTACCTTTCTCGGGTATTGCGCCTTGATAGAGTT
Source organism: uncultured Syntrophaceae bacterium (assembly GCA_964427855.1). Classification (GTDB taxonomy): domain Bacteria; phylum Desulfobacterota; class Desulfomonilia; order Desulfomonilales; family Desulfomonilaceae; genus JAUPKT01. The sequence goes on from CAYRVH010000010.1 coordinate 62,895, forward strand.
TCACCAACCGCTCTTTGAACTTCAGATTGTTGTCTCGATGCGCAATATAGATGGCGCATACTCCGCAATAGAGGCCGCAGGGAGCGACAAAGTCGGGGTTGACATCCATGGTGCGCATCCTCCTGACGTTGCATCATTGTATTTGACTGTGCAACTCGTCGCCTTACATCAATTCCTGGATAATTTCCGTGATGTCTTTGACCTCTATTCGTTCCGCCATACCGCTTGTCACTCGGCTGTCTTCAAGCATAGTGATGCAGTATGGGCAGGAAGTCGCCAACACCTCGGCGCCTATCCCCACAGCCTGCTCGATTCTTAGGTCGCTGAATCGCTCACCTTTTTGCGTTTCCATCCAGACTCTGCCGCCGCCGCCGCCGCAGCAGAGACTATCCGTACGGCATTCCGGCAATTCTTGAAAATCCAAACCTTGCACCTTCGCCAAAACCCCTCGGGGTTCGTCAAATACACCGTTGTGCCTCCCCAAGTAACAGGGGTCATGATACGTGACCTTCTTGGCATACTCTTTTTTGAGTTCCAGTCTTCCCTCGTCCAATAATTGGAAAAGGTACTGGGAGATGTGAATGATCTCGAAATTGACGCGAAAATCCGGATATTCATTCTTGAAGGTGTGGTAACAGTGAGGCGAAGACACAAGGATCTTTTTCACGCCGTTTTCGATGAACGTTTTAATATTGTCGATGGCAAGGCGTTTGAACAATTCCTCATCCCCGGTCTTCCGTATGCTCTCTCCGCAGCAATTTTCTTTGGCGCCGAGGATGCCGTAATCCACTCCTGCCGCATTGAGTATTGCCACGGTCGCGCGGGCGACCCGCTTCATCCTCGGGTCATAGCAGAGATAGCACCCGGGAAAATAAAGGATGTCCATCCCCTCGGTGAATTCTGGAACCGACAGTCCTTGGGCCCAGGCGGCTCTCTTTTCGCGATCTTCACCGAAAGGGTTGCCTTGGGCCACAAGACCGGCGTTTACCGTGCGCACAGGTTTGACGGCTGCAGGGAACACGCCGTATTCATTGGCAATTCGTCTCAGGGCTACCCCGGAGTCTATTTGCCTCACATCCCTGGGGCACTGCTGCGGGCATCGACCGCACGTGGTGCAACGCCAAATATCCTCGCTCTCTATCTCGGTCAGGCCAAAGGTGGCTTCACGGACAATCTTGCGCATGCTAAATTGCCGCACCTTGTTCCAAGGGCATACCGTGTCGCACAAGCCGCATTGGAAACACCTCTTGAAGTTGTCCCCGCCGCTTGCCTTGATTACCTCTATGATTTCCTTGTAAGGGGTTACAGTTTCCACGATCTTTGTCGATCCTTTACTCGTAATGTTGCGGTAACCCTTGATCACCTCAGAAACACGTCAGGAATCTGAGGCTCGCCCTTGAGGGCCAACGTGTTAGGAACCCTTTTTGGCGAGAGAAATGCGGGCTACGGTGTCCATAACCTTTTCCATTCCGTATTTGTCGATGAGGGCCTCCAGCCCTATTTGGGCATCCTCTGGTTTTTCTTCCTCTTCGACTTCCTCTTCGCGCTCTTCATAGGTCAGGGCGTTGTTCAAACACCATTGTACACACAGGGGTTTTTCTTGAGGCGGATCGTCTTCGCACATATCGCATTTTAGAGGCAGGCCGGAATCAGGCTCCTTAAAGGCATCTCGCGAAGGGCAAGCCGCTCGGCAGAAATCGCATTCGCCGTATTCTTTCCCATTGATGACGTATTTGTCGCGTCCCATACACTCGGAGGGGGTGTATTCGCCTGCATAGACCGGCAAGTAGATGTCTCTTATGGGATCTCGAACGAGTCGGATACGAGACCTTGCCGGGTTGTTGCTGCTGTATTTTGGCGAGGCGTGAAACGCAGAGCAAATCATCTCACACGCCCGGCAACCGTTGCACTTGTCCACGTCGATTTTTATGGTTTTTACTATCTTCTTTTTTTTCTCACCCATGACGGCTACCGCCTCTTCAGTCTATTTTTTTTCTGGTTCTGCGGAAGACTCTTGCGAGGAACCATTTCCGTTTTCTTCGTAGATGCCTCTCTTCTCAAAGTCGTCAATCACATAGTCGAGACTGAGATCGTGCAGGCATTCCTTCGTGGGGATGCCGTTCTGATTCCAGCCTTTATATTGGTAGTAGGTGTCAAGAAGCTTCTTTTCCAGCTCGGGAAATCTTTTCTTCCAGTGGTCGTCGGGCGGTCTGTCGTCCTTGCGCCGCAACCCTCTCCTTACGTTGATCGCCCTGATGAGCGTTCGGTATCTTTTGGCGGCCTTTTTGAGCTTGTCTTTGTCCATATCAATCCCGGCGCCTGCAGAGATGAACTTCGGGTAATTGTGTATGTGATACGGGGGTTTCAGTGGGAATGATGACAGCCCCGCGCACATCCCAAGGGCGTCGTCGATGTAGTGCATCATCTCCTGCCAATCGACGATGTCGCAGCACATCTCGACAGTTGGATAAAAAGGTATGGACTTTTCCCCGCGGGGTTCCCAATCAAGAAAATATTGTTTGAACCTATCGTCAGGCACCTGGAACCAATCCTTCACGAAGGCTTCTCTCTCCTCACGAGTGGGGAAAGGCGCTTGGGGAAATTGGCCTTCGATCTGGGTGATATTGATTTTCTCACCGGTGGCGTACATGAGGAAGTAGATGGGGTTCAGCATTGACAGCTTGAGGGGTAATTGTTCATGCTTCTTAATGGTATTGTGCGCGTATGCCTCCGCCCCTTTTCCTATGGCTTTGGCGGCCCAGTATGTTCCATTGGCCAGTATGTCTCCGATTCCTTCTCGTCGGACTATTCTGTCCAGCAACCAGTAGAATCTTCCCTCGTTTTCTGCGGGCATACCGGGGAAATCCGACTCCGTGAGTATTCCATCTTGTAAGAGCTCGAGGGCAAACGCCATGACCTGGGGCGTGGTGAACCCATCCACGCCATATTCCGTGGCCCGCTGAGCGATACGCAGGCCGAATTCGAGGTCTGCGAAGGCGGCCATGGTGTACGTGAGTTTGGAGAAGCATTTCATCATGTAAGTGCCGAGGCCTGGCGGGGTGATGGTGGCGCCGCATTCCATGGGGCAGTTGTAGCAACTGATCAAGCGTGTGCGCATACTGTCCAGCGTCTGCGCCCATTGCCGCTCTATGTCTTGATTCCAGAAGTCCTTGCGTCGGACGCGTGCATTGCCCCAAACGAAGTTTTCCGTATGCCACTTTTCATCATGCACCTTCATCTCTTGAGGCGACCCGAGGCCGGCTAGTATCGGCATCACGCCGGGGATGGGATTCTCATTTCGAAATTTTATGTATTCGAGGACTTCTTTGCACAACTGAAGGAACTCTGCGGGTCGCGCGACGTTGATATCCTTCGTGCCTCTCACTGCAATCGCCTTCACTCCTTTGTCGCCCATCACCGCGCCGATGCCGCCTCGACTGGCGCTGGAGCGTCCCTGTTCGATCGAGGCGTAATAGACGCGGTTTTCGCCGGCCAGACCGATGGCGGCAACCTGAGCCCTTGGCTCCTTCAATTCCTCCCGGAGGAGGTCGAGGGTCGCCACCGCGCCTTTTCCTCTCAGGTGAGAGGCGTCGCGAATTTCCACCTTATCGTTGTTGATCCAGATATAGACGAGATCGGGAGATTTGCCGCGCAGGATCACCTTGTCGTAGCCCGCGTACTTGAGCTCCGGGGCCCAAAACCCCCCCATCATGGAGAAGGCCATGAGCAATGTCTGAGGCGAATAGGTTGAAACTATAGTTCGATTGCACCCCGTTGCAGGCGTCCCACATAAAAGGCCTGCGCCAAAGATGAGCAGATTATCCGGGGAAAACGGGTCCACGTCGGCTGGAACCCTGTCCCATAGAATCTTCGCGTTGGTGCCGAGGCCGCCCAAATAGAGCTCCGTGTCTCGAGGGTCTGTTTCGACCTTCTCAACACTTCCCCGCGTTAGATCGATCTCAAGATTGTACCCTGTTTCTCCGTATCTCATCTGCCTTCCCCTTACTCAACGTGACACGTGGTGGTATTCGTTAACGCCGCGACGGATGGAACGAGAGGCGCCGCCTCGCGATCACTCACACAATCTTCTCGCGTAAGCGCCATCACACACCCTGAACGACTTATTATCGCATACTCCCGAGGCGTGGGCATCTGCGTCGTTTCCTTTATGCCTTTGCCGGATTCGCTGTTTGCGGATGACTATCTGCGTGCGTTTGTTGCTGCTTGAGCGTCAGGCCGCATGACCGACAGGCGCGAGGTCGCGCGGCCTTTGCATATCCTTGTTGCCTACGCCTGTTCCGGGGCCGCCATTTGGCTCCAGCGACGACATGAATATAACTTATATTTAAGACATGTCAAGACCTTTCTTGCCCAGGGCAAAAAAAATATTCGGCAGATGACAGGCGATTCTTTTTTCGGCTTTATGGCCGAATGATGGTGATTTCTTTCGAGAAGTTCGTTCGTAACGCCTGGGATTTAATGGGCTGTGCTTATCTGGGTCCCCTCACCTCGTTGATGAGCGTACATATAGAAGTTCTCGAGATTAAACACGAATTGGGGCCGTGTACCCTCGTAGCATCATCCTCACGAAAGTGGTGATCCATACCGAGTTTCCTGGATTCCCATTTTCATGAGAACAACAACGCCACGTCTGATCATTTTGCGATTTCTTTTGAGAAAGGTTATACTCCTTCTCAAAATTTATCGCCGGCTTCCTTCACTTTTCCCGCAATGACGCGTGAACAGCCTTCTTTCCAGGCCCGCAGGAGAAAGCCAAGAGGCAATATCGGCGCACATGAATCGAGCCGCCAGCCACTGTCCTGTTGGCGCTGCTCCTCCAACAGCGCAATAAAACCTTTTTCCTGATGTGAAACGCGGCTCGAGCAACAAAGTTCTTGACTCCTTACAATATGAGTGATATTGGGTTTTCACTGAATGTATAGTCACAATTGTATGCATCTCGGGGTACAGGTATGGACGGCATCGCATTGTCCGGCGACGGGAGCAAAAAGACGTCCTTCTCAAAACGCAGAAGTCCTTCAGCGGATAGAAAACGCCAACTTATCATAGAATCCGCGGAGCGCATCTTTGCGATTCGCGGCTTCCACGACACGACCATAGCTGATATCAGCCAGGACTCGGGGGTGCACGAGGCATCGATTTTCCAATATTTTAAGACCAAAGAAAACCTCATTGTGACTATTCCGGAGCGTCACCTGAAAGAAACCCTGGAAGGCATCACTGAGCACCTTCAGGGGATGAAGGGGGCGGAGCCCAAGATCAGAAAGCTTTTGTGGCACCAACTGAGAGACCTCTCGGTCAACAGGAATTACACGTCTATTCTCCTGCGGGAACTACGGACATTGCCTGCCTTTTACAAGTCACCAGCGTATGAGATGATCCGCCAATACAGCGCCTTTGCGGCGGATGCAATCCGAGAGGGCATTCGCGACCAGGAGATCGATCCCGGCATAGAAGTAATTCTCGTATTGGAGATGATTTTTGGGGCTATCGACAGCATAGTGTTGCGATGGCTTTTCTTTGGGGATCCTTATGACCCCAATGAAGCGGCTGACGCTCTGTGTTCTTTGATTAAGGCCGCGATTTGGAAGCGAGACCGGGTATTGGGCGGCGAAGAAGGCGACGAACCGAGCCGTGGGGAATTAAGACGCCGTACGATCATTGAGGTTGCGTCTGAGATATTCGGCAGAAAAGGGTATGGGGGCGCGACCATCTCGGAAATCGCGGGGAAGGCAGGTATTGCCGAGGCGTCCATTTATCAGCATTTCAAGAGCAAAGAGCAGTTGTTATTGTCAGTACTGGGGACTTGGTTCATAGAGTTGGCCGATGAATTAGGGCGCGTCTTTTCAGGCTCCCTCAACCCGTGCGAGCGACTCTTGTACCTCTTGAGAAGGTGGGCCCTCGATTTCCAGATTCGGGAATGGGAGACGCGCGTCCTGATTTTAGAATTGTATAGAAATCCCAAATTTTATGAGTCCCAAGAATATACAAACACTCAGCGATTCTGGGAGCTGATCAGAACGACTGTTGAAGCCGGTCAGGAGAGCGGGCACTTCCGCAAGGATTTCGAAATCGCCTATTATCTGCATCTCGTTCAAGGGGCCTTTGAACACGAAGCCCTCGCCCGTATGATGCTTTCCAAGAAACAACCGACCATCGCCAGGACTGAACAAATGATCAATCTTCTTTTGAGGGCGATTAGGGCGTGACGCCGCCCTAGGAAGGATCTTTGCGAGGCTCAAAGACCCTCGCAAAGATCGATATGGCTAGGAAGATCAGAGGGCTCGCATAAACGCCACGAGCGCCTTCTTTTCGTCAGGCGTTAACTTCAGACCTTGTATCAAGTTGAAGAATTCCACGGTATCTTCGAGGGTCAGCAAACGACCGTCGTGCAGATATGGCGGCGAATCTTTAATCCCCCGCAACGCAAAAGTCTTGATAGGTCCGTCAGCAGAGGCCATCCGTCCGTTAATCATCTTGGGTTTGTAAAATCGTTCGGCCTTCAGGTTATGCATGAGGTTATCTGTATAATATGGAGCTGGGTGGCACGCTGCACACTTCGCCTTCCCGAAAAACACCTCTTGGCCTTTCAGCTCCAGATCTGTAGCCTTTGTGGGATCGAGCTTTCCATAAATATCAAGCTTTGGGGCAGGTGGAAAATCAAGAATGGCTTGGAATTCTGCCATGAAATGCACTTGACTGCCTCGTTCGAGGATGTTGACCCCTTTTTTGGTGGCTATCACCGGATCGCCGTCAAAATACGCGGCTCTCTGTTCAAATTCGGTGAAATCCTCTATCGTTTTCAACGCACGCTGCGATCCAAACAGACGTTGGATGTTCACGCCGCGTAGCGACGGCGTGTCTAATCGGTGACGGAATTCTTGAGGTCTAATGTCTCCTACTAAATGGGTGGCTGCATTGGTGTGGCCGTTGACAT
>CAYRVH010000011.1:0-5054 GCA_964427855.1 uncultured Syntrophaceae bacterium
ATGGTACGGAACGCTTCTTCGGCTTTTGTCAGCAGCGTATAGATGCGCCATATCTTCCCAACAGCCGCCCGAACAAAGACCTGTTATGGCCCCCCCGGTTCACGACTTCGCATCATATACGACTTCGCCGCCGAGAATGGTTTTCAGCACTTTCACATCCTTGAGTCCTTCCTTGGGCATAGTTAAGGATGTCATCAGACAGCACGGCCATGTCCGCATACTTGCCTGGCTCGATGCTGCCCTTCACTTCTCCCTCGCCGAGAGATCCGGCAGCCCATGTGGTCCACATCTTCAAGGCTTCCGGAACGCTCATTGCTTCTTGCGGTTCAAACAGGCCCTTATCGGAATTCCGGGTGACGCAGGCGAAATCGCGCTGAACGGGTTTATGTTCTCCAGGTAGATTCCCGTCATGTCAGTGCCTGCGGCCGGTTCGAGCCCTGCATCGATCATGGACCGAAACCTGAATCCGGTCTTGGCAAGTTCAGGCCCCATGTTTTCATAGTCTGCCTTGACCAGTTCGAGCAGCCACGTGGGTTGCACACAGACATGCAGTCCACTCTTTGTCATCTGTGAAGCTCGCTTCAACTGTGTGTCGCTCATCTGGAACATGCCGAAGTGCTCGATGCGCATGAGACCTGGGCGCTGTCGCGTCTTGATTTCATACTCAAAGCAGTCCAGGCCTATGTCCATAGCCTTGTCTCCGGTACAGTGGAGCATGCAAATGACGCCGTTTCTATTGGCGATATCGGCAAAATGCTTGGCCTTTGACAGTGGGGTGACCAGAGTTCCCTTTTCGCCAGGAGGATCCGTATCAAAATGGCCTCTGTATTGTTCATACATAAGGCCTGTACGACAATCATTCTCTCCGTCCACCCATGCTTTTATAGCGCCTAACCGATAGAATGCAGGGTCGGCCCCAGCAGGCATCCTAAACCTTTCCAGATTTTCCGGCATGCCCTCGCTGTCGAGTTCCGTCCAGACTGATACAGTGTATCGAATATTCGGCCTCCTCTTCATGGAGACTGCTTGGAGGACAGGGAGTGCTGGAGCCGGAGTGATGGCCATAAGGGATGTGAAACCGTACTGGTTCCAGAAATCCTGAATTTCACTCATGTAATACCGTTCAAGATCCCCGGGGCTCGGCGTTGTAGGGATAATCCCCATTGCGTCAGTAAGGGTGCCGTTGGGCTCTCCGTCCTTGTCGAGGATCGCATGACCCCCTCCCTTCAACGTGGAAACTCCTTTCGTGACTCCGAGCATTTTCAAAGCCATCGAGTTTGACACTGCCAAGTGGGCCCCGTCTGCAAGCACAACGGGATTATTGGGCGCTACTGCATCCAGCTCTGCTTTTGTAGGGAGACGCTTCTCGGCGAATTTGTTCTCGCTGGCTGAGACACAAGCAACGAAAACCCATTTGTCCTTCGGCGTATGTTTGACCCACGCTGCGATTTGAGCGAGGGCCTGCTTCACCGAAGCGCATCCAGGGTATCGAGCATCGACCCAACCGTCTTTCATCATTATCGTCTCCATGGGGTGACAATGCGCATCAACCAATCCGGGTACGACGGTCTTTCCACGGAGGTCCACAAGGCGGGTGGATGGCCCTGCGAGCTTCTTTACCTCGTCGGCGCTGCCCACTTTGACAAACCTGCCTTGCTTCACCGCAACAGCGTTTGCTATGGATTCTGCCCGATCAAGGGTCACGATCTTTCCGTTGAAAAATATGACGTCAGCGACAGACTCGCTCCTGGATGTTGAAGCAAGGCCCCTGATGCGAGCAGGAGGCCACCGGTTGCGGCCACGGCCGAAGTTTGCAGGAAGCGACGTCGATCCATTCTGTTCTTTTTGTGGCTCATGAATCTTTCCTTCTTTCATTTCATTCAAATCCCTTGACACTTATCGCCTGAATTTCATTTCTATGACATGGGGCCCGGCTTCCCGCAGCGCCGTCTTCAATTCTCGTGCAAGTCCTTCCGCGGTTTCGACGGTCACTCCAGGCACACCCATGCCTTTGCTCACCTGAGTCCAATTAATAGGGGGTTTTATTAATTCCGTGAGTGACAGAGAGGTCGGGCCAAAAGCAGCGTACCCTGCACGGGCCATTTCAAACTTGAGGATATCGTAACTCTGGTTTGAACAAATGAGCGTCGTGATGTTAAGGGCTTCGTGCGCCTGGGTCCAGAGGGCTTGGGCCGTATACATTGTAGACCCGTCCCCCTGCAGATTGATCACAGGACTGTCCGGACAGGCAATGGCTGCTCCTGTGGCACTGGGCATCCCCTGACCGATTGCTCCGCCCGTCAAAGTAATAAGCGTGTGCGGCGGCAGCGAGGGAGCAAGTTCATGGTATGGACCAGCCGAGGTAATCGCCTCCTCTACAATGATGGCCCCCTCGGGCTGCAATGCAGCCAATGTCCTTGCCGCCGTCTCCGGCGTCAAGCTCCCCTGACATGGAGCAGGACGATTGGTCGGGAGGTATGAATCATTCGAGGTGCCTTTTCCAGAACTCGCCACGATGTCGGCCAAAGCCTCCACGAATTCCTCTATCTCCACGTTCTGAGAATCCAGGGTAAAAACTCTTTGATCGTCGCTTAGTATTCTGCTCCTCCCGGCTTTGTACGCAAAGGTTGCTATGGGTTCCGCAGCTCCTGCGAGTACCACTGTGTCATATTTTGACAAACTTCGCATTGCCTCCTCAGGAAAATATGCCAGCCTGTCCACAGGCAGGAGCCCGGGGCCTCTATCCATGCGAGCGGCGAAAGTCTCTGCAAGTACATCACACCCGGCAGCAGCCTTGATCCGAGCTGCGGCCTGCAGCCCTTTCCTACGCAAAGCCTTTCCACCCAGGAAGAGGAGACTCGTCTGACCCTTTTGGAGAAGTTCTGCGGCCCGAACAATGGACGTCTGATCAACGTGATGAGACGTAGTTTGAGTTCTTTTCGAGATCTGATCTGAACATTCCCCCCATTGGCAGTCCTGCGGCATGATGAGGACCCCGGGCTGACCTTGTAGGGCGACAGCTATCCCTTCAGCGGTGTCCTGGGAAACAGTCTGTGCGGCAACGCAGGTCCGAACCCATAACGAAATTGGAGCCGCCAAGCCCTGTATATCAGTGGCCTCGGGAGAATCCCATGGTCGATGCCATGTTGCGTGGTCTCCTACCACAGTGAACACCGGAGTCCTGGCGCGTTTGGCATTGTGAAGATTTGCCAGTCCATTTGCCAAACCGAGTCCTAGGTGCAAGAGAACCATGGCGGGTTTGTCCCGCATGCGGGCATAGCCGTCGGCTGCTCCAGTGCATACACCCTGGAACAGAGCCGGCACTGCTCGGATTCCTGGAATCGAGTCAAAAGCCGCGACCAGCGAAACCTCCGTCGTGCCGAAGTTCGCAAAGCACACTTCAATGCCTGCAGCTTCCGCCGTCATGATGAGTGATTCCGCTCCGGTCATTGCACCTCCTCTCGGTACAAATGTGCACTCATGATATCTGACCTTGCAAATCGCTCATAGACATTTTTCTAATGGTATTCACGTACAGACAGTCACAGTCTACCCGGGGAATCACGCGGCTTCCCCCAATGAACTCAGCGCATGCTCTTTGTCATTGCGGCGAACCGATGCCACATTATTGGGCCGAGCCGGTAACATCCTTGATGACCTGAGAGCCTTCGTCCATATTTACGAACTTGACCTTTTTTGCCGTAAGGTCCAGTTTCATGAGATCAATCTTGCGGAGGTCCGGGTTGTCGTAGGTTTTGAAATAGAAAACCTTGTTGGTCAGATCTCTGAATGAAGCCCATTGTGTGGTTTCTTTCAGGACTTTTCCATCAGCCGTCTTCTCTGTCACGAGGCCTTTCGTGATGGCGAATGAATCTACAATGTGCTGGCAGAGGTTCAGATTTTTGTCTGCGTTTTCCGCTTTATCAGCGAAGTGGGTAGTGATTCCCAAGCGAATGAAACGGCTCGGGGGTGTGAGATCTCCCGGCAGCCCTATCATACCTGCTCCATGGCCGGTCGGCATGAATTTCATACCGGACATTTCAAGGGGCTTGGGATTTTCTGTAGTCATCCCGATAAACTGACGAAGATGGGCCACATGCCATGGGAAGCCAGGGGCATTTGTGAGGATTCCTAATGGGTTATCATAAATGTGGACCCTGCCTTCTTCAACCTCGACGACTATGCATTTCCCTTGAGCATCGTGTATGATGCCGTGGCCTGGCGGCGACATACCCAGCGCCGGAACCACATGGCCAAAGAGTTTGACTTCCGCTATCGCTTTTTTCACCTCGTCCACTGTGGCAAAATTCCCTAGCAGCCAAGCTCCCATCATGGTTTGGGCCAAGGCACGCTTTTCTTCGCCCGGCTTTACCTCTTGCCACTGCACGTCAAGCTCATACCAGAGTGCTCCAAAGGAAAGGCCTTTCTCGTTCAGTCCATCAACAACCATGGTGTCGATTCCCCAGCCCACCACCGACACGTATCCGTACTTACTTTGCCAGGCAAGCCCGTCCTTGCCTCCTGGAGCAGGACTCGTGAACGCAATGTTCCGGGGCGCCACTGCGATTTTCCAACCACTGTCCATACCGAATTCCATGGTCCGCCCAATCGTGATGGTCTGATCTTTCGCAATGACTCGAAACGACATGCACGCAGTGGAGTTGGCAACACCCATGACCAGGACGACCCACGTGGCCATACATATCAGCACTGGCAATCTTGTTTTCACCGCCGCTGACCTCCTTTTCATCAACTTTCCAGGCCGCGCCCGTTGTGTGACCAGAAAATTTTGTCGCGCTCAGAACACGAGCCCCATGGTTATTCCTCCCGCCAAGGAGTACTGGGAAAGCACTAGCATGTCTGCTCTTTGAGCTATGAAAATACCGGGCGCCTCATACGTCACATCCGATGGGCCCGTTATGGACTGAATCGCGCCGTTGAACCACAGGCTGAAGGTTGAGGGAGGTTTCAGAGGGACTGAGTATTCAAAAGTTAACGACAATAAACTGCCCGGCTGATTCAGGTTGTAGGTCAGTGCAGAAGGAACAGGGAGT
>CAYRVH010000011.1:5077-44831 GCA_964427855.1 uncultured Syntrophaceae bacterium
TCCCCGCGGAGCTTACGAGTGGGCTGTATATGAGGGCCACCCGGTAAAGATTCGGTTCAGAAACCTGCAGGCCCACGAACGGAACCCAGTTCTTGAGGAGGAAATCCTGAGTTATCGTCTGGTTTTGCAGCGGCACATCCCCTACTCGAGGATTGGCATAGGTCATGGAACTCTTGCCCCATATGATGCCTCCCAGCAACGCGTATCCCTCTCCTATACCGTAAGAGGCTCCGCACTGAACCATCCAGTATTCCAGGTGAGATCCCGTGAGAGACAACAGTGGAAGAAAATTCTGCTGCCCTACGGAAACAGGCAATGCTCCTGTCTGAACGAATTCTCTGGGAAGAAACCCCGTTGCCGAGACAAAAGCTGCCACTTTCGGAGAAAAAATGGCGTTGATTCCGGCGGCCCCCATCCAAAAGTTGAAGTCTTTCAACGCAATGTCGATGCTTCCGATAGACAAATGCGGAAGTGGAGCCGGCGGATCGAAAACCGCGCGGAGGGGAACGTTCATGTTCACCCCGTTGCGCTGATACCCCACCTGAACAAAGGGATTGACTTTGATGCCGCCTCGTCTGGATTCCTCGCCTCGCGGGGGACAACCATTCGCGAGTGCATGGGGAGCAGCATAATGATTCGGTGACAAGCATGACCTTTTCCCATCGACAGACCCGGCTGTTTGTCCAAACAAGTACGTGGGAAGGATGATGCCTATGGCAATCAGGATGGCGGTCACAGATCTCATCGCATGAACTCCTGGGAATATCGGCCGCACGGATCTCCGCTTCCACGCATAAGGAGCGCAGCACCTCTCGGGTCTGATCCCGAGGCGCCCACGCATAGACCCGTCTCAAGAATTGCGCCCTGCGAGACGACCGGAACCTGTTGTCATCCAGTCCGCTTTTCGGCCTAAATTTCGTGGGAAAAGGAATGATGGAATATAACTTACGCCGCCACCTTAAAGCAAGTTTTTTTTACCCACCGGTAACTATGATAAATCCCTACATTGCGCATACAGCGGTGTGCCTAATCGAGGATTGCTTCTCATTGGAACAAGGATGTTCACCCCATTTATCTCTCGAGGAGGCCAAGAAATTGGACGAAGTGCGGGAACCTTTGCCACAGGGCAGCAGGGTACCGGACGCTATAGAAAAGTGTTTGCGTTGACGCCGGTTGCGTTGTAACCGATTCCCTCGTATCCGGTGACCTCATTGAGGATGCTGTCACAACTGGTAATTTAGTTTTAGGAAGCCTTATCTTTTCACTGTCCATGGCATAAAATGAGGCAAGGTATCCGCCGCATCACTTTGACCAACGGTATAGGCGATCCCACATTGTGCGCATGAAAGGTGGGGAGCGCTGGACTTTTAGACCGTTGAGACGCTATTCTTTCTTTAGAGGTGCGTTTCGCATGATTTTTGGGCTTCATCGCGCAGCCAAGGTATTTCTGAAGATGTTCCTGCTATGGCCTCTTGCTTTGTTGGGCGCCGTGGGGTCGTTGTGCGCGGGTTTTGCCTTAGGAGCGTTCTTGGTTTTTTCTCGCGATTTACCAGAGATTCCAAATATCGTCTCATATCAGCCGCGCACGGTATCGACGTTTTATGCGGACGACGGAACTGTGATAGGCATCTTTTATAAACAAAAACGGTTCGTCGTGGATCTCAAGCAGATACCGCCGCACGTCGTGCGCGCCTTTCTCGCCGCAGAAGATGTTCATTTCTTCGATCACCATGGCGTGGATTGGCAGGGTCTGATCCGCGCTTTTCTGCGCAATGTACGAGCGGGCCGTATCGTGCAGGGCGGCAGCACTATTACTATGCAGGTCACCAGGAATTTCCTTCTAAGTCGGGAGCGCAGCATTTCCCGCAAAGTGAAGGAGATCGTACTGGCGCAGCGGCTCGAACGCGTATGGGGCAAGGAGAAGATTCTCTACATCTACTTGAACGAAATCTATCTCGGAGAAGGGAATTATGGGGTGGAAGCGGCCTCTCGCGGGTACTTCGACAAGCCTGTGGAGCACTTGAGCATTGCAGAGGGGGCGTTGCTGGCAGGTCTTGTGGCGAGCCCTGCTCGTTTTAACCCATTCAAGAGCGAAGAACTCGCGAGAAACCGGCAGCTCACAGTCCTCGGTCGAATGCTCAAAGCCGGCTTCATCAACCAAAAGGAATATCAGGACGCGAAGGAAGCTGTTTTGGTGATTCGACGAGAGGTTCCTCGACCTTTCGATTTGACGCCCGATTTTGCGGAAGCGGTGCGACGCTACATCATCAAGAAATACGGCGAGGAGAAACTCTACAACGAGGGTCTCAAGGTTTTCACTACGTGTCGAGTGGAGTATCAGAGGATGGCCCAAAACGCCTTGGAAAAAGGTCTGGCAGAGATCAAAGGCCGTCAGAAACACCTGGCTATCTTGAGAACCGTCCCCGTGAACCAAATAAATGAACTCCTCCAACGGCGTGCAACGCCCAACCTCACGGACGATAAGATTTACCAAGGCGTCGTTGTGAAGATCACTCGCAAAGGCAAGGATGTAGAGCTGCAGGTGGCTTTAAGTTCCCGCATGAAGGGCGTGGTGTCCATTCCAGGCCAGTCTGCTGCGGCGTACAAGGTTGGTCAGGTGTTGGCTTTGAGGTTCGAACATTTCTCGGGAGAGAGGCCGGTCTTCACCTTGGATGACAACCCCCAATTGCAGGGCGCGCTCGTGTGCATCGAAAACCGCACTGGTTATGTGCGGGCGCTGGTGGGGGGGGTTGATAGCGGACACTTCAAATTCAACAGGGCCATTCAGGCCAAACGGCAGCCGGGGAGTGCGTTTAAGCCGATCATTTATTCAGTCGCCCTCGAGGAAAAGAGCTACAGCCCTGCGACAATCATCGTGGATGAACCCATCGTGGTGGACCTGGAAGGAGCTGAAGAAGAGTGGGAGCCAAAAAACGCGGGCGGCGATTTCCTCGGTCCGCTGAGCTTTCGACGAGCCCTGGAACTCTCTAGAAATATTTGCACCATAAAAATTCTTATGGATGTGGGTTTCGATCCAGTGATCAAAATGGCCAGGCGCATGGGAATTGCCTCGCCTCTGGGGAGAAATCTCTCCCTCAGCCTCGGCACATCCGAACTGAGTCTCATGGAGCTGACCACTGCGTACACTGTTTTTCCCAACAGCGGCGTCTACGTCGAACCAATTTTGGTGAAAAGGGTGGAGGACCGCTTTGGGAACGTGCTCGAAGATAACAGCGATTTCCCTGTTCTCGATGCCTCTCAGATACCTCAACCGCTCCCTAGGGAGGAGTTCCGCGACCTGGTTGCGCTATATTCACGCCCTACCGAAAGATTAGAGGATGAGGATGAGCCTGGGCTTCGAGACTTGCGTGGTGAGGCACATACGACAGGGACGGAAGACGATCAGGGATCAGAGAGCCACCAGCCTCATGGTGGGAGAGATAAAAAAGACCCGAGAGAGGCCAGACGGACGCGCGCCGTTATGTCGCCCCAGACCGCGTATATCATGACCTCGCTGCTTCAGGGTGGTGTACGGCAGGGAACCGGTGCGCGGGTCAGTCAGTACCTCCGCCGTAAAGACCTTGCGGGCAAGACCGGGACCACCAACAATTCCGAAGACACATGGTTCATTGGTTTTAATCCAGATTTCACCACCGGCGTGTGGGTGGGTTTTGACGAGAAGAGGCCTGTAGGTCGCAGAGAAGAGGGTTCGCGGGCCGCATTGCCTATCTGGGGATATTTCATGAAAGACGTCCTAGAAAATAAGCCTCAGAAGGATTTTCAGGCCCCTCCGGACATTACGTTTCGAGACATGTTGACGTTCACGGGCAATCCAAATCAGGGATACGTCCCTTCAATAGTCAAGGAGCCGGTATATACGCCCTTTCTCGGGTGCACCCTGGTGCTGAGCCCGCTGGATTCACCGGAGACGCTCGCCGCTTATCGAGGCGTTTCATTTCCGGATGCATACATGCCCAAGACCGCTGCTATTTATCCCTATAATCAGAGTCAGCCCTACCCATACGGACAAGGGCCCCTGCTGAGAGACCCTCGAGGGCCGACAGTGCCTCTCAACCCCATGGACGGTCGGAATTTGTTCCCGGAAGAGCAGCCGAATTCTCCGTATCCCACTGAGCAGCAGAGTGCGCCATCGCCTCCGGCCACGCAGCGCCAAAGACTGGTTCCGCCAGCGCAAGGAGCAGGCGTCTCCTCGAACCCCTTGTCTCCGCACCAGCCTCACACGGGCGTCGTCGGGGAAACTCCACAAAGGCCCGCCGAAAGAATAGACTACCCGCGGGTTCCCCGCATACCGAACTACCCCAACCCCCATTATGCGCCTCTCACCAATGATTAATTGCCTGAAGCAGTCTGAAACCTGCGACGCCCAACAGGAGGGTCCGCCATCATGAAGATCGGCGTCGCTATGAGCGGCGGCGTTGATAGTACGGCCGCTGCACTGATCCTCAAAGAGCAAGGGCATGACGTCGTCGGCTTCCACATAGCCATGCACGAATATTCACATCAGTCGTGGGCGCAGGTTCAAGACATAGCCCGACGCATAGATATTCCGATAACCCTTGTGGACCTCAGACGAGATTTTCAAGACGTCGTGATATCTCATTTTGTGCGAGAATACCCCAAGGGGCGAACGCCGTCTCCGTGCCTGATATGCAATAAAGTCATCAAAATGGGGCTTCTCCGGGAACATGCTTTGAGACAGGGTTGCGACATGCTGGCGACAGGCCATTACGCTCGCATTACCCATAACGCCAACGGCCCCGTCTTACTACGGGGGGTGGATTTCAAGAAAGACCAGTCATATTTCTTGGCAATGATTTCGAGGGAGGCTCTCAGCGGATTAATTCTGCCATTAGGGGCCTCTACTAAGAGCCAGACGCGAGAAATGCTCCAAGAGAGGGGGTTCTTTTTCCCTCTTACTGGGGAGTCCCAAGAGCTTTGCTTTATTCGCGGCCAAACGTATCGAGAATACCTTCTCGAGCGCGGCGTTATTCCGGAGTCGGGCCCGATAGTGGACATTCATGGCCGTTGCGTGGGGACTCATACAGGCATTGTGGGCTTCACCGTCGGGCAACGGAGGGGAATGAGGATCAGTGCGGCCCAGCCTTTGTACGTCATCGCCGTACATGCGCAGACGAACACCATAGTGGTTGGTCATAAGCGTGACACTTTCGTGAGGCGCATCGAGGTGGAACAGTTCAACACCCTACGCGATAGACCCATCGAAATTGGGGAGACTTTTCTGGCGAAAGTGAGATCCACCAGCGCCCCCACGGCATCCCGCGTTGTCTCGGCCACCGGTTCAGAGGTGGGTATGGAATTTATTGAGCCTCAGCGAGGCATCGCACCGGGACAGGCTGCCGTTCTCTACACAGACGATCAGGTAGTAGGCGGGGGATGGATCCAGGCGACAGAGCGAATCACAGGCGGTGAATAAGATGGTGGCTGTCGAAAAAAGACGCTTATTCGACTAGGGTTTCGGCGCCCTTGCGGCGTCACGCGCGGTTTCAGAGCCACTTGCGAATTCGGCAGTATAGCCGTCATTCCAAAACCCTGCTCTACGTCATTGAACCCATTTTCCCCTGTCATTTCGAGGGCAGCGAGACTTCTTGCCCCAGCGAGAAAGATTTCTCAATTGCTGGACTCCTTCGAAATGACATGAATGTCTCGGCGACTGACCTCGTTCGAGCCCGCCCCGTTCGAAAAGACAAGAGTTGCCTATCGCGGCCATCACATCGATTTTCAAAGGTATGCACGACCTCGTTGATGCGGAGCTCAACCCGACGGAAATCTTAAAGACCAGTCTCGCTGTGGGTGCTTCGCTGCCGTCGGCTTCTTTGCGTGACAAGAAAGTCGCCGGGGTGTCAGTGAGGGGATAGCGAAGCAATGAGGAGATCGGTACTGCGCACGGGCTGAAAGATGACATGTAAGACATGGAACCAGGCGGAACTTTTTCGAGGCATGATTCTCTTGCCTGTTGCGTAGAATAGTTCAAGGCACTATTGTTTAGAGAGGCAGTGGGACGAACCCAGCGCCACGCGAGTACATGCGGCAGCGTATTCATTCGTCCTCAAGGTCTGTCTTATCCCTCGACCGCGCGGCGACATCGCCGACATTAAGGACTCATGATCGATAAAGATTTTCTCAATCTCGTGGTTTCATGGAGAACGACGCCGAAGCTTCGGCGGCCCATTATGCTCGCTGGATTTTTTGGCTGGTCGAACGCGGGCTGCGTGTCCAGCGATACTCTCGAATACTTGCATGCGGTCCTGCATCCGGAAGTCTTTGCCTCCATGAGCAACGAAGCCTTCTCGAACTATACCATAGAAAGACCGACTGCCCGCATCGAGGACGGCGTAATTTTAGAGATGGAGGTCTTGGAGACCAATTTTTCCTTTTATCGAAACCCAGATGGTCGTCATGACGCGGTGCTTTTTTTGGGGCGGGAACCGGCCTATAGTTGGCAATCGTATTCGGAGATGATCATCGGCGTCATGGAGCAACTGGGAGTGGAGCGATTTTACACATTTGGAGGGGTACAGGACACCGTGTCTCATCTCAGCCCGCCGGTGGTAAGTGTGGTGGCGGCGACCTCATTCATGGTCTCGGAACTCTGTGGAGCCAACAAGGGTATCACGCCGGCTGCCTATTCCGGCCCCATCAGCATTCACTCGTATCTGTTACGAGCGTGCGCGGAAAACGGCATTGAAGCCGCGAGTTTTTGGGGGCATGCGCCGGCTTACCTACAAAAGAACCCTCGCGTGGTGGCTCGCCTGGTCAGCGTCATCAATTCACTCACCGGCCTTGACGTCCCCATCAGCCACTTGGATCACCAAGCCATAGAACTGGATCGAAAGATTAACGAGGCAGTGGCGAAGGATCCCAACCTGAGGAAGCTGGTAGAAGCCGTAGAATGCGAACAAGAATTAGACATGCCCCCTGCATCTAGGGAAAAAGTGATCCGGCTGGAAGATTTCGTGCGCAGAGATGCCCGTGGCAATGATGAAGAAGACTGACACAGCTTGCAACAGCGCTTATTGAAGTCATTCCTTCGCCGCAGGGGCCGAACCGCTTCACCATATTTCTCTGGAAAAGACTCATCCTGGAAATTCGCCCCCAAATGGCAGGGCATCTTCTGGAGGCATTCGCGAACGTAATCGCGAATTGGGAGCGTATACCATCATTGGGCCGTCCTCACGAAGGTGTGGATCCATCATGAGTTTCCCCGATTCCCATGTTCATGCGAATGACAATCTGAGGCATGGCCATTTCGTGAGTTCTTTTGAGAACAGTTATAGTTGATGCGTATTTTTGAAAATCGTTACAGAGTCCAAGACGGTTGGCCGCTCTGGCGAGAGACACACAGCGCGCCCGCAGGAATTTGTCTGTCATCCGGTGAATGTGGAGGCATTTTCGCCGTCATCGCGGGGAAAAGAATGAGTTTGTCCACCAGCCTTTTTTTACGCCTTTTGCCGCTGCATGCTTGCGAGAATGTCTCTCTTGAGCTTTTCCACAAAGGCGTTGTACATGGACTCCAGCTCCGACGCCTCTTCAGAATCCGCCTGCTCAAATCCGACAAGAAAATAATAGATGGCTCGATCGAAAAACAAGGCGGTTCGGTTGTTCAGCGCTACTATAGAGCGCACGTCAAACGGCTGCCCTGCAAAGTTACTGTCTTGAAAAAATATCCAGATGTGGCGTTTGAGCAGGATAAAGGCTCGAACCATTTCTGAAAAGCTCAGTCCGTCTTCTCTGCACCTGATGCCGAGCTGCACATATTTGTCGGCGATAGTCTCTACAGATGTTTTTTTGTCGATGTTTTTGGTGAATTCAGAGAGGACGCTGTTGGCGAGGTCTTCGAGCATCTTTTGGCCCAGTTGGTAGTGGGTCAGGAGTTCTCTTTTGTGTATGGTGTCTTCCAAGAATGCCTCTCGAATATGATCCGTGAATTTTTCAATAAATCGTGCGAATTCCAGTTCAAAGGTTCGTATTTCCATCTTGGCCTCCTGACTGATACTTCCTGAGGGTTACTTCAGGGCCGCCTCGCCGCCGCCACGCCTTTATAAGCTCAAGAGTAGCCGTCTGGCCGCGTCTTGTCAATTGTGAGTTTTGAAGCAGGTTCCCCGTTCTTAGGAGTTCTGTACATGAATCACGAATTAGTCGCGGGTCGCCGCTATGTCGTCGCGAAGGTGGCTATACATAGTGAGTTGCCTGGATTCCCATTTTCATTTGAATGACAATCTGAAGTGTGGCTATTTCGTGATTTCTCTTGAAAACGGTTCTAGATTTGAAAAAAGGGTAAGCTCACGCCATTACTCCATAACTCAACGACCAGCCATAAATTATTGCGGAATGTCCTTTGAGTTTTGGCGAGGCCATCAGGAAGGGCAGCGTCCGATAGGGCTGAAGGCCTCGCGAAAAAAGACGATCCTTAGGACTCTTCCTCCCACACAAAAGGCTGAGGTGACGCAAAGTCCGGTATGCCGCAGGCGCTTGCGCTGACATCTTGGACATACACGTTTTCAAATCCCATATCCCAGGCCATATCCACGAGCCGCTCATACTCATTTTCTGCCACGGTCCTCTTGAGTTCCGGAAATGTAGAAGCCTTGTATAGGGGAGCATATTGGGACATGAGGGACAGCGTAACGGCGGCGGGGAGATTATCCTTTATCCACAGCAAATTCTCTTCCACGCCGGCGATGCCTGAGGGAAGCACGAGCAGTCGTATGATCAGTCCTCTGATTGCGCGACCTCGGAGGTCCACCACGAGGTTGCCAACTTGCCGGTGCATCTCGAGGATAGCCTCTCTGGCCGCCTGCACGTAGTCATGCGTATCGGAATAGCGTGACGCGTTCTCGTGAGAAGCGTAGCGCAGGTCAGGAAGGTACACATCTACCACGCCGTCGAGTATGTCCAGCGTCTCGCGCGTCTCATAGCCGTTGGTGTTGTATACCAGCGGTAGTCGTAAGCCGTTTTGGCGTGCAATGGAAAGCGCTTCAAGAAACGCGGGAAGTTGGTGGGAGGGAGAGACCGCGTCGATGTTGGCGCACTGCATTCTCTGCAATTCCAACATATCATGGGCCAAGAGATCCGGGTCGGTGTCATGCCCCATGCATTCCTGGCTGATTTGGTAGTTCTGACAATACACGCAACTCATGGTACAGCCCGTCAGGAAAATCGCGCCTGCTCCTCCATCCACGGAGAGCGGGGGTTCCTCCCCAAAGTGCGGGGCCACCGCGCCTATGCGGAGCCCTGGGCCGGTGGCACAGTAGCCCAGCTCGCCTGCGGGTCTCTGGACCCCGCAACGACGCGGACACAACTGACATTCGGACGCCAATCTCCATGCCTCCAGAGTCCGTTCGCGCAGGGCTGATGGGTCGAGCAAATGCGGGATGTCATGAGAACTAAACGACACTGAAGGACTCACTCCCTTATAGCTATGTGCGCCTGTCTCCGGGGCTGCGCGTCGACGCTACCATGCCCCACTTTTCTCGCAACTGTCTAGTCCCATCCATGCAGCGAACTTCGCAGATTCGCCACAAACCATGGACACACTGCCGGATATGAGGCCCCGAGCACTCCGTGGCATGGATGTGTCTTGATGGCGTCGGGATCGATCCCAGGTACAGTTAAAGAATACCCGAAAGCGCAGGTTCCTGAACCATAAAAAAGCGACGATGTTGTTTGCATTCACTCCCCGTATGGATTACACAAAGGTAGTTATTCCATCAATGCAACTGGCTCGCCAAGATAAGGGGAACACATATGAGAATGTCGAGGCTGCTTATTCCGACGCTGAAGGAAGACCCTTCCGACGCTGAGGTCATTAGTCATAAACTGCTGCTCAGAGCTGGCATGATCCGCAAACTCACTGCGGGCATCTATTCGTACCTGCCATTGGGATATCGATCGCTTCGCAAGGTCGAACAGATCGTCCGGGAAGAGATGAATGCGTCAGGGGCGCAAGAGGTTTTGCTGCCGATGGTGCAACCCGCGGAGTTATGGAAAGAGTCTGGCCGATGGGATGTGTATGGGCCCGAACTTCTCCGGTTTAAAGATCGACACGACCGCGACTGCTGTTTAGGGCCGACCCATGAAGAGGTAATTACAGACCTTGTGAGGCGAGAGGTGCGATCGTACAAGGATTTACCGCTCAATCTCTACCAGATCCAAACCAAGTTTCGAGATGAGATTCGACCTCGTTTTGGTCTGATGAGGGGTCGAGAATTCGTGATGAAAGACGCCTACTCCTTCGACGCGACGGAGGAAGGCGCAGAAGAATCGTATCGGATTATGAAAGATGCGTACGCTCGCATCTTCACTCGCTGTGGGCTGCATTTTGCAGTGGTGGAGGCCGACACTGGCCCCATCGGAGGCAGTTTTTCCCACGAATTTATGGTGCTCGCCGACACCGGGGAAGACGTCATCGTCGCGTGTGATTCATGCGAATATGCGGCCAATCTCGAAAAAGCAGAGACAAGACCTTTGGCGGCCCCAGAGTCGTGGCGGCCTTGTGCGAGCGAGAGAGTTTCCACGCCAGGGCTGACAACCGTAGAAGAGGTCGCGGCGTTTTTCAAGGTGCAGCCGCAGGACATCATCAAGACGCTTGTCTTCTCCACTGAAAATGGCCCTGTGGTCGTACTCACCAGAGGAGACCACGAGGTGAATGAAATTAAGGTAAAGAATTTTCTGCGAGTCAGCGCCCTGGAGTTTGCCGATGCGAAACTGGTGGAAGAGGTCACCGGCGGTCCCAAAGGTTTTTCAGGACCGGTTGGCCTGGCGGGGGCGCCTATACTGGCTGATTACGCCGTGAGGGCAATGACCTGCGCAGTGGTGGGCGCCAATTGCTCCGACATGCACCTCACAGGAATTAACCCCCAGACCGACTTCAAGGTGGATCACTATGGAGATTTTCGCAGTGCGGCGGCTGGGGACCCCTGTCCCAGGTGCCAAGGAACGCTCGCGTTGAGCCGCGGCATCGAGGTGGGCCACATTTTCAAACTGGGCCTGAAGTACTCCAAGGCCATGAACGCCGGCTTCTTGGACCGAGAAGGCATTGAAACGCCTATGGTCATGGGTTGCTATGGGATAGGCGTCAGCCGCATCATCGCTGCCGCCATTGAACAGAACCATGATGAGGAGGGCATCATTTTCCCTCCTCCTCTCGCTCCGTTCCAGGTGATCGTGTCTCCCGTGGGTGGAAAAGACGGCGCCATCGACGAAACCGCAGAAAAAGTGTACAGGAGCTTGTGGGGTGCGGGCATCGATGCGCTTCTCGACGACAGGGACGAACGACCTGGCGTCAAATTCAAGGACGCCGACCTGATGGGAATTCCCCTGAGGATCACCATAGGTAAAAAAGCCCTGTCGAGCGGCAACTTGGAGCTAAGGAATCGTAAGACCAGAGACGTGACGCTTGCGCCAGTGAGCGATATTGTGCAGGCGGTCCAGGAAGCGCTCGCGCAGTGGTAGCTGCATAGACCGATTCTTAAAATTTGAGTCCGAATGCATTTTGGTATCATCTAGAGCGAGAAAACTTCTATGAAAGCTCTATGACGGCCCGGAGCCCCCTAGTTTTGTCATTTCGAAGGCGGGAGGTTCGAACGAAAGCGGGACGCCGAGACATTCGTGTCGTTTCAAAGTGGCCATGCGACTGAGAAACCTTCGTCTGGGTCAAGGCTTCTCGCTTGGCTCGAAATGACCGCATAGCTTGCTGCGGGACAGGGGAGTTTTGAAATTGATCACGACGTGGCCGCGTATCGGCTTGCGCAGTCCGTGGTCCATGGAACGAGACGAGGGAGAGGCTCAGCGATTATAATAATAGGAATGATAGGGATTCCCGGAAAACCCTTGCTGCGGGTAGCCGTAAGGCCTCTGGTACTGGCCTGAGTAGCCCCAAGAACCGCCGTACGTGCCATAGCCGAAGACGCCGCCAGAATATCCAGGTGGATAGTAATAATATGGCGCTGGGGGAGCTGTGGGCGACCATTGGTTGGGGTACGCCTGCATGGGGGCAGACCATTTGATCGGTTCTTCAGCCGCGTGGGCAACGCATATAGAAAAGACCACCGCGAGAAGGGCCGCCAAGATGGGAGAGGAGTTTCTCATGTGAGGTTCCCTCTGTGATCATGCCTGTAATGTATTTCCGAGGAGAGATTATAATTGAAATATGTTCTCTTGTCGAGGGCTCTTTACGTGGGATGCGGAAAGACGGCGCTTGACGATTCCACCAATACACCATATCATGTAGTAGTGAGCAAATAAGGAGATTCATGGCTTTAGATAAGAGTTCCGAACTATGTTCTTGTTCCCTCAAGCCATCCCTTGAGGATCGGGAGCTGATCACCCCCGCTCAAGCCCGTGAACTCGTGGCGTTATTTAAGGTTTTGGCCAACGACACGCGGCTGCGTTTGCTTCACGCCTTGGCTCGGTCGGGAGAGTTATGCGTGATGGAATTGGCAGCCGCCGTGGGGATGAAACCCCAGGCCGTGTCCAATCAATTACAACGCCTTGCCGACAGACACATTCTCAGGGCCGCTCGGTGCGGAAACAACATTCACTACCGCGTCGTGGACCCATGCGTGCTGAGCCTGCTCGAACGTGGGTTATGCCTTGTCGAGGAGAATCAACAGAGAGCTGGGGACAAGGAGCAGCGTTAAAGGAACGAAACAATAGGAGGCACATCATGGAAAAGGAAAACGGCGAAGTGAAAACCGGCAAAAAAGGCTTTTGGGCTATTCTCAAGGAGTCCATGAACAAGGCGAGCAGCGGTTGCGGCCCTGGGTGCGGCTGCCACCTCGAGGATCAGACCAGCACAAATCAGCAGAAGGATGCGCCGGAGAATTCGTGAAAAAACGAGCAGCAGGCATGATAGATCATCCAAATGAATCGCAAAACTGGCAACAAATACTCATCTTTGCGCTCGCGCCGCTGATAGTGGGCTTATTGACCCTGGCCTCTTGGCTCCTGGGCCCCTGGCATGGCGGGCCTTGGCTGCTCTTGGGCCTCTGGCAGGTCCAGCCGGGGATGCTGGCTGCGGGACTTGCGCTCGTCGCCACCTTTTTCGGTGGATGGCAGCGATTTCTGGCAGGCCTTCGGGACGTGACACACCGCAGGATTACAGTTAACGTCTTCGTGACCATGGCGATTTTTATCACCATAGCAGCCGGCGAGTTCTTGCCGGCGGCGGTGATCATTTTGATTATGTCCGTGGTCGGTGCTTTGGAGTCTTACACACTCGACAGAACGCGCCGGAGTATCCGCGGCCTGCTTAATCTCACCCCTCAAATGGCACACGTGCGGCGTGGGGATGGGGAGGTACTCGTTGCCGTGGCCGAGCTTCAGCACGGAGATATCGTGATCGTAAGGCCGGGTGAGCGCATTCCGGTGGACGGCGTGGTGACAGCGGGAGCCGCCGCCGTCGATCAAGCCCACATTACAGGCGAATCCATGCCTG
Organism: uncultured Syntrophaceae bacterium; assembly: GCA_964427855.1. Lineage (GTDB taxonomy): Bacteria > Desulfobacterota > Desulfomonilia > Desulfomonilales > Desulfomonilaceae > JAUPKT01. Next base: position 18,555 of record CAYRVH010000011.1, read on the forward strand.
TTGAAAAGCTCAAGGGCCACGAGGTGTTCGCTGGCACATTGACGGAGGATGGCCGTCTTGAAATTCGAACGACCAAGATCGGCGGGGATACCACCCTTGCAAGGATCGTTCACCTGGTGGAGGAGGCTCAGGAATCCAAAGCCCCCATCCAGGGGGTTGCTGACCGCTTCACCGCGTGGTTCCTCCCGACGGTCCTCGTGCTGGCGGTTATCGGGTATCTGACCTCGGGTGACGTGAAGGTGGCCGTCGCCATTCTGCTCGTGGCATGCCCATGCGCCTTCGCCATCGCGACGCCCTCAGCCGTGGCCGCGGGCATTGCCAACATGGCACGGCGATCCGTACTCATCAAGGGCGGCATTTTCTTCGAGATCGCAGGCAGGATCGACTCCCTGGTTGTTGACAAAACCGGCACCCTCACCCTGGGCCGCCCGAAAGTCCTGGAGGTGATCAGCGGGGATGGCACGCCGAAAGACGAAGTGTTGAGACTGGCCGCCATCGCTGAAAAGTACTCAGAGCATCCTTTGGCAAAAGCGGTAATGGCGCTTGCCAAGGAAAGGGCGCTTGAGATCCCGGACCCCGATGAGTTCAGGATCGAGGTTGGCATGGGGGTCGTGTGTTTCCACGATGGACAGGAGATCGTGGTGGGTAGGGACTCTTTTCTGAGAGGACAGGGAGTCGTCGTTCCCGCCTGGATTGCGCAAGCAATGACGGGGCAATCCGACCTGGGAAGAACGGCGATCCTTGTTGCGCAAAATCGCGAAGCCATCGGACTTCTGTCCATCGCGGATGAAGTGAGAGCCGAGACAGTGGGTGCAATTGAATCGTTGAAGTCGCTTGGCGTGGGCAAAACCACCATGTTGACGGGTGATAACGCCAAAATTGCCCAAGCCGTAGCTTCTCGAATCGGCGTCGATGAATTCCGGGCCGAGCTCTTACCGGAGGAGAAGCAGTCCGCCATCAAAGAGATGAAACACAAGGGGCTGATCGTGGCCATGGTCGGCGACGGGATCAACGACGCGCCTGCCCTGGCGCTCGCCGATGTCGGCATCGTGATGGGTGGAACCGGCGCAGACGTCGCCATTGAGGCGGCTGATGTCACTCTCATGGACGGCAATCTCTCGCGTCTGGTGGAATTCGTTCAAATGTCCCGAAAGGTGCTGCGGCGGATCAAACTCAATATCTTTTTTTCCATAATCTATAATGTGATCGGTCTGACACTGGCGATGTGTGGACACCTGACGCCGGTCACGGCCGTCATTTTCCAAGAAGCCGGCTGCGTCACCGTGGTTCTCAGCTCCGTGCTGCTGCTCTGGGCCAAGGTTCCAGGCCCAAGAAGCTGCGGGGTAGACTCCCGCGACGCCCCCCTTCCTGAAGGTTCTCATTTGCCGGTGGTCTGCCGGCCGGATTAAAGAGGATACATGATAGATCACTGAAGAACGGCTTAGCGCTTCTTTCTTAATTCTCTTCTGATACCTGTCCGGGTTGATCTAAATGTGGGGGGAAGGAGAATGCCGTTTGATCAAAAGTCTTGTTTTCTATGTGCTCGCTGCTTTCGCGGAAATTGCAGGGTGTTTTGCGTTCTGGGCTTGGCTGCGTCTTCACAAGCCGGCATGGGTGATCGCGCCCGGCCTCGTGTCTCTGACGGCGTTCGCCTATTTCTTGACCAAAGTGGAGACTGATTTTGCCGGTCGCGCCTATGCGGCCTATGGAAGCATCTACATCGCTGCTTCATTTGTTTGGTTATGGCTGGTTGAACACAAGATGCCGGACGCATGGGATTCCATAGGAGTGGCAATTTGCCTTGTGGGAGGCATCCTGATTATTTTCGGGCCGAGGTAATCAGCGTCAATCGTCAGAGAACCAGAACCGATGGCTCACTAAAGATAAGACAATTCCGCTGGTTCACGAAATATCCGAGCCGCGGGACCGTACCTTAAAGGAAATCTCTTTCTGCACAAACCAGCTGGGTGCCGCCCGACCACCCAGCAACTCGTGGGTGTAGGAATGCTCGAAATTAATCACTAATTGGGGGCCGTATACCCTCATTGCGTCATCCTCACGAAAGTGGGTATCCATACTGAGTTTCCTGGATTCCCATTTTCATGGGAACGACAACGTCACCTCTGAGCATTTCGTGATTTCTTTTGAGAAAGGCTATATCCTCGGTATGTCGCGCGTCACGCCCCCGGTGACTGAGCCGGCGTATGCGGAGGGGGTGTCTGAATCGAGGGGCGAGAAAAAGGCTGCGGTATCGTCGGACTTACGAGAGGCGCGAATCCCATCCAAGAGTACCTCAGTTCCAAGTGATTCCTGCTTCTTGAATTTTCCATCGTTCAAGTCGATGTCGAGTACTATCCGGGGTGATTTCCCTCAGAGCCACCTCCGAGAAACCGAAACGGTCGAAAAGAACCTCGAAACTGCCAAGATCACCTTGGTGAGTAACCTCTCCTTCAATGATGGGGAATCCGCGTCAGCATGGATGGAAAAGGTCGGTGCAAGGACAACATATACGTAGAGCGTCTGTGGAAGAGCGTCAAGTACGAAGAAGTCTATCTCAAGGCGTTTTGCTCGCTTGGAGAGTCTCGTTAGGACTTGACCAATATTTTAGCTCTTACAACCACCGGAGACGGCGTTAGGTTCTTGGAGGAAGGACCCCGGATGGGGTCTATTCTGGTACCTGTCCCCACCCCGGTAGCAGCGGGAACCATCAGCGTACCACTTATCAGACTCGTACGGCTGTCCAAACAACTTAGACCATCGAGATCGGTTGAGACACCGGTCAATGCTGTCTCTCGCCAGTCATCTTCCATGACCCAATTTCTTTGCCTTTCTTATGGTGCTTGAACAGTTATTATCGTCTCGTTAAATAAGGCCAAACGCTATTAACGAAACCGCCAAATCGGTTAATAAGATACAGTTATGTCCTCCCTTGCCAGACACATCATAATGCTTCTGTTCCTTCGCTAAGAATGATCAGATACTGGTTGTACGCAAAAACCCGATTACGGCGTTGGCCGGTGATCTCTCTGACTATTTTCAGATTCTCCAAATTTTCCATAGCCCGCGAGACCGCCGGAAAAGAAAGCCCGGTACGCTTACATATCTGATTCAACGTGACCAAGGGACGCTCACAAAGCACGCGAAATACACGTAAAGTGGTTGAACCCACTCGTTGATGTTGTTGAATGATCTGTTCATCCTGCTGGAAAAGCGAAAGCAAACGTTTTGCGATTTCAACCGCGTTGGTGGCCGTGTGCTCAACCCCTTCAAGGAAAAAATCCAACCAGGCTTCCCAATTCCCCTCGAGGCGGACAACATCAAGTAAGCGATAATACTCATTTCGATGTTGCTTAAAATAGAGGCTTAGGTAAAGGAGCGGTTTAGAAAGCAAATTATCATGGTGGAGGATAAAGGCAATGAGCAAACGGCCCAAACGTCCATTACCATCAAGAAATGGATGAATGGTCTCAAACTGAACATGAGCGAGTGCAGCTTTAATGAGACCAGGATAAGGATTCTCCTCACCATGAAGAAAACGTTCTAGTTCCGCCATACAGTCTTGCACAGAACCTGGCGGCGGGGGAACAAAATGGGCACTACCTGGTCGGTTTCCTCCAATCCAGTTTTGCGTGCACCGGAATTCGCCCGGGGACTTCTCACTGCCACGGCCGCGAGAAAGCAACACGGCGTGCATTTCTCGAATTAAACGATTGGAAAGAGGGAAGCCCTCATGCAGTCGCTTAAGCCCATGCTCTAATGCCGCCACGTAGTTGGAAACCTCCACCACGTCATCCAATGGAGCACCGGGAGCCTCTTCTATTTCGAAAAGCAACAGTTGGGCTAAAGATGACTGTGTCCCTTCAATTTGAGAGGAAAGAACCGCTTCGCGGCGTACATAGCCATATAAGAAAAGGTCGGGATCAGGCAGGAGCACGCTTACGCTATCCAGCCTGCCTAATGCCAGGGTTGCACGCTCCAACAATTGCCGGCGTTGACCAGTCATTTCCAGCGGTGGGTGGGGTGGAAGAGGGTTTGGAATAAAAGCGCGAATCGTCTCCCCGCCTACTTCGGTTATTTCGTAACGTCCTGTGAATCCACGCCTCACCGAATACTCCTTATTTCCATTTCGTTCAATAAGAGGTTTCGTTATTAAACGATTCGGGCCAAACGTTTAATAAACATCTACTTCCAAGAGCCCAATTCTTCCAAATTTCTCCGGATTTCAGCGTCCAAGCGGCCTGCATCTTCCGTCTGAGTACGCCATTCAGCCACCAGGCGTTTCATATTCTCCTCGAACGGCTCGCCATAGGCCTCCTGAACCTCGGCGCCGACGGTGGCGCCTGCTTGCGTGTTGTTCTTTCACTTTGCCAAGGTCTATCTCCCCGGACGATCATGCTTCGGCGTTGCTCAGTGGCGTCTCACAATGATTAGATTGATCCGCATAAGATGAGGTATTTCTGGTTTCTGCCATGTAAGTCGCCTTTCGATACTCCGCCAAAGGTGACTTAACCACTTGCGAATCAAGGCATTTGCGCCGAACGCTCAATTTGGATCGGCACATGCTGCGGGGCGGCATAAAACACCTCTCAAAGTCCATCCAGCGGACTCCGTACGCCGGATGGCCGCGGTTGAGGACATGGGTATAGATCATCGTCTTGACATCTTTGTGGCCCAAGAGCTCCTGGGCTGTTCGGAGGTCTTATTCACCTTTTTAACAGCTCTGACGGGCTCCTGGAACGGGGTATTGAGCCACTCAGGCAGCATGCTTATTCGATCCATTACACCATTGCCGCCCGACCATGTGGATTTGTCGCGACGTGCCTGCGCCGAGGTTTCGGCAGGCATGGGTTAACTGTGCGCTTTCCTGCGACAAGGAACACATAGCGGTGATGCAATGCGTTCGGTCACATGGCTTGTCGGGAGCGAGAAAGTACGTTATTTGACTGAACTGTGCTTCTTAAACAGCTCCTCAACCTTTTTCCAATCAACGATTTTCTGGAAGTTGTCCACGTATTCCGCACGGCGGTTCTGATACTTCAGGTAGTAGGCGTGCTCCCACACATCGCAGACCAGGAGGGGCATCACTCCCCAGGACGTGAGGTTTTGGTGCTTTTCGGCCTGCATAATGACTAATCTCTTGCTGAATGGCTCCCATGCAAGGACTCCCCAGCCCGATGCCTCGACAGACTTCGATGCTGCGGCAAATTGGTTCCAAAAGGTCTCAAAGGAGCCGAAGTCCCTGTCGATGAGTTCCTTCATCACGCCGGTAGGTGAGCCGCCCGCGTGTGGCCCGATGGTGTTGAAATAGAGCCAATGCAACACCACTCCTGAGCCGTTGAACGCGAGATCGCGGCTCAGGGCTTTGACCGCAGAAAAATTTCCTTGTTTGCGGCAATTTTCAAGCGCTTCCAAGGCCTTGTTCAATCCGTCGATGTAGGCGGCAAAGTGTTTTCCATGATGTATTTTCACCGTTTCCTTGTCAATATATGGTTCCAGAGCGTCTTCCGGATATGGGAGCGGCGGCAATTTGTGCATGAAGGTCCCTGGCGCGTTGCCCTTGTCAGCAGCAATAGCATCCTGCCCAAGGAATGACGACAAAACCCCGGCAGCGGCAAAAAGCCCTGTTGTTTTCAGGAGTTCCCTGCGATCCAATTCAGCGGTCATAGTTCCATTCCTTTCTCTATAATGATCGTGATTCGCGAAAAAAGGGCCTGTCACAACTGACATGGCAGCCTTTTTCTCAGTGAGATTCCTGTAAGAGTAATGTGTACATCGTAGGCGAGAATTTCTACATGCTTTTTTGCCGCAGCCCTGAGATGGGCACTGTACAGAGGATCGATCCTATCCGCTGGTCGAAACACCTTTGCGTCCATGCGCTGTACCAGGAAGAAGATGACCGCGCGGCATCCTTGTGCAGCGAGTCTTTCCAACTCTCCCAGGTGTTTTACACCCCTGGCAGTCACCGCGTCAGGGAAGTACGCCGAATCGTTTTCCACCAAGGTGCAATTTTTGACTTCTACGAAACAGGGCGGGTTATGGCGCGATTGCAAATACAAATCAAGTCTGGCGCCGGGGCCAGTTGCGACCTCGCGCCTGATCGTGTCGTAGCCCGCCAATTCCGGGATTGCGGCAGCCGCCACAGAGGCGTGCACCAATCGGTTGGGAACGAGCGTGTTTATCCCCACCAGAGAGCTCGGCATGCTGATCAGCTCCCAGGTGTACGGAAGTTTTCGTTTGATGTTTCCAGCCTGCGATAAATAGACAACTCTTCCCGGCTCGCTGCATCCTAACATGCTTCCAGAATTGGGGCAGTGCGCCTTGGCAATGCTGCCGTCGTCGAGTCTCACGTCGGCGATAAATCGTTGGTAGCGCCTTACCAGCGTGCCTGGTATCAAAGGCGGCCAATGGAGAGAGTTTTGAGCGTCCGTAGGGAACTCCTCGCGCAAGGGAAACTTTTCCCTCCGCATTTATACGAATTCTCGCAATTAATCACAAATTGGGGCCGTGTACCCTCATTGCGTCATTCTCACGAAAGTGAAGATCCATACTGGGTTTCCTGGATTCCCATTTTTAAGGGAATGACAACATCACGTCTGAGCATTTCGCGATTTCTTTTCATAAAGGTTATATCAGGTGATTGCTTCGCTTCGCGGCCAACGAATCAATAGAGGCTCGGTGTCATTGCAAGGCGACGGAACGACGAATCATGCTCGGCTCACCCAGTCGAGCAGGCAGACCGCTATCGAATTCGTGTGTTTGGTCACGAACGGCCGTGGTGGGGGAGCCGCGATATCTCAAACGATGACAAAAAAGAGCTACTTGAAAAGAGTATCCAATGCCTCTCGCGCCGCGTTCTGGGCAGCTTCTCTTTTGTTCCGGCCCGTACCCTGACCCACCGTATGGTCGCCGACCTGTACAGCTACTGCAAATGTCTTGCAGTGTTCCTCTCCCCATTGATCAACGACCTGATATGTTGGCGTCAGGCCCATTGAAGATTGAACTCGCTCTTGTAAAACGCTTTTGTAATCCTGTTCCTCAGAACTCACGGGCAGCGTATCTATCAAATCGGAGAAGGCCCTCAGAATAAACTCCTTTGCCGCCGAAAAACCGCGGTCAAGAAAGATCGCCGCTATCACGGCTTCCAGTGTATCGGCCAGAATAGAATCACGGTCGCGACAGCCTGAGAGGTCGTCACCTCGTCCCATGCGGATGAATTTGGCGATGCCCAAAGTCCTGGCAAGATTTGCGAGCGTGGTTCTGTTGACCAATCTTGCGCGGCTTTTCTGGAGGTCACCCTCTTCAAATTCAGGGAATTCCTCATAGAGCTTTTCCGCGATGACAAGGCCTAATACCGCGTCGCCAAGGAATTCGAGTCGTTCGTTGTGATGCTCGCAGGTATCTCTATGTTCGTGCCAATAGCTTCGCCGGGTGAGGGAATCCAGAAGTAGATGCGGCCTCTTGAAGGAGTAGGACATGATGCTCTCGATATCGGAGAGATCCACATCTTGGAAGGCCATGGTCATATCTTTTTCAGGGCGCACGCCAATTCCTCCACATGTGCATGAGCGGTGAGATCGTAGAACAACGGGGTAATAGAGACATATCCCTGGCCCAATGCAATCACATCTATGTCTTCATCTGTATCGGTCTCGGCGCTCTGCCCGGAAAGCCAATAATAGGTGTTGCCTCGCGGGTCTTCCCGCGGCTCTAGTGTTTCTCTAAAGGGAGACAGAGCCTGTCTCGTTATTCTAAAACCCCGAATCTTTTCGGGTGGCATGGCTGGTATGTTGACGTTGAGGGCTACTCCCTTGGGGAGGCCTTGGGACAATACCCAGCGGGCGATGGCGAGCACATGAGGCAGCGCCCATTCGTAGGGGGGATTTTTTTTCTGGGCCAGGGAGACCGCCATGGCAGGCGCACCCAATATCGCGGCTTCGGTGGCAGCAGACACTGTTCCGGAGTACAGCACGTTGATGCCGACGTTCGCGCCGTTGTTTATGCCAGACACCACCAAATCAGGAGGTCTTCGGAGAAGCGCGTACATGGCTAATTTCACCGAATCAGCCGGCGTCCCAGTCACGCCGAAACCGTACGTTTCTCCATTGAAGTGGATTTCATGGACCTTTATGGGATCGTAAAGCGTGATGGAATGCCCCACGGCACTCTGTTCCTCCACTGGCGCCACCACGCAAATCTCGCCTATTGAGTGTAATGCCTGTCGCAGATAACGGAGTCCTTCGGCGTAAATTCCGTCGTCATTAGTCAGAAGGATCAACGGTCCCGCGTCATTCATCGCAACTCGCGGCACGCCTCTTTTATTCTTTTCATGCCTTCGACGATGTTCTTTTCGCTGGTGGCAAAGGAGAGTCTGATGTGGTCCGAAGAGCCGAAAGCCCCTCCTGGTACGCAGGCCACATGATGCTTTTCCAGCAGGTACGCGGCCATATCATTGGAATCATTGATCCCATTCTTGCTGAACAAGGCGGACACGTTCACGAAGGCATAAAACGCGCCGCTTGGCTTGGTCACCGTGACGCCTTCAATGTCGTCGATCAAGGAAACCATGAGGTTGCGTCTCTTTTCGAAGATGCTTCTCATGGCTGCCACTTCGTCCTGAGGGCCTTGAAGGGCCTCCGTAGCAGCAGCTTGGGCCGGATTGCTGGGATTCGAGGTTGACTGACTTTGGAGGTCAGTGGCCGCTTTGATGATGGACTTGTTGGCGGCAGCCATGTATCCGATGCGAAACCCTGTCATGGCATAGGTTTTAGAAACGCCATTCACAAGGACACACCTGTCTCTCATGCCCTCGAAGCTGGGGAACGGCATAAATGTGAGGTTGTCGTAGAGGAGCTTGTCATAGATCTCGTCAGAAATGACGAGCAGGTCGTATTCCAGGGCTAATTCGGCAAGGCCGCTCAGGGTGGTCGGCGGATAGACCGTGCCACTGGGGTTGGAAGGAGAATTGACAATCATCGCCTTGGTGCGAGGTGTTACAAGGGAGCGGACAGCCTCGATAGCGGGGACGAAGGCGTCGGCCTCCCGAGTCTGTACGACCACGGGGATGCCGCCGCAAAGCGATATCATTTCAGGATACGACACCCAATAAGGAGCAAAAACGAGAACCTCATCCCCTGGATCTAATATCGCCTGAAATACGTTGTAGAGGCTATGCTTGGCCCCGCACGAAACCAGCAGTTCCGCCGGGCCGTATTCCAGGCCGTAATCCTGAGCGATTCTGAAGGCGATTGCTTTTTTCAGCTCTGGCGTTCCTCCGACCGGCGTGTAAAAGGTTTCACCCCGATCGATGGACCGCTTTGCCGCCTCGCGTATATGCGCGGGAGTGGGAAAATCAGGTTCACCGGCTCCAAAACCTATGACATCGACGCCTTGGGCTTTGAGTTCCTTTTCTTTGGCCGAAATCGCCAGAGTAGCAGACGGTTTGAGCTGAAGAGCCCTTTGAGATAGCCATGTTTTCATGAGTGCTCCACAAGTGATTTATTTTTATGCTGTTTCTGATTGTTGATCATGGGGAATTTTTCTTTCAGGATTCTGAGTACGTTCTCGGGTACAAGACCTTCGGGAGAACCGCCCGCTAAAACCGTTGCTTTGATGATGCGAGAACTCACATACAAATATCTGTGAGCCGTCATGAGGAAAAACGTTTCGATGTTTCTATTGAGCTTCCGATTCATCAGGGCCAATTGGAATTCGTATTCAAAGTCCGAGACCGCGCGGAGTCCTCGGACGATGGCGCAGGCCTTAATTTTTTCGGCGTATCGTACCAGCAGGCCTTGAAAGGAATCCGCCTCGATCCTCGGATCCCCTGCCACTGCTTCTCGAATCATAGCAATTCTCTCTTCGACTGTGAAGATGGTATCCTTTTGCGGGTTCTCTCCTAAGGCGACGATAATGCGGTCGAATGTTCCCAACGCCCTCCTGATTATTTCAAGATGTCCGTTGTGAATAGGGTCGAAGGTCCCGGGATATACCGCAAGTTTTTCCCCCATCCTCCTTCTGGCTCTTTGGGGCGACAATGCTCATTCCTCCTCTTCAATACAAAACATTTCAACCAATGTATCCCCATATCTCCTGGCAAATCGCCTTGTGAGGAAGTCAGGCGCCTGCTGATGAGAAGTTGAGTACCTCGATTCCACCACGAGCACCGCATCCTGGGATAATACTCGTCTCAGGGCCCGCTGCCGCCAGATATGGTCTAGGTCATTCGTGTCATAGGGCGGATCCATAAATACGACGGTAAAACTTTCTTTTGCTTCGACATGGGAATTGAGGGCTTGCGCTGCGCCGCCTATCCGCACCGAGACGCGCTCGCGAACGCCAAGCTTTTCGGCGTTTCTTTTTATGGTCTGAGCTGCAGAGCTGTTCCGTTCCACAAAAGAAACATGGGACGCGCCGCGACTGAGGGCCTCGAAACCGAAGGCCCCTGTTCCCGCGAAAAGGTCTAAGACGCGGCTGGCAAGGATGTGTGGGCCGAGCACATCGAACACGGCTTCTCTCACTCTTTCACTGGTGGGTCTGACCAGGCCGTGAATAGGAGACCAAAGGCGACGCCCCTTGAACTGACCGGCTATGATTCTCATGGTGACAGTGTATTTATATATCGGCCTTTCGGATTGATCAATCCCTCGAGGAGATTTAGGTCTTGCTGAGGTGGTCGGGCCGGATAATATCCCCTGGAGCTAAGGAGTGCGCGGCCAAACGACGGAGCACCTGGCAGTACGGGCCTATGACCGAGTCGATGACTTCCACCTTTTTCCATGTGAGATACTGAAAATACTCATCATCGATGCCGCCGCATACGACGACGTCGGTCTTCTCATCGAGGATCAGCCTGCAAAGCCTCTCGGCCGAGGAGCTGGGCAGCACAATGGCTCTCTCGTCCAAAACAGCACCATGATCATCGAGGGTGGCGACCACTACCTCGGGCGCCAAGTCAAAACGAGGCGCAACATCGTCGCCTGACAATGGGATCAGCACTTTCTTCACAGGCATCCCTTCTCCTTGTCTGACCGCGGCCACTTTGGCCGCGTTTATTTCCCCTCGATTCGGAGTTTCTTCATCTTGCGCCACAGGGTGCTTCTGCCCCAGCCTAGGATCGCTGCGGCTTTACCTTTTCTGCCTCTTGCCTTGGTCATCGCATCAAAGATGAGCCTCTTTTCCAATTGAACCCAGTCCAGAGAGGCGGCAGGGTCTGCTGTGTCGGGTGTTTGAGACAACAGCTGGTTGTTTTGCCCGTTATGGTTGGGGTTTTCCGACGTCCCTTTTTGTTCGTGTGCAACGGGCAAGGTAAGATACTGGGGGAGGTGCCGGGCTTCAATCACACGGCCGTCGCAGAAATTCACTGCGTATTCCACGATGTTCCGCAGCTCCCGCACATTGCCTGGATAGGCATAATCGAGAAGAATCCTATGCGCGTCTGGCGAAAATCCTTTTAATGTCTTGTTGAATCGTGCGCAAAAGAGTTTGAGAAAATGGTCGAGGAGAATCCGCACATCAGCGCCGCGCTGGACAAGGGGGGGGAGGTGAAGGCGGATGACATTGAGTCGAAAGAGTAGGTCTTGTCTGAATTTTTCCTTCTTGACCATCTCATCCAGATTGCGATGCGTCGCTGCAATGACCCTGACGTCCACAGTGTACACCCGAGAGCTCCCCAGGGGATGGACAGTCTTGTCGTCGAGGAATGAGAGGAGCTTTACTTGCAGCGACAGAGGCAGGTCGCCTATTTCTGTGAGATAGAGGGTCCCGTTGTGGGCCATACGGAAGCGCCCGGGCTTGCTGGTCACCGCGCCCGTAAAGGCGCCTTTTTCATGTCCGAAAAGCTCCGACTCGAGGAGGGCCTCGGGCAAGGCGCCGCAATTCACCTTGATAAACGGTCCCTTGGCGCGGTCTGAGAGCTGATGGATCGTCTCTGCCACAAGGTCCTTTCCTGTGCCTGTCTGGCCGGTGATGAGCACTGACGAGTCAGTCAAGGCAATCACAGGGAGCATCTGAAAAATACGTTGAATTTCTGAGCTCGACCCTACGAGTCCCTTGAGGGCCAATGACTCCACATCGGCTTTCAGTTGATCGGAGACGGCGCCCACGTTTTCCACAGCTTCCAAGAAACCGAGCACATGGCCGTCGCCGTCTTCGATGACGGACGCAGTGACCCGCACGTGGATGCGCTGGCGACTCTTGTTCACGATATTTCCCTGCACCGATATCGGCGCTGATAATTGTGACATTTTTTCTAAAGGACATTCATGTGTGCAGAGGTTACTCCGAAGTACGAAGCGGCAATGGATTCCTTCAATTTCTTCAGAAACGAAGCCGGTGAGGGTCTCGAGAGTTCTGTTGATAACGACGATTCTTCTCTGCGGGTCAAGGAGGGCCAGGCCCAACGGAATCTCATCCAAGAGATTCAAGAGTGCAACGGGCCTCTCAAAGAGACCTCTCACGAGAGGGTTTGCTGGCATGAGCGACGAAGACCTGATCTTTTACGACATGAGTGTGCCGAAACTTTAAGGAACGAAGACTGCGGACGTCTCCACTCCGCCTAGAATTTCCCGCCAGTCACGCGAGAAGCGATATATCTGGCCAAGGCCGTAAAGTGACAATGTCATGAAAATCGTCTGATCCGGCTCTCGGACCTTTTGGGTTAACGGGTCCTGCTCTCTTGTTTCTGAATAACGCAGGACGATATTCCAGCACTGGGGATGATAACTGAGTCCTATACTGGTGAAATAGGCAAAATTGAATTGGTGAGAGTACTGGCTTTCGAGCATGCAGTCCAGAGAAGAACTCAGCTTAAGATGCACATTCACATTGGTCTGGCGACTCACATCTTCTTTTTTTTCCGTTTCCGTAAATTGGTGCAAGATGCGGAACAGATCCCCTCGATGGTCCATGAGACCGAGGTTTACGCTGTATCGTTTGGCGCGGTTCGCCACGGGATCGTATTGGGCTTGAGCCGCCAGGTCAAGCAAATAATGGGGTTTTACAGAGAGTTCCGCGAACGTATTGGTCCATGCGAATCTGTCTGCTTGCCGATCGCCCATGGGGTCTGAACCTGTCCGAGAATGAAAAAAATCATACCCCTGTGATATGCTGAATGACAAGAAATCAAGATACTCCCCGGGGCCCGTTCTGCCGGTGAGCGTCTGGCGCATTTCAGCGGTCAGCAAGTTGAGCCGCCCCATTCTATCGGAGTCATCGAATTGAGGATAAACCTTGGCGCCGGCGGAAGGCGGACGGTACGACCAGCCCACGCGGGGTCGAAGGGAATGCTGAATCCGCTGAAAACCTAACAGAGACCCGTCATAGATGGAGTACAAGTCGGTAAAAACATCAGCATTGACTTGATAAAGGTCCATCCTCACCGCGTTGACGGAACTGATACTCCTATTGTGTTGATAATAATCGGCGGCGTAGGCGCGGCCAAGATAAGTGATGGACGGCTCGATTTTGAGGTATCTTCCCAACGGCAATGCGGCCATGAGCCGTGCATCGAGTTGAACCCGACTGCCCAACCATCGGTCGTTCATAATGGGCGAGTAATAGTGGTCAAAGACAAGCTGAGAACTCACGAGAAAGGGCGTATATTTTATAGGCGTGTTGAAAAGATTCCCCGAGATAGTAGGCACGTTTTGAATCGTATAGGCGTTGTCTGCCAAATCCAGATTGTCAAAATAGCGGGCTTCCGCCTGCATGAGGAAGTAATTGGATTGCTTGTATAAGACCGCGTTCGATTCAAGATAACGAAATCGAAGCCTCCGATCGAATTTTCCTCCCCAGAGTTCGAGATAATCTCTGTCCGAGACCCACGTGCCATTGGCCTTGAGACCGATTTCGCCGGGCATCTCCTGATCATGACGAAAGGTGAAAAAAAATCTGTTGTGTTTTGGCACGTTTTCAGGCTCATATTTCCAGTCGTAAGTATATTCGCCGTAGAGACGGCCTTTGAGGTTTTCCCACGGGAAGTACCTGAACTCCAGGGCGTTTTGGAAGGCCCTTCGTGTGCAGATCCTCGGGGTGAGCGTCATGTCAAAGCTCGGAGACAGGTCTATAAATATTGGCAAACGTATATCCACGCCCTTGATGCTGCTGCTTGCGACGGTGGGCGCCAAAAAACCGGATTGCCTGGCGCGCTTTGCCGGATAGACGAGCCAGGGGACGTAAAAGACTGGAATATCTTTAATATAAAAGAAGCCGTGCTTTAGCGTAGCATAGCCTTCCAGGGTGACATCCAGGTCTTTGCCGGTGATCTTCCAAGCCGGGGACAGTCCGTCGCATGTCGTGAAACTTCCATCCTCAATACGGTACTCTGATTCTCCTGTTTTTTCGAGTTTCTTGCCTTCAAGATAGACGTTGTATCTTTTGAGCAAAAGTTTGCCGTTGAACAGCACTCCGGATGCGTCGTCCAGCTTGAGGCTGACCTTCTCAGCCTCTATGACATCGCTTCCCACGCGTGCGATGACGTTGCCCAATGCGGTGAGTTCGCCTGTGTTGCCATCGTAGCGCACGCTGTCGGCGCGAAGTCGTGTGTTCCCCTGGCTCAATGACACATTACCACGCGCCGTGTAACTATTTTTTTCATAATCGAAAGACAAACGATCGGCCGACAATTGTATAGGGACATCGGTAGGCAGGATGGCTGACTTCTTGGATGTATCAAGCTCAATGCTTTGCTTTTCGCCGCTTGTTTGGGCATGCATGGCAGACGTTGCGGGTGTATGCGTCAACGCGAGGCTGACGACACAGACAAGTATTCTGAGGAGACGGACGCCCCTCACGGTGGCCCCAGCGTTTCTCGCCTTGATCGACACCCTCAATAGACAGGATTCTTTTTTGTCATGTGTCACCCTCCTTCGCGGTTGAGCTGTGGAGGGCGTACACCGCCGTCGTCCTGCTGACATTGGGTAACCGTTCTTGAAAGAAATCGCGAAATGCTCACACGTCACATTGTCATTCCCATGAAAATGGGAATCCAGGAAACTCAGTATGGATCCCCACTTTCGTGAGGATGACGCAATGAGGGGACACGCACCCAATTCGTGATTAATTTCGAGACTTCCTATATCCGGGCGGGACATCTCATTCATTTGGATATCCACAGGAAGCCCTTACAGGGCCTATCATGTAGAGCGAACCTGCCGCCAGCACCAGATCATTGGGATCAGCCTTTGTCCGCAAATAATCGAATCCCTCTTCGATGGTATCGTGACTGCTCGCAGGAATCCCTAGTTTTTGCACAAGATGTGCCAATTCCTGCGGGTCCAAGGCGCGGTTGCTCTGAGGCGCCACGCATACCACTTCCTTAGCCATAGGAGCGATAATCGACACAAGATCTTGATAATCCTTGTCCTTGAGCATGCCGAGCAAGAGACGGACGTCCTTGTTGGGGAAAAGGCGCCGAACATTCGATTTGAGCAGCCTCATGCCTTCCGGGGTGTGGGCACCGTCGATGATGATGTGGGGATTCTGGGCAAGCAGCTCAAATCGACCAGGGAACTTCGTGGCATAGATCCCTTCGCGAATGGCTTCCTCAGAGACAACGAAGTCTCCTTTCACCAGCTCCTCGACCACCGCGATGGCAAGTGCGGCATTCTTTACCTGGTACGAAGCGACCATGGACAAACGCACGCCTTCCATTTCCATGCGCCTTGACCGATAGGAGAAGGAGCCGTCTGATGTCCTGACTGCACGAAAGCTCTTACCAAACTCTCTTAAAGGACATCCGAGTCGCTGAGCCTCGGCCAAAATCACGTCTCTTGCCTGTCGTCGTGATGCGCCTGTGACCACTGGGGTGTGCGGTTTTAATATGCCGGCTTTCTCTCGCGCTATTGCCGGGATCGTTAGGCCGAGGTAGTCCTGATGTTCCAGAGAAACGTCCGTGATGACCGAGACCTCGGGCAACAGCGTGTTGGTGGCGTCCAGACGGCCCCCAAGTCCCACCTCTATCACGGCCAGGTCTGGCCTAAACTTGGCTATCTGGTCGAATGCGAGGGCAGTGGTAAATTCAAAAAATGTCGTACGAGAGGGGTCATAGAGTTCTTTGATCTTGTCGGCCGCCTCGATGACATCGTTTTCACCAATCACTCTCCCGTCGAGACGGATTCTCTCGCGGAAATCATTAAGATGGGGAGAGGTGTAAAGAGCTGTCCGCATGCCTGCGGCTCGGGCGATGCCTTCCACAAAGGATGCGGTTGAGCCCTTTCCATTGCTGCCTGTGATGTGCACAGAACGAAAGGACCGTTGGGGATTCCCAATTTTCTCGAGCAGCGTGGTGATGTTGTCCAAACCCAACAGGATGCCGAATCGTTCCAATCCGCACAGAAAGGATACGGTATGGGCGTATTCTAGACGACGGTCTTCCACGGTTGATGTGGTGTTCATGTATTCCGGAGCGAGACGTTGTTTCAGAGTTGACCTCATGGCACGCCTCTGCGGCCTAAGGCCTCTCTGCGTTCATTTTACCGCCGTACAGGCGTTTCGGTTCACATACCATGATTGCGAAAGTCGGTCAAGGTGATCACAGGATAACAGGTGGTATTCATTGATGAATACTATAAGAAGGCATTGGTTACAACGCCTGCCTCAATCGACCGATCATGGCGCTCCAGTGGGAGTCGTCGCGATAGATGACCAGTCGGCCGTCAAGGCCTACTAATTCGTCGGCATGCTTGTTTGTCTTCAGTCCATATTTGTTGGCGAGAATGGAAGCATGTTCAAGGGGTTTTTTCATATGGACGGTCGCGACAATCTTCATGCCAGGGTTGGTTTCAAGCAACGTCGGGACGGTTTCCACTACGTCTTTCTCGAACCAGCAGTCGAAGTAGATGATCTTGGTCAATCGTGAACGAAACACTTCTGCATATGGGTCGTCTTTGCTCTTCGCAAGCCAATTCCCTACTGCATGCAGCACCCTCCCGCCGCCTGAAAAACCAGCAAGGACGATCGACGTATTCTCTTTCTTGACATTCGGGAAGCGGAGGCGAAACGATCTGAATACTTGATTGATTGCAGCAAACAACCTGTCAGGCCTCTTGCCGCCTTGAGACAGAGACTTCCAGCGTTCAGCGCTGCGAGATTCCGGGAGGACGTAAGGCCCGTCAACAAACCCAACAAATAGGAAGGGCCTATTGGGTCTTTGCGCCACAACGTGAGCAAGTTCTTTGCGGAAGGCGGCATAATAATCCTTGGCGTGCATGCCGTGGAAATAGAGGACGATCTCCACGGAATTATGTTTACGGAAATCATAGTCCCCTACGAGCCATACGTAACGCAAATTGTCGTCCCATGGGGGGATGCGCCAGCGCTGGTACAGAACTTTTCCGTCGTCTGAGACTGTGAGCGCCGTGTTTTGTTTCAGTGTGGGTATGGTCGTCTGTTGGATTAAGAGAGGCGAGCTGGCAAGTATGGTGCATGACGTGCACGAAAGTATTGCGAAGACCCCTAAAAGCAGATGCAGCCCCAGGTTCCAGCCTCTCAGACCGGCGCCCCGTGCGGTACCGATGTATTTCGCGACTATGCGAAAAAAAAACATGGGACTGAAAATCCCTCCGTGCGGGATTTCCCTCCCCAGCGTCTTTATTTTATCAGCTCACATCCACTGGTGTCAACGAACGCCGCTTCACGTGTTTGTCGAAAATACTTTATGAATTTGATGAGGTTGCCATTATTTCGAACGTTTTACTCGCTGTCATTTCAGCATTTCCCACTCTGTCATTGTGAGTACTTCCCACCCTGTCATTTCGACCGTTCTCAACGTTTTCATGTCGAACATATCCAGAAATCTTGCCCCAGCACAAAAGATTTCCCAGTCACGAGGCTCCTTCGAAATGACATGAATGTCCCAACGTCTGAGTCTTGTCCGAGCCTAGCGGCTTCAAAATGACAAGAGCTGACCTGTACCGGCTGTGGCGCTGATTTTCGGAAACACGCACGACCTCCGCGCCTTGCATCTCATGCTCGCGGAAATGTGGGGCATTGGCACAAAAACCCGCCTTTGATCTAGTCTTCGAGATTCCGATCTCGACGGCTGGCTGGAGCAGAACCACCCGAGATCGGCACTGGAAGTTTCTTGCGTGATGCCCCCCCGACTACGGCTATGAGCTCGCAATCGGGGCTTCCTGTGTCTTCGCAGCCCCGAGTTTTTGATTTTTCACTCGTGGGTGCGGGAAGAATTCGACGGCCGTCATGCCAGTCGAGACACTTTCCTCAGACGTTCCCGTCATAGAGGTTTTCAACATTGCGGTGGTGGAGACGATCCCGTTCTGGCCTACCATGGTTCCCATACCTACGACTCCATCTTGGCCGGTTCCATTGGGCGCCCGTTCTCACCAATTGCAATCGTTCTGAAAAAACGGGACATGGATGCAGCATCTTAATGCCGGTCCCTTTCAAGAACCGCCGCAATGCCGAGGCCCCCTCCCCCGCAGATACATTCGAGTCCGCAGTCAACATCGCGACGACGCATTTCATTGATGAGGGATACCAGCACACGCACGCCAGTGCAGGCAATGGGATGCCCCAGAGATATTCCTGACCCGTTCACGTTGACGCGATCAAAATCGTCCGGCCCGAGCCCCATTTCGATAAGATCCGCCAAGACTTGCGAGGCAAAGGCCTCCTGAACTTCAATGAGAGGGATTTGATCAAGGGTCAGGCCTGCGCGTTCCAACGCCTTGGACGCGGCGAGCGGAACCGCCTTGTATGTGCGTCTCGGGTCCACGGCAGCCACGCCGAAGGATACGGGACGCGCCAACACCTCCAAGCCTCTTTCTCGCGCCGAGCCCTCAGACATTATCACCACAGCGGCCGCGCCGTCATTCTCGCTTGACGAATTGCCTGCGGTGCACACGCCCCCGATCACGGGCCTTAGCGCAGCCAATTTCTCGAGTGCGGCGTCTTTGCGCGGGGTTTCATCGCAACAAAAAGAAATCGTCTCGTTTTTGCCTTGGGATACGAATATCGGCACCGTTTCTTCGACGAATCGACCTTGTTCGATGGCCTCGCAAGCCCTCAAATGGCTTCGCAAAGCCCACTTGTCGCAGTCTTCACGGGTTATGCCGTACTCTTGAGCGGCCGATTCCGCCCATGCCATCATGGATGCCAGGACTCCATATCGACCTATGGGCTGAGACATGACGCGTGCCCGCTGGATTCGGTCATAGAAAGGGATCCCAGAAATCGCCAGGTCGCCATGGCCGCGAGGCATGCCTCTCTTTCCGCCGAGCCCCCATTTGACGTCGCCAGGCAGGTAAAATTCCGCGGAACTCATGCTTTCCACGCCGCCTGCGACCACGATATCAGCCTCTCGCGCCTTGATCATCGTCGCGGCAATCCTTACTACCTCGAGGCCCGTACAGCATCGCCTATCCAACGTGACGCCGGGGATGGTCTCAGGCCACCCTGCGGT
Source organism: uncultured Syntrophaceae bacterium (assembly GCA_964427855.1). Classification (GTDB taxonomy): domain Bacteria; phylum Desulfobacterota; class Desulfomonilia; order Desulfomonilales; family Desulfomonilaceae; genus JAUPKT01. Next base: position 37,972 of record CAYRVH010000011.1, read on the forward strand.
GAGGAGCGCCATGCGGGCAATATTGACATACTCGCCATTTTGGTACGACTGCCCCATCACGACTTCATCGACGTGTCCAGGATCAAGGCCGATTCTTTGCACGGCTTCGTTCAACACCAGGGCTGCAAGATCGTAGGCGGGAACGTCTTTCAAGGTTCCCATATATCTTCCCACAGGGGTTCGCACGCCGCTCACAATGACGACTTGCCTCTCGCGAGACATTTCCCAAGAATCGTGATTCTTCATGATGGTTTCCAAAATATGCTGAGTGTGGAGCGGCCCTCCGAGAGGATGCGCCGGCGACTTGAACGATTTTCTAAGCATTCCACTCAGACACGGAGGAGCGATCTGCCGGCGACAAGTCTCATAATCTGATTGGTGCCGGTATAGATTTGTGTGAGTTTTGCGTCCCGCATCATTCGTTCCACGGGGTAGTCTTTCATGTATCCGTAGCCTCCCATGATCTGGACAGCATCTGTGGTGACCCTCATCGCAGTATCTGACGCTGTGCATTTGGCCATGGCCGCGAATGTTCCGGCCTTGAGGACATAGCCCTGGTCGAACAGATTTGCCGCCTCGTAGGTGAGAAGCCTGGCAGATTCGATGCTTGCTGCCATGTCCGCGACCATGAATTGTATGGGACTTAACGCCGCGATGGGTCTCCCAAACTGAACCCGCTCTCGGGCGTAGTTCACGGCGTGGTCGAAGGCCCCTTGAGCGATGCCAACGGCCTGGGCCGCGCAGAAGAGCCTGCTCATGCTGAGGGTCTGCATCAAGTTTTTGAATCCCTGTCCTTCAGCGCCAATGATATTCGCGGCCGGAACTTCCATGTCTTCAAAATACAACTCCGAATTGATGGAGCCTCGCATCCCCATCTTGTTTTCGTTTTTTCCATAGACCAAGCCGGGAGCTCCTTTTTCCACGACAAAGGCGCTGATGCCTCGCGCGCCTTTTGCCGGGTCTGTGTATGCGTAAAGCACAAAGAAATCGGCAACCGATCCATTCGTGATAAAGCATTTCTGCCCGTTGATGATGTATGCGTCGCCCGTTCGTACGGCCTTTGTCCTCATGGACAAGAGATCTGATCCCGCGCTCGGTTCAGTGGCGGCGATCGCAGTCAAACATGGTCGGGAGTCGGCGAGTCTTTCCAAATACTTGTGCTTGAGCTCTTCGTTTGCGGCGTGCATCAGTGGGAGTGTTCCATCTGCCTGCGCAATCAACACAAGGGCTGAAGACGCACAAACCTTGGCTATTTCCTCCAATATCATGGCATACACCACTAGGCGGAGTTCGGCGCCACCGTATGCTGCTGGGACGAGAGCTGCCAAGAGGCCGTTTTCGGCGAACAATTCCACCGCGCGAGTTGGAAATCCGGCCGTTTCGTCCAACTCGGCCGCCCGAGGAGCGATCTCCCTGGCTGCTATTCTCTGGACGGTGTCGAGAATCATTTTCTCTTCTTCACTGAGTGTGAACATGTTTCGGTCTCCTTTGCAGGGCGCGTGAGGGACATGACGCCCCAGGTCACATTGTAAAGCCCACCGCCTTCAGCGCATGTCGGGCAATGACAATCCGCTGAATCTGATTTGTCCCCTCGAAGATTTGGGTGAGCTTAGCATCTCTGAACATACGCTCCACAGGAAAATCTTTGGTGTAGCCGTATCCTCCGAAGATCTGAACTGCATCTGTGGTAATTTTCATGGCGGCGTCGCTGGCAAAGCATTTCGCCATAGAGGCGATCATTGTATTGGGCTTTCCTTCGTCATACAACGCTGCCGCTCGATAAATGAGTCCGCGAGAGGCCTCGATCAGCATTGCGCTGTCTGCGATGATACTTTGGATCATTTGGTGCTCGGCCAGGTATTTGCCAAACGTCTGGCGTTCCACCGAGTACTTGACCATCGCATCAAAAGCGCCTTCGGCGATGCCAAGGGCCTGCGCCCCTATCGCAGGTCTCGACATATCGAAGTCCCTCATCGCGAGGTAAAAGCCCTTGCCCTGTTCTCCCAAGAGGTGAGTGGCCGGGACCCTCACCTCATCAAGAAACACCTCGGTGGTATTGGAGCCCCGTTGTCCGAGCTTGTTCTCTTTTCGTCCGATCTTGACGCCTGGTCTGTCACGCTCGACGAGGAAAAAGGACAAGCCACGAGATCCTTTCTGCTTGGACGTTCGGGCGAGCGCCGCATACAAAGATGCGACCCCTCCGTTGGTGGCAAAACATTTTGCGCCGCTTAACACATACTCGTCCCCGTCTTTCACCGCGGTGGTCCTCAATCCAGCAACGTCGGATCCTCCGGATGGTTCCGTGACAAGGTATCCGACCAGAAGCCTTTTGTCGGCTATGTCCCGTAATACCCTATCCCTGATCACAGGAGAAAGGCCGTGCACCAATGGGAACGATCCGACCGCCTGAATGATGAGAAGGAGCGCCGAGGATGCGCAAACCCGCGCGATCTCTTCAACCGCAATACACAACGCCGTCCCCGCGTTTCTTTCCATGCCGCCGAACTGGGCCGGAAGTCCGATCGTCAACAGGCCGAGGTCCCAGCACAGCGACTCGACCTCGCGGTTGAACTCCCCCCGTTCGTCTATTGACGCCGCCAAGGGCGCTATCTTTTCCTTTGCAGCCTTGCGAACTGCTTCCCTTAACATCAGAAGCTCCTCGGAAGAGTTTTCCATGGCATTCATATGTGCGTCTCCTTTAGAGAACAGGCTCCAAAACCACCTATAACCGCATCGGCCAAATGGTTCGCCAATCGTTTTTCATCGAAATTCTTGTCTAAAATTGCAGGCCGCATGCATGCCCGTTCAATGCTTCCGATAATGACGTCCCGCATGCAGGACAGAGGGATGTCTCTGCGTATGGCTTTTTCTTGTATTCCCTGCTCGATGATGTCGTTGATGAGCCGAGAATACTGGCGGGCCAATTCATAGGCCTCGCTTTGAAAGTATGCGGGGTTGTTCCTGACTTCCAGCAGCAGGATCCTCGAAAAGACGCTGTGTAGCTTGTGAAATGATATGGTACCCTCGATGAGCACCCGCAATTTAGCTATCGCGTCTTGAACGGTTGCCACATCGCGGCGTATTTGCGCGAGATGAATTTTGAAATACTCGGCGAGGATTTTGTGGAGGAGCCCGCGTTTGTCGCCGAAATACCGATAGATAAGGGCCTCGTTCACCCCTGCGACGGAGGCGATTTCAGCGGTGGTAATAGAATGGAAATGACGCGTTTCCAAAAGGGAGGCCAGGGCTTGCATGAGTTTGAGGCCCGCTGGTGGGAGACCCGTGGCGTTTTCGAGCGTGTATAGCGATTTCTTTTTTTGGTGGTTCATGCCGGGATAGTGTATGTAACACTTACTTACATTACATGATGGAAACCCTGCGTCAAGCTTTTCTTGTCTGTGGGGTGTAGATTGACCGAGGACGCCTGAGGCGATATTATTTCTCTATTGGTAGCACCGGTCCGGCGTTTCTCAGCCAGCGCAATGCGATTCCAGCGCCTTGTCTTCTTACAAGGGGTGACGCTTCTCTTCGGTAAGTTCATTCCTTGTGCAACCATGGTAACAAAAGGAAGGATCGGTTGCCGTAACGTAAGAACGCTCTTATCAAGACTATTCAATCGGCGGCTTGCGAGACGGAGGGACGGTGCTTGTTCAGGTTGAGAGACATTTTTTGTGCGTAGGATTGCATGGATTTAGCGTCAGCCAACCATGAACGCCGTTCTTGTGGAGTACGGTATGCCCTTGTCGCCGGACGACACTCGTTGCGCCATGCCAAAACATCATTGGTCAGTATAGCGATTACGTAAAGACCAATGTGATGCTCTTTGCCGTCCTCACGGCCATGCTCGTCGCTCTGGCTATCTTTTCCGTTGGGGCCGGCACGTATCGAATCCCCGTGAAAAGTGTTTTGGCTGCGCTTATTGGCTCAGGCGACCCTTCGGCTCACATTCTTGTATGGAACATACGGCTGCCGCGAATCGCCACTGCCATTGTTGGCCTGATACAAGACGTATGGAGTCCACTTGACAATGTTCGCGAAACCCGTTCCAGGGGCGTTGACCACCTGCGTGACGGATGACGCCAACGCTGGCCGTATGTAGCCGCGACTGAATCCGTCCGAGGATCGCCGCGCATACAGGAGGCTCCCCCACACGTTTAAGTTGGCCGCCACCGCATAGTCGAGCCTCGTGGCAAATACCTCCGCGCAGTTCATGTAGCCATTGAGATTGGCGTCATAGGCGTTGACTCCTGAGCCGTAGGCGTAGCCGAGGAGAAACGAGTACGGTGCGAACAACCCATAGGCGCCCTGGCCAGGGCCTTGGAAATACGGCTGCTTATCCAGCAGTCTCCCATTGCGTCTATCCGGTCCGGGCATGAACGCGTAAAATAAACTTATCTTTGCCGGTCCGACGTAGGCGCCACACTCAACTACTCGCCGCCACGATTCGACGCTGAATTTCAAGACAGAGGATTGAATAGGTTTGGAAGGTCGTGCGGCAGACGGATGAACAGAATCGGTTTCGTACCACCAGGCCCACTCTGTATTGAAGAAGACTCGCCCATCCGTGTATTTCAGGTACACCGTCCCATGGTATTGGTCTAAATCATAGGGATAGAACCAGCTGCGTCCGTCGGGTCCCACCGTGGTTGTCACTGGAGGATTCATGACAATTGCTGAGGTGAAGGTAGCGTTTTTCGCCTCCGGCCCTGCGTTCCATCGCTGCCAGGCAAGAAACACGCCTGCATCGACCGGTCCGGTCTGATAGGTCGCAAAGAACCGCAGCGCCAGCCTCATGATGCCACTCTTGTCGAAGAGATTGTAATACGGGAACACTGGAGTCGATCGGACGTTGGGGTTATCAGGGATTCGGCGGCCGGCGATTTGATTGTTCGGCGGCTCCGGCCAGAACGGACGAGTCGCTATGCTCATGCGCAACGGGCCATATTGCGTCACAAGAGCCACGCCTGCCGTGGTGTTGTTGTACGTGCCATTGTACTGGATACCGAGACCAAATGCCTCCGGTCGTTTTCCGACGACGATGAGCCCCCACGGCGTATGCGCGGTCACCCACCACATGGTCCATTGGCCGTCTGATGCTGCGACGTCCACACCCGGCCGGGTGTTCGTGATGTATTCAGATCGAATAGGATCGCCGTACGTCCCCAAGCGGTACTTGCCTCGGAAACGAACTGCCGGCGTAAGTCGAAATTCTGGAAAAAGCTGTAGATTCTGGTAGTGTTTGGCGGCGTCAGCGCCTGACACCAGGTCTTTTACCTGCAGCCCAAACCACCCGTTCAAGGCTCTAAAATCCCCGGCCGGCAACAAAGGGGTGCCTGCACTGCGGTCTATATTGTAGGGGCCGAAGAACCCCTGGGTACCCGTTTGACCGTAGTATTCGTAGATATAGTTAAATGTTCCGTTCATCTTGAATTCCCATGCGTGTGCGTGGGGCGTGGCGGCGTACGTCAAGGCCGTCAAGACGAGAAAAATGCACGGATACCTCAAAACGGTCTTACGTATGAGAGTCACCTTTCCTTTGTAGCGCAACCTGGGCGACGTGTATCGGTTGCTGTATTGCTCTGAATCAGGGGCCTGGAGATTGCGCAGACCCTGAATTAAGGGGGAGAGGTTAGCAAGTTTCTTTTTATCGTGGCACGGGTGGCAATGTCAAGACATTGGTGTTGCGGAAAATTAAAATATGTTATGCATCATGCCGGCAGCGCGTACAGACAATCAAGACTCTAGTTCCCAATTACGCCTCATGGATTTTAGAGATGTTATCTGGAGAGATTAAATGATGCACCGCATGGTGTGCTGCATATTCGAAAACCTGCAATACGAGATGCGCCCCAGCCGCTCTCAAAAGGCGGGCCTCCACATCCGTGGCGGCTACAGCCGCCAAAGCGCCCGAAACGCCCCCCTGAGACAGTTTTTTGAGGAGCGTCACGTTGGTCTCGAGATCAGGTATTGCACTCACGATACAGTCAGCATGGTAAATCGGGAGATGTTCCAGGAGTTCAGGGTCGCCAGCGTCTCCGTAAAACACTTTGACCCCTCGCTGGCTCCACACGGCAACCACTTCGGGATCAAAGTCCACGGCAACGACCTTTTTACCCTTGCTCAAAAGGCGATCGCAGATGCTGCTTCCGAACCGTCCCAAACCAAAAAGGAGCACATCGACGTCCATGGGGGCATCGCTCTTGGCGGCTTCTCTGAAGGGATCTTGCCTTTCAAATACTGAGAGCCTTGGAGCAAGCCACGCATATAACTGACTAGAGTAAAGAATCATGTAGGTTGAAATGCCTATGGTGACGATTCCTACCAAAGTTATCAATCCCATGACGGCCTGGTCGATGTGGCCTAGAGAGAGACCTAATGCTCCGAGGATCAACGAAAACTCGCTGATTTGGGCGACGGTGAGACCGGCAAGAAATCCTGTTCGCTTGCGATACCCCATGCTTCCCATGATGATCATGACAATGATTGGGTTTCCTACGAGCACAAATATTGAAAAGACGCCGGCTCGTGTGACTTCGGCGCTCAACATTGACAAATCGAGGCGGCACCCCAAATCGATGAAAAAGAAGAGCAGCAAGAAATCACGCAGGGCTACGAGACGCGACCCGATGGCGTCCCGATACTGCGTTGAAGCGAGGCTTATCCCCGCAATGAATGCCCCGACTTCCTGGCTAAACCCCAAATACTCGCCTAGGGCAGCGAGTGACAACGCCCACGCGATTGAGAAAAGCGCCAACAACTCTTGGGATCGGGCTATTTTTGCCAAGATCCACGGGATGGCGCTCCGCATCATGAGCAGCACGCCTCCGAGTAAAAGCAATGCTTTTGCCAATACCCTAACA
>CAYRVH010000011.1:44859-45075 GCA_964427855.1 uncultured Syntrophaceae bacterium
AAAGTCGAGAGCCCAATCATGGTCAAGACGACCATGATATCCTGCACGATCAAGAAGCCGACAGCAATGCGACCGTGAAGGGAGTCTATTTCCTTCTTGTCTGACAACAGCTTCACTATGATGATTGTGCTGGAGAATGTGAGGGCCACGGCAGTGTAGATTGAGGCGACCAGGGACATGTTCATGGCCAGCGCCAGCAAGAAGCCGAAAAATGAG
>CAYRVH010000011.1:45100-56125 GCA_964427855.1 uncultured Syntrophaceae bacterium
CCCGTAGCCAGGGCCACTGGGCCGACTGTACGGATGAGATGGACGTCGAGCTTTAGCCCCACGATGAAAAGAAGGAGCGCTATCCCGACATGAGCAAGGAGCTCTATGTGGTCGTGGCTTGAGACAAGTTTTAGTCCCGAAGGGCCGACGAGAATCCCCACAACAATAAAGGCGACGATGAGAGGTTGACGTAGACGAACACCCAGCGTCCCGATCAAAGCCGCCAGGAGCAGAATGGCTGTTGTTTCATAGAAAGGATTTTCGAACATAAGAAGTTCTGTGACGAGGCAAACATCCCTTGGCGTGACGCTTCTTCCGTGTCAACTCACCCCACTTGTCATTCTCGGCGTTCATTGGTACTTTTGCTACAGAATATCAAAATCATCCTGGTGTCAATGGCTTCAAAAAAGGCGCTGCCGCCCCGCATGCCCTGAGGTGTGACAGCGGGTTATTTGGAGCTATCAAAGGGGAATACGAGCTCCCGCGATACCATGAGTTCCTCGATTTCCATGTCTCTTTTTTTAAGCAGTTCGTACGTTTCAGCTGGCGCGTGATGAATTTGCACGATCTCTCTAGGATCGCTGGCGGATTGCAATCCAGCACCACTCGTCATCGTGGTTAAAATGATGACCAGGATTGCGAAAATAGCTCCCATCACCGCTAAGAGACAATCTCTGCACACGAATTCCAAGATACGTGATCTCATACGCATAAACATCCTCACCGCGCTCTTGCTCTTCTCTATTTACTGATGGGAGGATCACGGGCAACAACCCTCACTCCTCCCATAGGGTGCGTCTCAAAATGTTGAACGACAAAACCAGCCGGTTTTTGTTCCAGGAAAAATCAGAAGCGAGAGGCAGACGAGGCCCTTATGTATATCAAAGTTTCCGAAATCAATCACGAATTTGGCGCGAGTCTTCACACTCCGTCATCCTCACGAAAGTGGGAATCCATAGCGACTTCCCTGAATTCCGATTTTCATGGGAATGACAGTCTAAACTTAACACGATGTCGCGTTTTCTCTTGAGAGAGCGATAGACGTTTTTGAACAAAGAATCTAGACTGCGGCAGAGATCTCTCTGCCCGATTGATTTGGGTCCAGATTGCTTTGTGGCCTTCGACCCCTCACGATGACGCGGAGGCTATTGGTGGGTCATTCGGGGCACACCGAAGCAATCTCATGATAAATTTTGAGAAAAGCTCCATCTTGCGGAAGGATACTCAGAAGAGTCCCCCCCACTTTTTGAGCCAAAAAGCGCCCGTCAGGAGCCTCGTCACACTGCAAAGTCGCGGGCCAGTTGCGCTGCTTGCGTTTTCACGTCATCGGGTAATTGCTTAGGCGTCTGGGCAAACCCTATATGCAGCACACCCACAGGACGACATTTGCAATAAGCCGCGAGATTCTCGTAGGCCTTGATCAGGAGGTCAGCGTTATTTTCCAGTCCGCCACCCGACGTCGTGACCAGGGCGGTCTTTTTGCCTTCAATCAGTGACGTCCAGCCGTCTGCATAGGCGTTTTTCACAAGACAAAAGTGGCGGTCGATGAGCGATTTGATTTGGCCGCTCCAGGACCAACAGTAAAGGGGCGAGGAATATATTATTGCGTCTGCCTTCATCATTTTTTCGAAAACATGCAGGGCGTCGTCTTTTTGTACGCAGCCTGGCTCGTCGAGCTTCTTCTGGCAGGAGTAGCAGCCGAGGCAGCCTTTCACGCTCAGACCGGCGGCGTCGATCCGCTCCACATCGTGGCCTAGGTTTTTCAGTTCCTCTTCTACCCAGCCGAGCACAGCGGCTGTATTCCCTTTTTTCCGCGGGCTGCCAAGGATGGCGACGACTTTCATGACCGAATCCTTTCTTGTTCAGAGGTTTTTCGTGAGCTGATTTGCTGCGGTGAGCAGCGGGTCCCACACCGGCGAAAAGGGTGGCGCATACGCGAAATCGCACTGGAAAAATTGCTCCACCGTCATGCCTGCATGGAGCGCCACTGCGAGGGCGTTGATCCTATGAGCGGCTCCTTCTGGGCCCACCATGCTGCCTCCCAAGAGCCTGCCCGTGGACTTGTCGGCAACGAGATTGACGTGAATGGTTTGGTTGCCTGGGTGAGCGTGCGCTCTGGACCGGCTCTTGATAACCACATCAACAGGCTGAAAACCGGCATCGAGGGCTTCCTGGTGACTCAGGCCTGTGCGGGCGACCTCCAATCCCATAACCTTGAAGACGGCCGTCCCTGCAACGCCGTCCAATATGGACTCGCCGCCGGTGACGTTGTCTGCGACGGCCCACCCTGCCCTGTTAGCACGCAGGGCCAATGGTATCCAGACCCTTTTGCCCGTGACGATATGGAAGGCGTCAGCGCAATCCCCCGCAGCGTAGATGTCAGGATCAGATGTCTTCATGGTCTTGTCCACTGCAATGGCATTCTTCGGCCCGAGCGGCAGGCCTGCCGACGCCGCTAGTTCGGAGTTGGGGACAATCCCGATGGCGACGAGGACGAGATCCACCGCGATCTCGCCTTGATCGAGAACAGCTTTCAGTGCGCCATTGCTGGGCTCCACCCTTTGGAGTTTTACGCCAAAATTCATTTCCACGGCGTGGTCTGCCAGTTCTTTTTGGACGACGTCTGCCATTTCTTGGGGCAGCCACGGCAGTAGCCTCGGCAGCAAATCAATGGCATGCACGTGAATGCCTCTGGCTTCCAATGCTTCTGCCATTTCCAGCCCTATGTAACCCATTCCTACGATGAGGGCGTCCTTGACGTTCCTCGAGGCGAGGTACTGCTTGAGGTCTCTTCCGTCTTGGAGGGATTTCAAGACGTGCACACCGGGAAGATTCAGGCCAGGGAGTTGAGGTCTGATGGGACGGGCGCCAGTCGCTATGAGGAGTTTGTCGTAGCTCACTTGAAATTCTTTTCCCTCGTTAGTCGTTCCCAGGGCAATTTTTTGGCTTCTGTCTAGGGCGTTGGCCGTGTGACCCAATCGCAGGTCTATACCTTGCTTCGATCGAAAGACCTCAGCCTTGCGCACCACGAGATCGTCCATGATCCTTTCCGGCTGCGCGATGTTATACGGCATGCCGCACGCGGAATAGGAGACATCCGAAGTGGCTTCCAGTACAGTGACCTCGAGATCGGGTTTGTTTCGCTTTGCTTTTGATGCTGCACTCATACCGGCAGCATCTCCGCCTATGACGACGAATCTCATCGCTCTACCTCCAGGGGTTGGGCTTGCACACGACAAGTCGGCTGTTGTTGCCATTAAGGTTTCATCAACTCTTTCAGCGCGAGCCTCACGGCTTCTGCTGGCGTGATTTTAGGATCCGCATCCTTGAGCACCTTTTTCGCTACCCTCGCTGCTTCACGATCTCTATATCCGAGGGCCACGAGCGAAGATGCGACGTCTTGTTCCAGTGTTTCTTCGGGCCTCTGCTGTGATTCGGCGCCTCCAGACAGTCCGAGTTTGAGCACCTTATCCCGCAGCTCTACCACGAGTCGATCAGCAGATTTTTTGCCGATGCCAGGGATTTTCGTCAATCGCTCAGTATCGCCGATGATTATCGCGTCGCAAAAGCTTTCCGGTGAAATGCCCGAAAGGATGGTGAGCGACGTGCGAGGGCCGATGCCGCTGACAGAGATGAGCATTTCGAATATGCGCTTTTCCTCTTGGTTATGGAAGCCATAGAGTTCCAGTGAATTTTCCCTCACAATCGTAGCGACGTACAAGAAGACATCGCCCTCCGTGGGCAGGTGTTCCAAGGTATTGAGGGAGATTGCCACTTGGTACCCTACGCCCCCCACGTCAATCACTACGCTGTTCATGTCTCGTTTGAGTATTGTGCCGTGTAGGGACGCAATCATCTCACCGCTGCTCCAGAGAGGCTGATATGAGAATGATAAAGGGCGAGGGCCAAGGCGTCCGCCTCGTCATGGAATCGGAGGTCTTGCAGGGCCAAGACTTTCCTGACCATGAATTTCATTTGGTCTTTGGTGGCAGCCCCATATCCGGTGATGCCCTTTTTGATTTCCATGGGCGTATATTCGTAAATGTCCATGCCGTATCGCGCGCCTAAGAGTAAGATGACGCCGCGGACTTGGCTCAGTTTGATGAGACTCTGGCTATTCTTGAAATGAAACAGAGATTCGACCACGAGCACGGCAGGGCCTTCTTGACGCACAACTGCCTCGAGTCCTTCGTACACAATTCTGAGTTTTTCCGCCTGGCTGCAGTCATGGGGAGGGTGAATGACGCCGCTGGCTATGCGAGCTGAGCGCGGCCCTGATTTTTGCACGATACCGTATCCTGTGGCATTGCTCCCAGGATCGACACCCATAATGATTGTGGTTTCGGACACGTTGCTTGTTGATTCCTCACGCAGGGATTCGCGGTTGCTGGAGATTGCAGGACTACGCCGATATTTTCATCATCTCTTCATCAGCGATGTCGAAGTTGGCAAAGACTCGTTGGACGTCATCGTGGTCGTCAAGGGCGTCCATCATTTTGAGCATTTGCTCCGCCTTTTTGCCGTCGAGTTTCACCGTATTTTGAGGCGCCATGGTGACCTCGGCCATGTCCGTTTTCCAACCCCGATCCTCGACGGCTTTTTTCACTGCTTCGAAATCTGCTGGGTCTGCCGTTATTTCGTATGCGTCATCCTCATGCTTGACGTCCTGGGCCCCCGCTTCGAGGGCGAGTTCCATGACTTCATCTTCCTGGAGTCCGGCGCTGGGAACGACAACCAGACCTTTTTTCTGAAATATCCAGGCAACGCATCCTGATTCTCCGAGGTTTCCGCCGTATTTTTCAAATATGTGACGTATCTCGGCCACCGTCCTGTTCTTGTTATCAGTCAACGCATCCACCAGGACAGCGACCCCGCCTGGACCATACCCCTCGTAGGTGACTTCCTCGTACGCCGCGCCCGCGATCTCGCCTGTGCCCCTCTTGATCGCGCGATCTATATTGTCCTTGGGCATGTTCGCTGCCCTGGCGGCGTTGATTGCGGTACGCAAACGAGGATTGCCATCCGGATCGCCGCCACCTACCCGCGCGGCGATGGTGATTTCTTTGATGAGCTTGGAAAAAATCTTCCCCCTCTTTGCATCCATTGCCCCTTTTTTGTGCTTAATGGTGCTCCATTTATTGTGGCCTGACATAGCTCGGTCCCTCCCGATGCTTTCGGCGACTCCATCCCGTCGGCCGGAAACGTGCTTTTTTGGAGATTTGACTACCATGGATAAAGAGAACTTTCAACAAACATGTGTGACTTGTGGTAAAGTGCCGGCTCGGGGTCGCTCTGGCGAGGACGTTTTGAGCTCCATCGCGCTGTTCGGCGGGGGATGGCGTAGCAGCTATACCAGGGCGGCAAAACAAGTTGGGAAAGAGCCGGCTCATGGGAAACTCCACCGAAGGACGAAAGGCGAAGGTTGACCGCATGGTCACGGCAAAAAAAATGATTGACGATGCAGATACAGAAGGCAGCTTGCGGCCGAGACGGATCTGCGAGTACGTAGGTCAGGAAAAAATCAAGGAAAATCTCTCGGTGTTCATCGAGGCCGCCAAACGACGGGAAGAGGCGCTCGATCACATTCTCTTCCACGGGCCGCCAGGGTTGGGAAAGACAACTCTCGCGCACATCATAGCGAGAGAGATGGGGGTGCAAATCCGAACCACCTCAGGCCCCGTCATCGAAAAACCTGGCGACCTTGCCGCTATTCTGACGAATCTCGAGAGTCGCGACGTCCTGTTTATTGATGAGATACACCGCTTGTCACCGGTGGTGGAAGAAATTCTTTATCCTGCCATGGAGGACTACAAACTCGACATCATTATCGGTCAAGGGCCGAGTGCTCGTACCATCAAGCTTGATCTCGCCCCCTTCACGTTGGTGGGCGCGACAACCCGCAGCGGGCTGCTCACCAATCCCTTAAGGGATCGTTTCGGCATTGTATGCCACCTGGATTTCTATTCAGTTGATGAGCTCAAAAGCATTGTCAAGCGCTCTGCAGCCATTATGAACATCAAGATCGATGAAGCAGGATCGGAAGAGATTGCGTCTCGTTCACGGGCTACTCCTCGAGTGGCAAATCGCCTTACCAGAAGGGTGCGTGATTTTGCCCAAGTTCGCGGCAACGGGATGATAGATCGAGAGATTGCCCGGCAGGCCCTTGAAATGCTGGAAGTGGATGAATTCGGACTGGACAAGATGGACCGGAGGTTTCTCGAAACTATTATTTATAAATTCGACGGCGGGCCGGTTGGGATAGACACTCTCTCCTCCGCAGTAGGCGAAGAGCGGGACACTTTGGAGGACGTCTATGAGCCCTACTTGGTCAAGGAGGGTTTTGTGGATCGGACGCCCAGAGGCCGCATTGCGACGCGCAAGGCCTACGCTCACTTCAAGGGCGCTGGCACCCAAGGCTCACTATGGGAAACGTCATAAGGGTACTTGACGAGCAGGTCATTAATCGAATCGCCGCCGGCGAAGTGGTGGAACGGCCTGTGTCCGTGGTCAAGGAACTGGTGGAAAACGCCATTGATGCGGGCGCCACCGCCATAAGAATTGCGGTGGAAGACGGCGGCAAGAAAGCCATCTCGGTGCAAGACAACGGCATAGGGATGAGCCATGACGATGCCTTTCTCGCCTTGGAACGACACGCGACCTCTAAATTGAAGACGGAAAAAGACCTGATCGGCATTGCCACCATGGGATTCCGCGGGGAAGCCCTCGCCAGCATTGCCTCTGTTTCTCGATTAAGACTCATGACCAAAGACGAAGCTGAGGACCTGGGTACGGTACTTATTGTCGAGGGCGGGGCGCTTCGCCAGTCGGATCGAATGGCTATGAATAGGGGAACCTCTATCGAGGTGCGCAACCTCTTTTTCAACACGCCGGTGCGGAGACGATTCCTCAAGAATCCTGCATTGGAAGGCGGTTATATCCATGAGCTTGTGACAAGGCTGGTGCTTGCCTTCCCCCGCATCGCCTTTTTGTATTCGGAAAACGGCAGGGTCAAGATCGACGCAGCGCCTTCGGATTCGGTTTTGCAACGCATGCACACCATGTTTTCCAGGGATTTGAGAGAGAGCTTTGTCTCGGTGGACCACCGCATCGACGAAAGTCGAGTGAGCGGTTACATCGCGCGGCCGCCGTTCAGCCGTTCCAATATGCGATCTCTCCTTACGTTTGTAAACCGTCGTTCGGTCAAAGACAGGCTTGTCAATGGCGCCGTGACAAAAGCTTTTTCAACCCTCCTCGATAAGGGGAGATTCCCTATTGCCGTGTTGTTTCTCGATATTCCTCCCCAGGAAGTGGACGTCAACGTCCATCCCCAAAAGGCGGAACTCCGCTTTGTGAAACCAGCGCTTGTGTACGATCTCGTGGTGGAGGGAGTTCATCGTGCGCTGACAGGAGCGCCTTTCCGGGCTTCGCGCGGAGGGTCGGAACCCTGGATTCCATCGTCCGCAAGGACTTCAATCACGCGCCATGTCGTGGGTGAGGCGCAGTACGAGCCGCATCAGCCGCCGGATTTGTTGGAACAGAGACAGACTTTGCCTGATTCCGCCATGCAACAAGTCGGCTCGTCCGAGCACCCAGATTCATCAGAGGCATTCTCGACGCTTGGCGTTGTGGGAAAGCTCCCGGGTTCGTTTCTCATCCTTCACAGCGCAACAGAATTAATCATCATGGACCACCATGCCGCCCATGAGCGCATCTTGTACGAATCGCTCAAACGGTACGCGTCCGAGGATGGCCACCCGGAAATCCAGGAGCTTCTCATTCCGCACGTCCTCACCTTCTCCCCCGTGGAAGCTCGTATACTCTCGTCGCATCTGGATTTACTGCGGAACGCCGGCTTTTTGATGGAGGAATTCGGGGAAAGCGATTTTCTGCTACGAGGGGTTCCGACCTGGTTCAAGGCCACAGACGCCGCTGAGTTGGGGCAAGAATTGATTCAAACGATGATGGATACGGGACTCCGGGGAGACCCTGAACGATTCAGAGACGAATTGCTCAAGCGTATCGCATGCCACGCATCGGTAAAGGAGACGGATGCATTGGAACCGCTTGAAATCAGGTCGCTCTTATCGCAACTGGATTCACTGAAATCTCCGCCGGTATGTCCCCACGGCCGGCCTTTCTGCGTTCGCATTCCCTTGCAGGAGATCAGGAAGAAGATGGGGAGGTAGACGGCAGGATGTCGGGTACAAGACCCCGCACAAGACCTATGCCGGTACCCGTACCTAAGCCCCGATTGCTGACCCAAATAACCTCTCGGCAGGGTGTCATTTTCCGCGCTAAAAAGTTCATTCCGTGCCTGTTAGTGACAAATAGAAACGTCCGGTTTTGTAGCAAATGATTTGTCCACTTCTTCATGTTGAGTTAAGGTCCTATGAATGCTGAGAGATTGGTGGCGTCCTAGCTGATCTGGCTTCTTTGTACAACGGAACGAGATTTTTTACAGGCATTCTCACAATTCCTCACAAATTGGGGGCCTTTCCCGTCATTACGTCATCCTCACGAAAGTGTGGATCCATACGAAGTGCTCTGGATTCGCATTTTCATGGGAAGGACAATCTGACATGCGGCCATTTCGTGATTTCTTTTCAAAACGATTAAAGCTGCATGAGGTTCCGCACATTTCTGTCGGCATGAGGTCTTCATCATCGAGTGAGCGAGTACTTTCGGAAGTCGCTATATGAAGGCAGGAGAACGAAAATCATGTGATTTCGAAGGTCGCATACACTCGTGGGTATCACGACGAGGAGCGCCTCATTGCCAAAGAAATTTCGAGCAAGCGTAAAACGACGACACAACAGCCCCCGAGGTTGAGTGCGAGGCGCCGATCGTTTTGACGGTGCCCTTTGTTTATGTCTGTTTCCCGCCGTTCAATTCGAGAAACATCCTGTACGCAATTGATTTCTTGATCCCATAACGTCGCAGGGCCTCGCGGGCGAGCCCCTTTCCCGTGAACCCCTCTTCCATCAACTCACGTACTGCCAGCCGATAATCAACCTCGTCGGACCGAAGAGGCCCCGGCCCTACGACAAGACAGATTTCCCCCTGCACTGATTCGCGTCGGGCCAGCTCTTCCGCTATGCGGGCCGCCGCGCCCCGGAGAATCTCCTCGTGCACCTTGGTGAGTTCTCTAGCGAGGACCAGCGGTCTGGCGCCGAGCGTCTCATGCGCTATACGCAGAGACGCTGCGATCCGCTTCGGCGATTCAAACATCACCGCAGGCCGAGGGTCTTGACGTATGTCTTCAAAAAAAGCCAGGCGCTCCCTGACTTTCCTAGGGATAAATCCCCTGAACACGAACGTGGAACAATCGACGCCTGAGGCGGACAATGCAGCCATGACTGAGGAAGGGCCGGGGATCGGAACGACTCTGATCCCTGCATGGTGCGCCTCGTTGACAAGCAGCACGCCCGGATCCGATACGGCCGGCGTGCCCGCGTCGCAGATCAGGGCCCAAGATTCCCCTTGAATTATTCTTTGAATGATTTTGTCCGCTTTCTTGCGTTCGGTAAAGCGATGAACACTCACGCACTTGGTCTTAATCTGGAACTTCTCGAGGAGGATGCGGCTGCGTCTGGTATCCTCACATGCGATGAAATCAACCCTTTTGAGGACGTCCACCGCACGAAACGTCATGTCGTCGAGGTTGCCGATGGGAGTGGCTACGACGAACAGTACGCCTGTTACGTTTTCTCCAGTGGATCGCGCAACATCATGTTGGCGGGAATCATCGCCCTGCTCTGCTGGACTATCTTTCACGAGCTGTTTTTTCAAGGTTGGTCAGACTTGTGTCCATTGTCTCTGCTATTGGCATCGCTGAAAAGATAGGAGTTTCTGTACATGTTGATCAGAGATCCGAGAAAGACCTTGGCAATGGCCGTCACGGGAATGGCTATGAGCAGACCGATGAAGCCGAAGAGACTCGCGCCCACAATCAATGCGAGGATGTACACCACAGGATGCAACCCCACCGCCTTGCCTACGATTTTTGGCGTCAAAATATACGATTCCGCCAATTGCACGACAGATATCCATGCGACGATGTACACGATGTGGATCAAGTCCCCATACTTCGCGTAGGCCATGATTGATCCAGAGGCCAGCGCAAAAAGGGTGCCCAAATAAGGAATGATCCAGAGCAAGCCGGAGAGGATCCCCAACACCAAGGCCAAATCGATGCCAATGACCAAGAACCCGATGCTGTACAGCATGGCCAAAATCAGGGCGATGGTTATTTGTCCTCGGACAAATGCTGATAAAATTCTGTCTATTTCTTGCAACTTCGTCATGAGAGGCTCCCGTACATACGGGGGAATGAGGTCTGAAATGCCGCCGCGTATTTCCTGAAATTCCACCAAAAGATAGTAGGCGACGATCGGTACTAAAACCACGTGCACGATCGTACCAACCACGCTAAAAACGGATTTGAAGAGCGATGATGCAAGGCTTTTCAAAGGCTCGAGGGCGTTGGGCAGAATTGTGCGTGTCTTCTCTATGACAAACTGGCTCATTTCGTTCCAGTCCTGAGGGACCTGCACGTCAAACCGTTCAGCCGCAGCGAGTAGAAATTGCATGAAGTCCTTGATATACCGTGGGGCGCGTTGGGCAAATTCAGCCAATTCACGAGCCACGGCCGGTATAAGGCCGAGCAGTAAGAGGCCAAAGAACAGCAGCAGGGCGAGAATGATGCACATCGACGAAATCGACCGCCGCACGTGAAATGATTCCAGTCTCGTGACCAAGGGATCCAAGATGTAGGCCATCAGAAAGGAGATCAGCAGCACGGTGGTGACTGGTTCAAGGGCCTGCATGATCCACAGCAAGAGACAGAAAAAGGCAATCCCTGCCAGCGCTCGCACGAGGGTTTTCTTGGTCCTTGGGTTCATGTACGGTTCTCCTTGCGCCTGACAAGGGGGGAGGTTTGGTTTTGGTTCATTTCGCCCATTTTGCAGCACATATAATCATAGCCAATGACAGAGTAGCACAGACCAGGGCGAAAATGTCGCCATA
>CAYRVH010000011.1:56153-62165 GCA_964427855.1 uncultured Syntrophaceae bacterium
AAGGAGGCCCGACAGGGACATCGGACACAAGCACGCCGCAGGTATCCCATGGGATGGCCCCCGTCATGCTTCCTGCGGCATCGAAGATTGCGCTGATACCCGTATTTGTCGCTCGAACCAAGGGCGCGCGGTTTTCGATGCTGCGGACGCCGGCCATGGCGAGATGTTGATATGGGGCTGCAGTACCTGCGAACCAACCGTCATTGACGATGTTGACCAGAAGTTCAGCTCCGTTGGCGATGGCCGCACGCGACATGGCGGGGAAGATGGCTTCATAACAAATCAGAACACCCAACGCCGGTCCGCTCGGCGGCTTCATCACCGTCATGGTCTTCCCCGGGGAGTAATCTGCCTCGAGGACCGCAATGCCTGATCCGAGGGGTATCAGCCAATCCAACGGCATGTATTCTCCAAAGGGTACGAGATGGATTTTGTCATATCGGAATCGCAGCATGCCGTCGGCAACGAGAAAGGCGCTGTTGTAATAGGAGGTCTTGCCTTCGTTTTCCTTGTAGGATGGCGCGCCGACGAGCATTGGGACTTCTACCCTCTCCGAGATGTGTAGAACCCGTCGCCATTCGTGCTCCTTCGAAGCTACCAGCGCGGGGACGCTAGTCTCCGGCCAAATGATTAGTTTGGCGCCCTTTTCTTTCGCTTCCAGGGCCAAGCGTTCATACGTGGCGAAGCTGCGCTCCATGGCAGATCGCTCCCACTTCACTTCTTGGGCTATGTTGCCTTGGAGTACGCCGACGGCAAACGTGGGCGCGGTCGATTGACGTCTTTGGACCTGCTCTAGTCTTAATGAACCGTATATGTATGCGGCGCAGCATGTAACTACGCAGTAGATCAAGACCCCTCGACGCAAAGGCCTCCCAAAGAATAAAGACTGTATGAGCCCCCAGATGGCCGTGCTTACTGCTACGACAAGGAAAGAGACGCCGTAGATCCCTGTTATATCAACTAACTGAAGAAGGGTTCTGAGAGAGACCTGGGAATACCCGACCAGGTCCCACGGGAAACCCGAAAACAAGTACGTCTTGGCGTACTCCACGCCGGTCCACATTAGGGGCGCGGTCGCATAGAAAGGCAGCCCTTTGTTCCGGCCGTAGGCCAGCGCAATACCAAAACCGGCGCCAAAGACCGACAGAAACGCGACCAGACCCAAAAAGACCATTGCGGCTAAAAACCAATTCACATGGCCATGAACCACAAGAGCCTTGTGGATCCATACGACGTCAACGAGGGTAAAGGTTGCGTGAAACAGTCCCCCATAAAATGCGGCGGCATGAAGGCGAGGGTCAGATTGGACGGCAAAGAAAAGAGGAACAAACGACACCCATGCGGTAAAAAAAAGCCCCCATGTGGGGAAGCTCAGTGCGAGGAGCAGACCGCCTGCTGCCGCCGCACCAAGATTGCGGATCATGAACCATGCCCCGAGGCGTCACGAGCAGGTTCCTCGTCCTGCGCAGGGATGCGAGTCACGAGCACTCGTGTGATGCGTTTCGGGTCTGCGCTATGTATCTGCAGGCGCAGATCTTCCAGGGTGAGTTCCTCTCCACGCAGTGGCACACGTCCGAGATGGTGAATGATAAACCCCCCTAATGTGTCATACCCCTCCCTGGGCACGGCGACCCCAAAACGCTCTTCGAAATCGTCAAGATTCACCACGGCGCTCACCAGCGTCGTCCTGTCATCCTGGACGACAAAAGCCTCCTCCTCCACATCGTGTTCGTCGCGTATCTCTCCTATAATCTCTTCGATAATGTCCTCTATGGTGACGATGCCGGATGTACCCCCGTATTCATCCACAATAATAGCCAGATGAGATTTTTTTGCGCGCAGTTCATTTAACAGGTCATTGATCCTTTTGGTTTCGGGCACAAAATAGGGTTCTCGGGTTATGGCAGAGAGGTCGAGGTCTCGGCAGTTTTCGAGCCATAAAGGCAGCAAATCCTTGGCGTTGAGTATCCCCACGACGTGGTCAACATTTTCTTCATACACGGGGATGCGGGAATGGCCTGATTCGATAATGGTGGTGAGGAGGTGCTCGAGCGTGCAATTGGAGGGAACAGCTACGATGCTGGTTCGAGGGATCATGATCTCGCGTGCAACGGTCTGCCTGAGCTCGAATATGCCCTCGATCATGTCCCCTTCTTCATGATCGATAAGCCCTTTCTCCTCGCTTTGCTCTATGACTTGCTGGAGTTCGGTCGGCCCTTGATCTCGTCGGAGCTTACTTTTTAACCACCGCCACAAGGTTGTTTCGCCTTTTTCATCAGCCCTTTGAACGTGAACACAGGCCCCTCAGATACGCACATGCAGTGATTCCAAGGACGATCCCATGCTGTGAGATACCAATCAAAGCTTTGAGTGTCAAGGATGCGGACGCCCGTTGTTGCGCACGGTTCCTATCCTCTCAGAAGGATAGAAAATATATATAATATTCAATATGTCATTCTAGAAGTATTCGTGTTTATCTATCTTAATATCCACTAAAGTATTGCTATCTTCTACAAGCAGTTAATTTCACTTTTTTCTTGACATGGACGTTTTGCAATGATAGCCAGCTCCACCGTGGAGTTCCTCTGAACTGCTTTTTGTAGTGAAGGAGACGGTTGTGGCTGTTGGTTATCGCTCGCGGGTTTGTGTGTATAGCCTCGTCTGCATTTCACTTTGCATCGTTGTCTCGAGTGGTGAATGCGGACAAAACGGTTCATCAGCGCAGTATGCCTCCCTCTCATCCTTCAGGACGGGGGACGATTCTTTTTCGAATTTCCTAAAAGAGCTCTCCTCCTCCACTCTACCCGCAAATCAACCGATGTCTGACTATCTTGTCAAGGTTGCGTACGGGAAGACCTTCGGCACCTCGACGAACCTGGATTACGCGACGTTGGAGGTGAGCAAGAGCCTCGCTCGTTCGCGCACCCTGGAGTCGTTGGGGCCGACCGTTGCCGAATTGCATTTTTCTATGATGGCGTCCTACGTGTTGTATTACGAAGGCAACGTAGAGCGTGCCAAACGCCTGAATTTTCGCGACGGGTATGAAGTAGGCTGGGTGCCGAAAGGCCGGTTCGTTTTTCCCGGCGCATTCCTCGGCATGATTCCGTATGGAGAATGCGGTATGGGGATCAGTTACGTGTCGGAGACATACCGGAATTCGGGGTCTCGCTTCAACTGGTCCCTGCTCGGGGGACTAGGGCTTGAGCGGAAGCTCACGGACAAGTCTTTGTTGGCCTTTGGCATTCAGTGGCGCCATCTTTCAAATGGAAACATGTGGGGGAGAGGCGATGAGCTTCACAATTCAAATTCCGGGACCGATATGGTGCAGGCGCTGGCGACGCTGGTGCAGCCGTTTTGAGCGCTCGGTTTCTCCCAGACGTGCCTCTTATAATTCTATGTCGTCAGGTGGTACTGCGAGGCCGTGGCCGGGGATAAAGGGAATGGGCGCGACGGGATAGCCTTTGATCCACCGGATGCCGCAGCGAAGAACTGTTTTCACCGGCGCGGCGTGGAGATACTCGTCGGGATTGCCGCTCCGTGCGCTTTCCTCCAGCATGCTGGGAATAATTTTTATGCAGTGGCCCTGGTCTGCCACGTAGGTGTAGTAGGCGCGCAGCTCTTCTGGAATAATGCCCTGGTAGTGTTGCAAGCCGCGGTTGTCTGGGGCTGCATCCGACGGTTCCTCGTGGCGTAGTTCCATTGATTCCCACAGTTGCTGTCGAGGATAGGCTTGTGCGCAAAATCCCCGCAAAGCTCTCTCGAACGCCACCTCAGTCCATGGATCAGTGCGTTCCATGACGTGAACGAGCTGCGAGAAGAACTTTTGAAAGGCGTTGTCGATTTCGATGACTTCCTTCTTTCCATCCTCGAGGCAGAAAAATATGGGGAGGCTTTCCTGTTCGGCGAGCATTTGAAATTCAGCGGGACCGTTCTTTGAATGATAATTCCACCACAGGTCGAAGATTTCCTGGTGTTCGTCCGGAGTCCTCAACATCGTAAGGACAAGGAGGACGTCGTTGAATTTGATGAGACCGGCTCTGTGATCGAGCCTGCCACCGAGAATGTGGGGGACGAGGGGTTCCATCGGGCGCACGAACAACGCGACTCGCATGTTGCTGTCTGGTCCCATTGTCACGACATAATGAGCGCTTTCGCCGGGGACAAGATAGATTTCTTCAACGTTGTGAATTGCCATGTGTCAGTCTCTCCATACTACGGTCTAACATTAAAACCTTCTTGTTTCAAGTGCAACTATCGGCACCGGCTGCTCAACCGCCTCAAAAGACCTTGACCGTAACCCTTAGAATTGATAAATGTTTCGCAGGTAGAGGCATACATCGATGGAAAACGATAAAAGTATATGTGTTGTATGTGCATGGCGGCAAACCTGCAACAAAAAATTTAACGTGGCCAGCTCGCCAGGCAAGCGTTGCCCTGACTTCGTGAGAGATCTTACCCTGCCGCCTCCCCCCGATGAGGACAGCCCCGAAAAAAAAGACAAGTAGTTGGACAGGCAATCTTATGAAAGAAGCGCTTAGGAACATGCTCCGGGAGGCCATTTCCGGAGTCGTACAGGGCGGAAACGAGTATGACGACGTTTCTGCCAGAATTGAAGTGTCTCGCACAAAGGAAGAGCGGTTTGGCGATTATTCCACCAATGCTGCCCTTGTCATGGCCAAGATGCTCGGCAAACAGCCGGCTGAGATCGCCAGAGAGATCGTATCGCGGTTACAGGGGGCGTCAGACGACATAGCCGCATGTGAGATCGCAGGGCCGGGCTTCATCAATTTTTTCTTGTCTCCCAACGTGTGGGAAAATGCGTTGCGCGTCATCCATGATCAAAAAGAGAATTACGGGAAGGCCTCCTTGGGTTCGGATAAGGCTGTGCTTATCGAATTCGTGAGCGCGAATCCCACTGGTCCCCTCCACGTAGGCCATGGTCGTGGTGCTGCAATAGGCGACTCGCTGGCCAGGCTTCTCCGCACCTGCGGGTACACGGTGCACACCGAGTACTATGTGAATGATGCGGGGAATCAAATGAAAATACTAGGTAGGTCCGTGCTCTTGAGGGCTCGGGAACTACTGGGCGAGACCATCGACTTTCCTGAAGACCATTACAAGGGGGCATATATCAGAGATATCGCCAAGGAATTTTTGGAAACGCCCTATGGCAAGAGATTGCGGGACTTGCCTGAAGAAGAAGCCCTGATGATCGCGTCTGAGTTTGCCGGCGCGAGGATTCTCGATGGAATCAAAGAGGACCTTTCGCTCTTTGCCGTGACCCATGACGACTACTTTCATGAAAAGACACTCCACGAATCGGGGAAGATTGCGTCTGCCTTGGACATCCTTTCGTCGCGAGGCAAGACGGAAGTAAGAGATGGCGCGGTTTGGTTCCGTATGGAAAGCGAGGAGGACGAGACAGACCGTGTCTTAGTACGTGCGTCCGGGGAACCCACCTATTTTGCTGCGGATACCGCATATCACCTGGAGAAATTGGAGCGCGGCTATGGTCAGTTGGTGGATATTTGGGGCTCTGATCACCATGGGTATGCGCCCCGGGTAACAGCCGCCATAGAAGCTCTCGGCTATCCACCCACAATACTCAAGGTACTGTTCGTGCAGTTTGTGAACCTTATCCGGGATGGAGAAAAGAGATCCATGTCAACCCGCTCCGGGGAATTTGTCACACTTCGAGAAGTCTTGGACGAGGTTGGCAGTGACGCTGCGCGGTTTTTTTTCCTCACCAAGCGCTGCGACAGCCATCTCGATTTCGATCTTGACTTGGCGAAAAAACAGTCCAAAGACAACCCCGTGTATTACGTGCAGTACGCGCACGCCCGGGTATCTGCAATATTTCGTATTGCGGCGGAGCGGGGCATCCCCATCGACATGTCGGACGTGGATTTGACCTTGTTGACGCTGCCGGAAGAGCGGAAGATTATGAAACAATTGGCGGATTACCCTGACATGCTTGCTGACGCTGCCGCGGCGCTGGAACCGCATCGCCTG
>CAYRVH010000011.1:62186-68190 GCA_964427855.1 uncultured Syntrophaceae bacterium
AACGCGTTTTCACGCCTACTATCACGACAATAGGGTGTTGACTGAGGAGGCGCCCTTGCGGAATGCAAGGCTATTCTTGGTCGAGGCGGTGAGACAAGTGGTCGCAAATGGTCTTGGGATACTGGGGGTAACGGCGCCACATCGCATGTGACAGACGCGTGCATTGCCGCATAGTTGAGGTATGGTGTGCCGAGAGGAAACAAAGCAACATCGTCTCCGAATCTTGGCGAAGAATTGAGACCCGTCAAGAATGGGTGGCTGGCTGTTGCAGTGCTCTGCTCGATCTTGACGATGCTCGCGTTTGCGGGCGCTGATCTTTATCTTATCCGCCATCCTGCCGTTTCCATGAAGCTTTTCGGAAAGTCGTCGAATGCGGGGGATGGAATCGCCCCTGCGGACCAAGAAAAAACCAGTGTCAGCGCCTCTCGAATAGAGAGCTGCAAGACCGCGCCTGAAATGACGTTTTACAGACGCTTGTCAGTTCCGTCGGACGTTGCTGTGCGACCAGAAGAAAAAGAAGAGCTGCCCTTGAAGGAGCCAGGACATGGCGAGGCGGGCGCCGACCGGCCAAATACCACGGCCAAGGCCCAAGAGAGCTCGGCCAGGCCCGACGCCAAGCTCAGCACGGCGGGCGCCAACAGCCAGTCCTACGAACGGTCGCTCCCCGAACCGCAAAAAGGCTCCCCCGTGTACACGGTGCAGGTCGGTGCGTTCACCCAACCGGGCATCGCCCAGGAGTGGGCTGCAAAGTGGAAGGCGCGGGGCTATCAGGTCGCGCTCAAGCCTGTGGCAAGGCCAAAGACGGGTATCATCTATCGACTCTATCTGGGGAGTTTTTCCAACGAGAAATCAGCTGAAGAGCTCGTGAGACATCTTAAAGTGAAAGAAGGCATCAGCGCATTCACCTTGGTGTTGCGAAATTGACTTCCACCCATTGCCACACCGTGCACGTACCTCCCAGCAAACCCGTCACCGTCCCTCGACGCGCCGGAAGTCCGATGGAGGACAAAAAAAATGATTCGCGAAAAGGAATGACATGAAATTCTCTCTGTTCATCGATTACGTGGTGTTCTTGCTCGTCCGCCTTATCGAGATCATCCTCTGTATCATCCCTGAGAAATTCGCCATGGCCATGGGCAAGGTTTCTGGCAGGTTGATGTTTATTTTGTTTCGCGATAGGCGAGGCGCTGCGATTGAAAACTTGACCATCGCATTTGGGAAAGAAAGGCCGTACTCGTGGATACGACTGACTGCGCTCAAAAGCTTCGAGCATCTGGGCCAATTGGCTGTAGAATTCTTTCGCATCCGGACATGGACGCAGAAAGATATGAGCTCGAGGATTATCATTGATGGCAAACTCCCTTACGACCTTATCATGATGCCAGGTCAGCACGGCATATGCCTCATGACCTCCCATTTTGGCTGTTTCGAAGTCAGCGCCGCGACCACGATGTTCCTCGGGATGCGGACAAACCTCATCGTGACAGGCCTAAAGAATCCTTTTCTTTCCCGATACTTTTTTAGCCGAGGCGGCGGCGATTACGAAAAAACAGGCATACGAACTTTTCCACACAAAGGGGTGGCCAAGAAGCTGATACAAGCCCTTCGAGAAGGAGAGATGGTGGCATTCCTCGGCGATCAGCGAGGCGACGCTGAACGAGGCATATTCGTGGACTTTTTTGGGTCGCCCGCGCCGGCTAACGAAATATTTGCCCGAATGGCAATTGACGGCGAAGCTCGCGTCATCCCGCTCTGCACATACCGCCTTGATGACGGCCGTTATCACAGCATTTTTGGCGAGGAAATTAGATTACAACTCACCGGCGAGCAGAGGCAAGACCTCATCACTGTGAGCCAGCAGTTTCATAACGTATTTGAAGCCTGGTTGCGGACCAAGCCTGAACAAGGTTTCTGGCTGCAACGGAAGTGGCGTCGCAAACCCTCGAGGCACAATAGAGGTCGGCGCCTGCAAGAAGGCATCAATAGCTGTGCATCTTCGTCAGAGCACAAACGCCCTGACGAAGATGCTTCTCTTCTTCGTCATGCCGCTGGGGGGGATGCGTCCCTGCCGAACTGAACGGGGCGCCCCACGCGGGCAAATCCGACTACTGCGCAGGCTCAGGTTTTGGCGGCGTTTTTGGTTTGGTGGTCGTCGTTTTCTTCTTGGCCGTGGTCTTTACCGGCGTGTTTTTGTCCTTTGTGACCTTTGGGACCGGCACGGGCTTCTTTTGAACCTTGGCGGCCGTGGGAGCAGGCTTGGCTGGCGCAGGCTGATCTATTTCGGCCGCGGCCTCGGACTTCGTGGGAGCGGCCGCCACGACCTCAGCCTCCGGCTTCTGCGCCATTTGCTCGAGGAAGGATCTGACGTCGACCGCTATGCTGTCCAGCGCAGATGCGACATAATGTAGTGGAAAGGCCTCGGTGAGTTGATTCACCGTGTCAGGGACTAATCCCCTTGCCACGAGCGATGAGCATGCCGGGGGTTCCCCGACGCGATAATAGCCGACGGCGCTCGCGCTGTTGGGCATAGCCGCGCTCGCAATAATGACCATCACTACTGCAACGAGTAGAGACCGCATGTGAGTACTCCTACTGATAAATGTGTAGTCATATTATACCAAAATGGCTAAAAAAAACAAGAGCCTATTTACAGTCTCTGCCCGTTGAGGAGCGCTACTATTTCAGATATGGCATGATATCTTGAAAGGATGTACTCATTTCCTAAAGTTACCAGTTCATCACGCGGGGGGCTCTTGAAGTCGAACAAGCACCCACTCTTCGGTGCGATATTTCCCAAGGTGTACCAAAACCTTGGTCTCATCCAGGGTGAGATTGTACAGCCCTGTTTCCAGAATGACAGAATGATCCTGATCGTCGGCGAAGGTCCATATTGCTCGCTGGGTCTTTTTTTCCACGATGCCGCGTATGGGTTTTGCCGCGTCGTTGGTGGCGTTGTAGTACGTGCCCTCGATGATGCCATCTTTATTGACTGCCATTTGCAGAATCATGTCGGATGCTTCGCCGGCAGCGGGTTTAAGGGCGAAGACCCCCAAGGGCATCCATTGGTACGGATCGTCACGCACGGCAGGAATATTTGACACGATCCTCGCTGCCCGGTTGTAATATTCATCACCGCGACACAGACGTTGGCCATTCAAGATGACGTAGCCATTGTCGTAGTAGAGGTTGTTGCCGTAGTCATAGTAGAGTGCGGGCGCCCAGTTCCAGGAAATCCACGACGTCAACAACCCCCATGTTGCCGGCCGCCACCAATAATTCCATGGCTGATGGGGCCACACGTGGCTGTGCCAATAGTAAGGTTTGAGGTTCGTATGATGCATCATCCACGGCTCATCAAAGATCTGCTGGTAGCGGTGGGTGTAGGTTTCTCGTATGCGCCCGGCGTCGTTTTGAGACGCGTCATGTGTACGAGGGCCTTTGCCGGGATAGTAGGCCGCGCTCCCTTCGGGCCCGTGTTGACGAGGCTTGTCTTTGTTCAGGAAGTGGTCCAAGGCGATGGCGCCTGCAGCCACCCCTACGGCCCCGGGTCCGAGCTTGCCAAGATCGGGCTTCGAGCCGCCCACATCCGTCTTCGGGAGCTTGAGAAAGTTTCGAACCTGTTCAGGCGTCAGTTTATGTCCTTGACCACGCTGAGGTTGAACACCGTGGGTCGGCAATCCTTGTGCGCCAGGCATGGCGTGCTGCCCTTGGCCTGGGTGTACGGGATGGCCTGAGGGAGGCTGTCCCATTGCTGGGGGCGCGCCGCGTCTTGGTTCTTGTGGGAGCGTCTGCTGCTTGGGAGGCCGCGTATCCTGAAGCGGCTTTACCGCTTGGGGCTTGATACGGAGCCTTTCCTGGATCGCTGTGGGCTCGGCGTACCCCTCGGCCGGTTTTTGAACTGGTTGCGCCTTCACGGCATCGACTTTCGGGGCGTGCCGCTGTTCCGGAGTAACGGGCTTGGTATATCCCCCACCATGCGGCGCAGAAGGCCTCTCCGAACCGTGGGTGTTAATGGGGGGTTGATGGAGTGTAGGGGATCCGCTGGGCGTCCCGCCGCTGTGTTCCCGGCGAGTGTCCTCCCTGCCCCCACCTTTGTCTCCAAAGCCGTTAAAGCCGTGAGCATTGTTCAGGGCAAAAAACACCACCAGCATCGCTACCGACGCCGTTATTCTGCAGCATGTTTTCATTGACGATTCTCCATGGGTGAGCGGATCTCTTTGCTGTCTTCGTCCGCATGGCGCCAGGCAGCAAGGGATCTCGTTTCTCGCGGCTCGCCATGCGGGCAGCCGCGAGGTATTTCTCTATTGGGGTGAGTGTCATGGGGATGCTGCTGTCACCCCATTTGAGTTGTATCAGTTCCAAGACCCGTCAGGGTCATATCTTTCACGTTGTAGGTGAGGGACACTTGTGAAGGTCAAAAGTTTCTTTTGTTTTGCCCTCATGGGTGACTACATTAAAAAATAATACCATCTTGGAATGAGAGAAACGCAACTTTAGACTTTGCAACTCGTCAATATTTTAGTATTATCACGTCATACGCATGAAACAGGAGGACTGCATGAGCTACGGTAAGACCAAGGTCTTTGGTGGGGTGGTGGTGTGCATGCTTCTGATGTTGGGCATGGCTACATTGGCGTCGGCAAAGATCCCCGAAGGCTTCAGAGATATTAAGTTGGGAATGGAGAAGAACCAGGTTTTGGAGCTGTTAAAGAAAAGTCCGCGCCATTTCTCCTATGATGAATTGGGAGGACAAATCGGCGAAATCATCCGCGGGGATGACCTTTTTCGCTATGCCACCTACCGTTTTGATGACAAGGGGGTGCTGGTGGAAATTCGGCTCCACATGCGAGAGATCTTGGGTAAAGAGCGAGTCCTGGAGGTATTTAACGCCCAGTACGATCTCAAGTTAGGATCCGTTCCAAAGGCTGTTGAATCAGGGGTGAGCATCGAGGTACAAGACAACAGCTTGGTGATGAGGATCATTCCGAACAGGGAGACTCACGCCTCCAAAGGAAAGCCGTAGTGAGGGTACGCGGCGAGAGGACAGAAGCATCTTGAGCGCCCGATACAAACATGCGCTCTGTTTGCACCCCTATTACAGAGATAGCCACTCCGGATCATTGGGTCTCGCAATATTTCCGCCCGTAGGATTGGAGTACATAGCAGCAGCCTTGAGGGGCGTCGTGGAGAGGGTGACCTTTGTCGATCTTAGGCTCCCCGGTCCGCTTAGAGAACCTGCCGCGTTGCAGTCTTTTATCGCAGAGAACATAGATTTACTGTGCATCAGCATCAACTGGGAGTACCACTTCTCGGAGGTTTGTCAACTCGTCAATACCTTGCCTCATCACGTGGTCACCGTGGTCGGAGGGAAACAGGCCACAGATAACGTAGAAGCCATCTTCGAGGCTTGTCCGCACGTGGACGTCGTGGTGCGAGGCGAAGGCGAAGAGAGCGTCGTAGAGATAGCTCAAGGCAGGCCGCGAGAGCTCATTAAGGGCATATCTTATCGATCTCAGGAAGGGGTGGTACACAACCCCAACAGGCCCTTGCCCGAAGTAGATGTCTATCGGTTTCCCGACCGAAATCTCAGGTCGCAGCGCTATCACATGAACATCGGCGGCTACGCCCTTCGCGGGCAGGAGTTCGACATCATTTTGACCTCCCGCGGGTGCCCTTATAATTGCAAATTTTGCACCTTTAATCTCAATCCTCTCGGACAGAAAAGGACTTATTCTGCTCGTTCCATTGAATCAGTGATGGAAGAGCTTCGTCAGGTAACAGCTCAGATAGTCCTGATTGCAGACGAAAACTTTTTTGTCAATCCCCGCCGCGCCAAACAGATATGCGATCGTATTACGGCAGAAGGGATTCACAAGAGTTTCATCGTACAATCGCGTATAGAGATTTATCAGTATCCCGATGTGTTAGAATCGGCAGCGAAGGCTGGCGTGAAAGTTTTTCTTTTTTTTTTCGAGTCGCCGCAGGATCGTATCCTCGAGCAATT
>CAYRVH010000012.1:0-43561 GCA_964427855.1 uncultured Syntrophaceae bacterium
TACCCTTACAGATCATACCACCCAGGAAAACATGGAACACACCACTCGGTGCAATGTAGTGCCGTGAAAAAACCTCACAAGCTGAAATAACACCATAATAATAAAGATGTGCTGAAGTCAGGCTAGCCCAGGGTAAAGCTTTGGGAATGAGGGAGTCTCCTAGACTCCCTCTTTGGAGGTGATGACGCTGACGGACGTACCATGTAATTCGGCGGCGGTCCCGCGAACCCAAGGCGCAGGCGTTTGCCCCGTACCTTTGTCATTTTGACGGACCGAGGCCACGCATCACAGTTCTATTTTGGTTCCCAAAAGATCAAGGAATTTCCCAAGCCAGTCTGGATGAGCCGGCCATGCCGGCGCGGTCACAAGGTTGCCATCCACGTGCGCTTTGTCGATGGGAGTCTCCACCCATTTTCCACCGGCGCAGCGGACGTCCGGCCCTACAGCCGGATACGCAGTGCAGCCTTTCCCGCTCAGTATCCCTGCTGCAGCAAGCACTTGCGCCCCGTGGCAGATGGCTGCGATGGGTTTGTTTGCCGAAGAAAAATGCTGCACGATGCTGATCACCTCGGGGTTCAATCGTATGTATTCGGGCGCGCGTCCCCCAGGAATCACGAGGGCATCGTAGTCTGGGGCTTTCACCTCAGCAAAGGTCGCGTTGAGGGTAAAATTGTGGCCCCTTTTCTCGCTGTACGTCTGATCGCCTTCAAAATCATGCACTTCGGTTCTTACGAATTCTCCAGCCTTCTTGTCAGGACAGACCGCATGAACCACGTGTCCTACCATGAGCAAGGCCTGAAAAGGTACCATAACCTCATAATCTTCGACGTAGTCGCCCACCAGCATCAGGATCTTTTTTGCCGCCATCTCCGTCTCCTTTCGTGTGTGGTTTGGAGTTTCATCCAAGACAACATCGCGTTCCCAATCCGCAGGTACACATTTTACCAACAAGCGCGGGGCGCTTCCAGAAAAAAGGTTCGGCGAATTGCTGAGGCCTTTCGATGATGTCTCAGCTGGCAAGGGACTCAAGCCCCTTAGAAAAAGATTCCGTTCGTTTGTCCTTTTCACGCAAATTATGCTTTGGTAAAAAAGAAAGGACCTTTCCCCCCGGAAACACAAGAGGTGTCAATGAAAGCTCGCTGGGCCTCTGAATCGCTCTTAGTACCGGCGGCCGCGGTGTTGATTCTTTACTCGGGCGTGGTCGTGGCGACCTCTGGGGACATCGGTTTCGACGCCGATGACTGGTGGATTTTCAGTTGGGCGTACTGGTTTCCCTATCCCGAATCCGTCCTGGCATACGCCAAAGAATTACTCCGGCCGCTCGAGGGGGTTTATTGGCTCAGTATGTTCGAGTTGGTTGGGTTCAACCGACTTGCCTTTCACATCGCCTCCTTGCTGCTGTGGGTGGGGGCCTCCATCCTCATGGGCGCGTGCCTCGTCCTGGCTTTTCCTCGCGATCGCACCTTCGTGATCACGTCTGTCTTTTTTGTCTTTTTCCTGCCCATGGTGTCGTCCCTGACCTATATCATTTTCACTGACAATGCCAGGCTCAGCATTTTGCTGTTCTGGCTCTCCGCGTTCTATTTCCTCAAGTGGTCAAAAGGGGGTCTGGCATGGAAAGGGCTGTTCGCACCTGCGATCCTGTATGTCCTCTCGTTCTTAACCTACGAAACCGCAAGTCTCCTGATATTCGCCGTCCCCTTATTAGCCGCGGCCGCGCGACAACACAACGGGGCCAACCCCTTTGACAGCTCATTCATTGGAAAATTGACCTGCGGTATTGCATTAGGACTAGGAATCTCCATGGCGGTTCGATTCACCCTTTTGAGCGGCGGCGCGGTCGCTCACCGTCATCTGGTACCACCAGGGGAGCTGTTTTTGTCATACACCGCCTTGCTGCCTCACTATCTGATTGCGCCGTTTCTCATGCTGCCTGAGCTGTGGCCTGCGGCGATTGGCATTTTTGTGGCTATATTATTCTGGGTTTGTGTTCGGGGCCAGAGCGGCCATTTGCGAGGGGATGACGCGCATCGGGCCGCTCCCGTCCTCAGCTCAGATTCATACAAGGTAATCGTTGGTCTTGTGCTCTTTTTCCTCGGCTTGCTCCCCTATCAGATCGCGGGATATGGCGGGTCCATTCCTAAGATCTCGGAAACCGTCTTGGCTATGTATGGGTTCCTCCCTCAAGGAGATATAAGCTGGTTCAATTTTAATTGGGCGAGCCGCATCTATTCTTCTGCCTCCTGCGGCGTCGCGATTTTGATTGCAGCACTGGTGGCAGCGCCCAAGACTCCCAGGATACAGTCTGCTTCTCGGGGCGCAGCTATCCTCGCAATCGGCTTTATGGCCGCGTTTCACTACGGGTTGAGTAAGGATTGGAATGAAGCGGCTGTGATAAGGAACGAACTTGTCCGGAGTCTTCTCCGCCAGGTACCCGATGTGCAATCACACACGAATTTCGTGTTCCTGGACTTGGAGAGCTACCACAAAAGGGCGGCCGTGATCCGGCGGTGGGCCGGCCTCCGAGAACTCATCAGAATGCTGTATGACGATAGGACGTTGGGGGCGTGGTACCTCTATCCATACGCAGAAATTCCCCCGAATAAGCGATTCCAGCAGGCCATCGTATCGCCGGGAGGCTTCGTAAGCCGAGGGCTGGCGCTTAACACTCCCATGCCCCATGACACCTTGCTCCTCCTGAAGAGAGACGGACGGCAGCTCGTACTCCTCGACAAAATCTCCTCGGCCGACCGCGTCATTCGTACAGGCATTTCTTGGCGGGGCTGGGGTGTGCTGCGCTGCAACAAGAACAGAATTGTTCAGGCCTGGGGGCTGCTGATGCGGCAGAAGTATCACTGCCGTCACAAAAGGTGGATTACGAGCCTTGTGTCCACGTTGCATCTGGACGATTAGCAGGGCATGGCCAATGCCCGCGCCGTGAAAGCCCAACGACCAAAACGGCAAAAAATAGGACCTTGACCAACACGTGGCGGTGGGAGCTTGTCGCTTTCTGGAATCTAGAACCGTATTCAAAAGAAGTCACCAAAAGGTTATACGTCAGATTGTCATGCCCATGACAAATGGGAATCCAGGAAACTCACAATGAATCCCGACTGTCGTGAGGATGACATGGCGGCGCCCCGCGCCCAACGCGTGATTCACTTCCGGGGCTCCCGACAACGGGGAAACTACTGGCAAAAGATTGATTGACTTCGCCGCAGCTTCGACGTACATTTTCGCTGTATGTTATCAGTGTGTGTATGACGAGGAGACCCAAAGCGCGCAAAATATCATAAGGTCAAAAGCAACATATCATGATATTTCATGTTGGTACGATGTTTTCTTGGGGTGGGGTTGTTGCGTGGAATACGATAATGCCGTTTTGCGGAGATATCCCGAAGAAAGGCCCCTTGGAGCAGATGAGGGCCTTTGGTGGGTGGTTCGCACTAGGACGAATTGTGAAAAAATCATTGCCACCTATCTGCGTAATAGGGGAATAAGTTACTATATACCTCTGTATCGCAAGAGAGAACGCGTAGGATGTTTTGGGAGAATTCGGGTGACGGACGTACCGCTCTTCCGAGGCTACGTCTGTATGGCCCTGGAAAGGCGACGCCACAGTCTGCTCTATGATTCGAAAAAGTGGATTCGCGTCATCGAAGTGCCGGACCAACGTCAGTTTATTCGAGAGCTTGAAAATATCGAGCAGGCCCTGGCCAGCGATCTGGATGGAGTTGTCAGCCCCGGGTTGGTCTCAGGCAAGAGGGTTATCGTGCGATCCGGGCCGCTTGAGGGCGTACAAGGCGTTTATCTCAAGAGGAGGCGAGGGGCTCAGATTGGGCTGAGGGCAACCCTCTTCAATCAGAGCGTGAATGTGTGGCTCGATCCCTACACCCGGCTGGAGCCCATTGACTGACGCGCTTCAGCGCAATGACAAGAGACCCCGAAAAGTCTCTTTGATTCCCTCTCCAAGCTGCTTCATGTCCTGCCTCAATTGCCCGAACAGCGAGGACGGCGGTAGCTTCTGCTCTGTGGCCTGATCTGGCGGGACTGTTTCTGGGGGGACGCCGCCCCTAAATGAATCCAGCACAAAATTGTCAAGGGAACCCTGGGGCTGTACGGCCGTAGCTGATGGCAAGCCTCCCTGTGACGGCGTGGGTTTGGCCAAACCAGCAGATGGGCGGCTCGGCGCCGAGAAAGCGTCCCGCGTCGCCGGCGTGATCCGCTGCGCGGGGCCGTAAACCCCTGCAGGAGGCGTATAGGGCATCGCGGGAGGTAAAGGCGGCGGCGACAAAGACGAGTCAGCGCTCCCTGACAGGGGGGCCTGGGAGAGTGGTTGTTGGAACCCTTGGGGCTGGCTCGCCTTTTTCCCCACGGCTGTTTCGGAGGCGGACGACGGCTTAGGCTTCACAACGGCTCGTTTCTTTTTCACGGCGCTGCTCTCAGGCGCAACTGATCGTTCCTGCGTCGCATCACCCTGACTGTGCGGCTTAGGAGGAGGAGCAAGGGCCTTCTCATCTTTCTGCGCAGCCGCTGGCGCTTCACCCTTGTGCCTGTCACCGTGAGTCGGTTTTATCGTGCGGACCTGGGGTTCGATTTCTGGCGTCGCGGGGGCCTGAAATGGCAGGGTTTGGGCGAGACGCGAGTCGTAGCTCCTCCGTCGGTTTTCCGAGATATCGCCACGGTCGGGTTCCTGCAACGGCCTTTCTGCGCTCTCCATGATCGCATCAGCAGTCCGAGTCACCGACGCGTCGTTGAGAAGGGGATGACTCAATGGCAACGCATCCCGTGGGAAGGTCAGCAAGGGCAAGAGCAGCAGAACGAGGAATTCCACGGTTGACAGGACAGGAAAGCCCGAACTTTTTGGCACATCAGTCATGGAGGTTTTCCTCTTCATATTAGTCCTTGATTGTATAATACAACAAAATTATTTGGATTTCAACGGCATTCAATTAAATCATCAAGTCTTGCTTTTTTGATGAGGCTGACATATAACGCGAGGCGTCCGGGGAGACTAGGTAATCGCCGGCGTCGAAAGGCGCGGGAGGAAAGTCCGAACTCCGCAGGGCAGGATGCCGGGTAACGCCCGGTGGGGGCAACCCCAAGGAAAGCGCCACAGAAAGCAAACCGCCTTCCCACGGGGAAGGTAAGGGTGAAACGGTGAGGTAAGAGCTCACCGGTTCTCGTGGTAACACGAGAAGCCAGGCAAACCCCATCCGGAGCAAGACCAAATAGGGAAGCGCTCGAGGATGGCCCGTCCAAGGCTTCCGGGTAGGTCGCTCGAGGCGGCGGGCAACCGTCGTCCTAGATAAATGATTACCGCCCGGGTAGGGAACAGAATTCGGCTTATTGTCTCCCCGGACCTTCAAGGGGGCGCCGCGTGTCTGAATCCGTAGTTCACGGCTCTCGTGCGACAGCACGGGCTGGTCATGGCAAAGAAAAGAATGCTGCCAAAGGGGGATACGCGTATCGTCTGCTGGTGGGCGTGTTTGTCACGACTATTGTCATCGGGATTTCCCTGATCGGAGCAAAGGACCATCTGACTCGGTACGCCAAGGACCTTACCTTGCGTCACGTATTGGTCTCGCTCAATCCAGCCTTCTCTGAGGTCCCTGAGGAGTTGCTCCCCTTCGGCAAAAAAAGCATCTCTGACCAGCCCGACCAACCTCACGCTTCCCCGTCTCGGACGGAAACTGAAACAGATCCGTTCGTGGATAGGGATCAACCTTTTTATGGAACAGCAGGCCACCCCGGAGGCGCTCCCAAACACGGCGCTGCACCACTTTTCCCACGCCTCTTGGCGCCAGTCTCCGAGTTCACCCCGCCTGAGAAGTCCACGCTGATTCTGCCTGAATCCCCACAAGGAGTGGAAACAAAGATCAATTCCCCAAGCCGCCTTGCCAAGAATCTCAGCAAGGAGACGCCACAGCCCCAAGAGAGCAAATCCCTGCCAGACAAGCATGATGCTGAACAGCCACCAACGCCCCAGAGCCTGCACCCCAAGACTGGTGGCGCTTCTGCTCCTGCAGACGTTCCCCACCCTCAAAAGCAAACGTTGCCCTCGCCTAAAAAGGATACCCCTGACTGGGAAGCCACCCCCAGGTCCGAAAAGTTTCAGTTGCCAGGATCCGTGTTAGTGAAAATACAAAATTACGGGGGCGCCTCGGTTCGGTGGGACCTCGCAGTGATCCTCGACGACTCTCATTCTATGGGGCGCCAGACCAAATCGTGGAACCCGAGCCGTTTTCAAACTGCCCTCACATTCATTGAGAAGCTTGCCTCTGGGCTCAATCCCGGATCACGGATGGCCGTGAGAGACTTCCTGTGCGGCGGTAAGGAGAAAAAAGAGGCGGCAAAAGCCTGTCCGAGTCGGCTCTTGATTGACTGGACGCCAGCATCCTCTAAGGAGTGGAAGGACCTGCTTGAAAAGGCCGACCATGGCGGTTCCACAGATCCGTGCGCTGCGGTCGCATTCGCCGTAAAAAGGGATTTTCATGGTGGGGCCGGTCGCAAACCGCGACTTCTTGTTATTACCGGCGGCTCGGCAGCCCCGTGCGCCAGCTCACTGGCGCTCAAGGCCATCGAGAGTTCCGAAACGACCAAAGGACTCGCGGTGGATGTGGTAGCCATGGGATTGGGGAAAAAGCGACAAAAAGGCTTTTCCGCCCTGGCCCAAAGGACCGGCGGCGTCTTTATCGAAATGGAAAGGCCTGCCGACATGGATCACGCCTTTCATCGCTACGCAAAGATCCTCCAGACCAAAGTCTTCGAAAAGGTTGAAATCAAGAACGAGAGGATAAGCCTGAGTTTCAATCCCCATCAAGAGATGAGTCTTGCTCCGGGAACATACACCGTGCTCCTTCCCCTGGTTGAAGGCCTCGAGCAGTCCAAACGCGTTGTTCCCAACGTGAAGGTGTCATCTGCCGAAACAACCATCATAGACGTGACGATACGCAAAGGCCGCCCTATCGTGCGCATCGACAAGAAGCAATAGCCTCATAAGCAAGGAAAAAAGCCCTTACGACCTCGATATATTGATGCTCGAAATCTTGCGCGGAACGTGGGCTGCATCACCAGGTGGGTGAATATTTTCGAAAACCGCTTCAATAGTAAAGGCAGGGCAACACTTGTCATCTCGAAAGAGCCCAGCTCGAACGAAGTGACACGCTTCGAGATCTATGTCATTCCGAAGGGGCCTTGCGACTGAGAAATCTTTCTCCCTGAGTTAAGATTTCTCGCTTCGCTCGAAATGACAGGGAATAAAGTGGTCGTGCAATTCAATCGCGATCAGCGTCCTTCTGTCGTCCCCCAAAAAAGATAAGCCCCAAAGCGATTACGAGGACGATCGCTCCAACGATGGTCTCTACAACCATGCCCTTCAAGAAAAGCAGAACCAGTGAAGCTGCAGCCACCAGGACGACAAACGTCGCAAACTCGTTGCTGGTAAAGAAGTTTTTGA
Source organism: uncultured Syntrophaceae bacterium (assembly GCA_964427855.1). Lineage (GTDB taxonomy): Bacteria > Desulfobacterota > Desulfomonilia > Desulfomonilales > Desulfomonilaceae > JAUPKT01. The sequence continues at coordinate 7,460 of CAYRVH010000012.1, forward strand.
GCATCGAGCAGCAGCCTTTCCTCTCCCGGGCCTGTGATCAGCGAAGCGTCCGCGCGCCGAGTATTCTAGACTGCTTCATAATATGGATGTATGCAGAATAATCAAGATTTCGGAGCGTCTCCAAGGCCTGGGACCATTGCTGTTCGGCGAGCCGTTCGTCTCCCATTTTCTCGAGTATCTGAGCCTTATTAGCAGTTACTGACGCAGCCGCGCGATCGTAGTAGGCAAGGGCCTGAGAAAAACGCCCTGCGCGGTCATACACACCCGCGAGGGTCAAAAGGGCCTGAAGCTCCCCTTTGCTGTCATTCCTGCCCCGGGAATCCCACAATAGTTGAAATGCGTGAATCATTGCATCCCGATCAATGCCCAAGGCTTTGCTGAGCTTTGTTAATCGATCCGCGAGATGACCATCCGGCTGAGCGCCTCGCTTCTGCTGTAAATAAAGAGAACGCACGAGATCCTCCATCGCGTCTGACAAATTTCCAAGGTTTTCTCGCGACGCGGCGCGGGCCTCGAGCAGAAGCTCTAGGCCATCCGGCATCCCTAATTTCTCGCGCAGATCGACGGCGGCTGAGTAGGCGAGGGTCGATTTTTCAAAATTGGCTGTCTCGAAATACCTTCGCCCCAACCTCTCCAGAACTGGGACCATCTGCTGGGCGTCGCTCTTCTTCTTGAGTTCTCTTAGCAGCATGAGGTCTTCCTGGAGTGAAGGCTCCTTTGGCGTCGGTTTTTCCATTTTTGCCGTGGATGCCGCCATTTTTGGTAGTCGAGTCTCATGGTCCAGCGCTTTATGTCGCGCCGCTGGCAGTGCAGGCAGTTCGCCTCCAGCCTTGTCTGTTTTTTTTTCGGGGGTATCTCCGAACATTTCTTTTCTGACGGGAGTTGGGCGATCGGATGACGGCGAGCCCTCTGCAGCCCTTTTTCCCCTTTCAAGGGATGTCTGCGCTATTTTTGATCCAAATTTTTGAGGCGATCTGAAGATCAAGGGCGTCTCCTCGCCCGCTATTGAATGCTCGCTGCGAGGCCCCTCTGGCTTCACCGTCGTTTCCACAGCTTGAGGCTTTTGGGGCGCGTAAGGGGCCTTCGATACAGAAGGCTTCTGAGGCTGAAGCGAATTTCCCCTACTAGATGCGGCGGGCTGCGCGTCTGGGGGCCGTGTTGCGATTTCCTTGCCATTGACGGCTGGAACTTTGGCCTTCACTTCAGCGTAATCCTGAGGGGTATCTTTTGAAGCCACAGTGGCTTTGGGGACTATTTTCTCCTCAAACGATATTTTGTTGCCGGCGGCTGCCTCTGCAATCTGCTTCGCCAAAGCCTCGTACCCTAGCGCAGCGGCTTTGTCTCGAGCTCTTTCATAATAAGACGATGCCTTACCTTTCTCCAGAAGATGTTTGCTTGTCTCAGCGAGTTCGAGCAGCGTCAAGACGACCTGATCATCGGCCTTCAACGCCTCAAACAGACGCAAGGCGTCTTGCAAATACCTCTGTGCGCGTACATAATCTCCTAGCCTCGTGTGGACGCGCGCTATCTCGACATCACACCAGCCAACTGCAAAAGCATTCTTGTTTCTTCGTTCCAGTTGACGGGCGTCTTCAAACCGGATGAGGGCCTTGGTCGCATCCGATTTCGCCATAAAATCCTGCCCTTGCCGATAAATCTCACGCGCGGGTCCGGAATATTTTGTGACCGCTTTGTTGCGGCTTGCTTCATCCAAGGTCTCACAGGAGTCTATGACGACGGCGGCATCTTGCGGCGCCTTCTGCGGCTTCATTCCCGCGTCGGGAAAGGGCTGGGCCCGCGCTATTTCCCTGCGCTGAGGCTGGGGTCTTTCCGGCGGCTGAAATGGATGAGATGTGGATGAAGGGGTGGCAGTGGTCTGAATTTTCTGAGGAGAATCTCTTCCATCGCCAGGCCGCAATCCTTTCTGGATCTCCAATTGATTGATGCGCGACTGGATCGTCGCAAGGGCATCGGGATCGTTCAGGATGTTCCTGGCAAGTTGATATGTACGCAAGGCTTTTTCAACATCGCCTGTCTTCTCTAGAGATTCGGCCATGAATAAAAACGAACGGTGATCCATCGGTTGATACGAAAAGGCCTTGTCAAAATCCTTTATCGCCCCTTGATGATCGCCTTGCCTTGCCTTCGCGAGCCCCATGTTAGTGTAAATCCGGGATTGCAGTTCCCCATGCTTCAATGCCTCTGAAAAGTCAGCGATGGCAAGATCGTATTTTCCCTGCTCCAGATACACAAGCCCCCTGTTGTTCAAGGCATGGGCGTAACCTGGCCTTAGCTGGATGGCCTTGGTATAGTCCGCCAGCGCCTTTTCCAGGTCTCCCAATCGCTTGTATGCGACTCCCCTGTCGTTATAATAGCGCGCCTCTAAACCGTTTAAGGCGATGACCTGACTCAACAGGGCTACGGCCTTCTCGGCATCGCCGGATTTGACGGCCTGCAAACCTTCTGTGTACAGTTGCTGCATTGAGTCGCCGGTCGCCGCAAAGACGCTGGAGGCAGCCATAAAAACAAAGGTAATGAATAATCTTAGGAACAATTTCATGATGTTATTCCTCAGCTCAGCGCAGACTACAAAAAAGGACATTGATGTAAGCCGTGAACCAGACGCCCGTCCAACGGCCCAAACCAACCGCGCTACTTGCTTGTGTGATCGCCGAGGCCGAATTGATTCAAGATGTCCTTCACCAAAATAGCGGCCTGGTCTAGGTAACTGACGAAACGATCTGCAAACGAGGCCTCCTTTACCGCCGCAAGGAGGCTGGTATCAACGTGGACTTGTCCGGCACTCTGGAAACTCTGCGGCCGAAGAGGAGGGGGTTGTTCATAGCCGGCGGCGAGAGCCTGTTCACAGGCAAGCAACATCAATACGAACAAAACAAAAGCCTTTGCAGTCAGCCGCATGACACATCCTCCTTAACCAACGAGAAGGTAATTCACCTAACGCACTGATTATATCATAATTCTGTGCACATTGAAAGGGAGCCCTCATGAAACGCCGCCCGTCATAGATCTCCATAACCCCTCTCAAGCGTGCTTCTGAGCATTACCAGCGATGCGCCTGCACCCCGTACGCATCATCCTCCGCTGGCTTCGCAGTTCTCCCAGAATTTTGGCAACCTTCTGAATGTTGGCGCATCCAAAAAGGTAGTATAGAACGACGAAAAAGAAGGTGACGCCATGAAAAGCATAACGGAAGTGATGAAAGACAGGGAAATTGCAAGGTTGATAGATTGGGACCTGCATCCATTCGAGGCGGTGACTCGTTATCTCGAGTGGGGAACAAATTGGTCTCGCGGCCTAAATCATGCGAAATCGTGTAATGAAGCGAGCGCATACTTCAAGATCAACGCCATGAAGACACCCGCAAAGCTTATGTTGGTAAAACAAAGTCACCACGACTACGAAGTACTCGAAGAAATAGAAGCCCCGCAAGATTTGATCGACCAGTCGGTGGAATTTTACGGCTGTAGAAACGCGGCGTGCGGCATAACCGAAGATCTCAAGGCATGGTTAAAGGCTCAGGCGTACGGCGCGCATAATTAAAGGGAAGTCGTATGGAATGTCATTGCAAAGATCATCTCCCAGGGGAGTGGCATTCACGCGAGGAATGCGATTGTCATCGCCATCCTTACCCTACCTACATGTTTGTGATTACCAAGGTTGTATCTGACCACCAAACCAGCGGCGCGGTGTATATATCAAAACAATTTATGGAACTCCTTGAGGTGACAGAGGGCGATCCTGTAGAGATGCTGACGTCTCCTTCGTGCCTTCTCCAAGCGAAGGTTCACCCGAACTCGTGGATCGATACGCGCATGATATCCGTGGATCACGATACCATGGATCGGCTGGGGTTAACCATGTTTGCCCAGGTCAAGCTTCGCAAGGCGGTGTGCTGCGCATGCCGGAGCGTGACCCTGCAAGTGCCGGAGGGGGTAACTCTAGGACGCGTGCAGTTGAGATCCCTCATTGAGAAATGTCATGGGACAATCCTCCACCACCTTCCTGCGCTGCACATCACCACTGAAGGCGGCGAAGACATCCATCTGCCCGTCGTGGAAGTTGAACCCCAAGAGGTATCCAGACTCGTCAGCTCCACAGCAATTAAATTTATCGACGCAGAAGGCCGACAATACGTCAGCAAGAGTGATACCTCTTTTTCTGACGTCGGGGGTCTTGACGACGCAATCAAAAAAGTGCGCGAAGTGGTTCAGCTGCCTCTGAAGCATCCGGAGATTTTTCGACATTTGGGCATCGATCCACCAAGGGGCGTGCTGCTTCATGGGCCTTCGGGTACAGGCAAAACCTTGATCGCCCGAGCGGTGGCAAGCGAGACAGGATGTTACTTCAAAAGTATCATCGGAACCGAAATCATGGACAAATATTACGGCGAGAGCGAGGCAAAACTTAGGGCGGCCTTTGAAGAGGCTCAGCAGAATCGCCCCGCCATCATATTCATAGACGAAATCGATGCGCTCGCCCCGCGGAGAGACGCGACCGAAGGAGAGGTAGAACGCCGGGTGACGGCTCAACTCTTGGCCTTGATGGACGGACTCAAGGATCGAGGCTCCGTCATCGTGCTTGCGGCCACCAATCTCCCCAACACGTTGGATACTGCGCTGAGGCGACCCGGACGGTTTGACCGGGAGATACTCATAGGAGTTCCCGATCGAGATGGACGAAGAGAAATTCTGGCAATCCACACGAGAGACATGCCGTTAGGTCATGTGAACCTGGATGAGGTCGCTGAGAAAACCCACGGTTTCGTCGGGGCTGACCTGAAGGCCCTGTGCAGCGAGGCTTCATTTCGGGCCTTGAGGCGAGTGCTGCCGGGGCTGGAAGACACCGACGAGACCCTCTCCCAAGACTTCCTAGATGCGGTGAAGGTCGAACAAGAAGACTTTGACAGCGCATTGGCAGACATGCGGCCCGCCTCGGGACGCGTCTTCGACGTTAATCTTGCGGACTGCGGCTGGAACCATGTCGCAGGCTATGAAAAGGAGAAAACCTTTCTGAAGGATATCGTGATCTGGCCGCTCAAGCACGATCGTTTCTTATCCACTATCGGTGTGAAAAAAGTCACAGGCTTGCTTATTACGGGACCGTCCGGCGTGGGGAAGACATTGATGGCGAGGTCTCTCGCTAAGGAAAGCGGTTTGAATGTCATCGAATTGACAGGAACAGAACTCCTCTCAAAGTACATGGGGGAGAGTGAAAAGAATATCAGGGAAATCTTTAAGCAGGCGCGTCAAATGGCCCCCACTCTCGTGGTGCTTGACGCAATCGACGCCCTGAGCGAGACTGGATGGTCTGACTCGAAAGTCCTTGAGCGCATTGCAAATCAGCTCGCCAAGGAAATGAGCACCACAATCGCCGGAAAACCCGTCGTTGTCATAGCCACTGCTCAGTCCTCTCAGCAGGTACCTGCAGTCCTGCGCGCAACCGGAAAGTTTTCCCACGAACTCAGGCTCAAACCGCCAACCGACTCAGACAGAATGGAAATGCTCAACATGTGGCTGAATACCCCCAAGATAAAGTTCAGCGGGGATTTGCAATTGGCATGCAGCGCATCCGAAGGGTTTACAGGAGGTGAAATAAAAGACATCTGCAACAGAGCGCTGCTAGATGCAGCGAGAAAGGCTCTCGAGACGCATGACGCGGCGCCTGATGATATACACGTATCCGTCGATGCAGTCCTGAGGATGATGGACCTCTGGCGACTAAGCGAAAGAAGAGACAGCTTAACTAAATGAAGTGTCGCCGACGACTTAGACGTCGTAGGATTGAATGTGTAAAAGCGACGTGGTAAATCTTTCGGCAGAAGTCGAATACTTTTGTAGGGAACACAGGCATGTGATATGATAATAAGATTTCCAATTAACGAATAATTGGGAAAAGTGTACCGAAAGGAGCATACAACATGAGAGAAAAAATCCAAGCAGCCCTCGACACAGTAAGGCCGCAGCTCCAAGCTGACGGTGGAGATGCAGAAATCGTTGACGTGACAGAGGATGGCATCGTCAAACTTCGGCTGAAAGGGGCCTGTGGGGGATGTCCTATGAGTCAGATGACTCTCAAAATGGGGATCGAGCGCATCCTAAAAGAGATGGTGCCATCAGTAAAGAGTGTCGAGGCTGTGTAAAATCATCTTCATAAAAGCCACACAGAAGACGTTGCGGAACCCGTCTCGACCGCGAGGCGCCGCCAAATCATATCGCGACAGGAGATGGGTTCCTCCGCTTATTCAGATTTTCGATCATCTCCGGGGGCAAAAGGTTTGCGCCGGCTTCCAAACCTTGACACTCTCCCTTCCTTGGCAGTAAGGTTCTTGTATTCCGCTTTCTCGGCGAGACGCGATCGTTTTCCCGATAGCAAGTCAATACATTGAACGAAGGGAGCTGTTCTAATGGCCTATGTAATCATAGCGGAAGAGTGCAAAGGATGCCAGACATGCGCTCGCGCATGCCCGACTCACGCTTCTACTGGGGAGAACAAAAAACCTCATAACATCGACGCAAGTCGCTGTATCGAGTGCGGTGTGTGTGCTCGAGGCTGCCCTTATGGCGCAATAAGAGACCCCAAGGGCAACAAACCGCCAAGAATCAAAAGATCCGATTGGCCTAAACCGTATGTGTGGAAAGAGGACTGTGTGGGGTGCGAGGTGTGCGTGGCCGTATGCCCGTTCCAAGCCCTATCAATGTTCGAGATTGATGGCGAAAGCATTGCGGGTCTGTACGACAGTAAAGCCTGCGTCGGCTGCGGTATGTGTGAACAAGCATGCCCATCCCATGCGCTGCAGTTGGTGTGGCCTGAACCAGCCCGCATGAGCGCATAGCAGGGACCACAACGAGCAAAAAAACGGATGGGGGGAATGCCGCCGCTGCAAACACAGAGGGAGAAAGAGAAAAATCATGCAAATTAGAATCGATAAGAACTTGGTTGAATTCACGCCGGAAAATGGGGAAGAGACCGCAAAGCTGGAAGCGCTTTGGCGCCTCATGGTGGATTGCGCGCGATTCAACAAGAAGATGGTGCCCGTTGGCGAATACATCCCCACAAAACATAACATGGCCCGTTTTGCCATAGAGGGCATACAGGGCCAAGGCGCCCCAGAATACCCGGAAGTCATAGTCGATCATGACTGCCGATGCTACTGTCAGACGTGCAACAAATACGTCATGCTCAAGAAAGGGGACAGAATACCTCCATGCTGCGGAAAGTTGATGGAGGTCATGGACTAAGCAATCTGCTGCTTTCTCTCCCAGAGGGTTTCCGAGACAGAGCCTCGCTGGTTCTGTCTCGCGTCTAAAGACTGAACGATATTGTTTGTCGAAACGGCGGTTGCCTCATCGAATTTGCTGGCGCTTTTGCGAGCCGCGACATGCGACGGATCACCGTGGGAATGTTTATCAATGGTCTGATCGTTAAGTGTGCACGGCCGCGTCGTTGCATCGTGACGATGGGCGTCTTCTCCCTGGCGCTGGGAGCCCTGCTGTGGACATTTTTTTTCACTACCAATGCCTATGGGGCTCAGGAAGGGGCTTACAAGAAATACGTCGATCCAAATGGCAGGTTTTCTTTTGACTATCCTGCATCCATGCGCTGCACTCAAAGAACGGCCGACGACGTGTCATTTTCCCACCCGTCGGCCTCTCTGCGCATTGCGGTTCTCGTGGAGGCGCGTAATAAAGAAAAATCTCCCGATCCTCAGGCTCTCGTAGAATCCAACAAAAAAAGTCTATCTGAAGGCGCAGAGGACGCTGGGGTCTTAGAAGAGGGGCGATTGCCCGACATGCCTGGCCCTCAGGGCTATCTCGTGTGCTCCTTCAAGGACAAAAACGGCCGCAAGGTCATGCAACTGGTCCAGTATTATGTCGCTCGGGACAAAATCTTTCAAATGATCATTTCCGACCGTCCCCAAGGCTTCCTGAACGTCGAAAAGGTCATTCGACATATTCACCGCTCGCTGAAGATCATGAAGCCCTCTCTTGACTGAGCTTGCCGCCATGCGGATCAAATCGCGCCGCTGACCACGTAGTTGCTCTGGAGCGCACCGCGAGACTGCTTTGCTTCCATCGCGACGACGCAGCGATGGCCTTTTTATCATGAGAAAGCGCCAAAGACGACCCAGCAGGTCTCCGCTCACATTGATGGTTGATGGATGTCGCTGATGAATCTGCGCTTTTCTTCGAGGACGTCTATAATGCGTATTATCTTGGCGCCTCAATGAGGCCGAACGTGTGCGTATGAGGACTAGGTTATGGGCATCTTCAAACTCGTTTCAGATTTTACGCCGCGGGGCGATCAGCCGCAGGCCATCAAGAAGCTTGTAGAAAATGTGCGCGGCGGGGTGAAACACCAGACGCTCCTCGGCGTGACAGGCTCAGGCAAAACCTATACCATGGCCAACGTTATCGCTCAAACCGAAAAGACTACGTTGGTACTCGCCCCCAACAAGACGCTCGCTGCGCAGTTGTTTAATGAATTCAAATCTCTATTCCCGGAAAATGCGGTCGAATACTTCGTTTCGTATTATGATTACTACCAGCCTGAGGCATACATCCCACAAACCGATACCTATATCGAAAAAGATTCCAGCATCAACGAAGCCATCGATAAAATGAGGCATTCGGCCACCAGGTCCCTCTTGGAACGCAAAGACGTCATAATTGTGGCGTCAGTCTCGTGTATTTACGGCTTGGGTTCCCCCGAAGCCTATCAGAATATGCTCGTGCACCTCATTCAGAAACAGGAATCAGACAGAGACCACGTGCTCAGAAAACTGGTGGAGATCCAGTACGAGCGAAACGACTATGATTTCCATCGAGGAACATTCAGGGTGCGGGGCGACATACTAGAAATATTCCCTGCCTACGAAGAAGCTTTGGCGATTCGGGTCGAATTTTTCGGCGACGAAGTGGACGGCATTTATGAGATAGATCCCTTGCGAGGAAAGGTCTTGCGCTCCCTCGATCGAGTTGCGATTTATCCTGCAAGCCACTATGTCACGGAGAGGTCTCGGCTCCTGGCATCCGTGGATCAGATTTTGGATGAAATGAAGCAACGGGTCGAGTATTTTCGATCGCAAAACCGCTTCATCGAAGCCCAGCGCATCGAGGAAAGAACGAGGTTCGACGTCGAAATGCTGAAAGAAATGGGGTATTGCAGCGGCATCGAAAATTATTCACGCTACCTCACCGGCAGGAATCCCGGAGAACCTCCACCGACCCTCTTGGAATATTTTCCTAAAGATTCGCTGTTCCTCGTCGACGAATCTCACGTCAGCATACCACAGCTCGGCGGGATGTTCAGAGGCGATCGCGCACGAAAGGAGACCCTCGTAGAATTTGGTTTTCGTCTCCCAAGCGCTTTGGACAACAGGCCTCTGCGATTTGAGGAGTTTGAGGCGCTGGTCAATCAGGTCATTTACGTGTCTGCCACGCCAGGCCCCTATGAATTGAAAATGTCGGGACACGTCATAGAACAGGTAATACGACCCACAGGACTCATGGATCCTGTCATAGAAATACGGCCTGCAAGCGGTCAGGTCGATGATCTTCTCAACGAAATAAACAGAAGGGTAAGTCTCGGTCAAAGAGTTCTCGTCACTACATTGACGAAAAAAATGGCTGAGGACCTTACGGAATACTACGCCGGTCTCGGCGTCAAGGTGCGCTATTTACATTCAGAAATCCAGACCATACAGAGAATGGAGATCATTAGAGATTTACGTCGAGGCGAATTCGACGTACTGGTGGGCATAAATCTCCTTAGGGAGGGCCTGGACATTCCCGAAGTCTCCCTGGTTGCAGTCTTAGACGCGGACAAGGAGGGTTTTTTGAGGTCCGAACGCTCTCTGATTCAGACCGCAGGCCGAGCCGCCAGAAACGTGGACGGGACGGTCATCCTATATGCGGATCACGTCACAGAGTCCATGCAAAAAGCCATTGAAGAGACTAACAGACGGCGAGAAATTCAGCGCGCCTTTAACATCGAACATGACATCACCCCTGAAACTATCCGCAAGGACATCGCCGATATCTTGTCCTCCCTGGCTGAGAGGGACTACGTCACAGTGGACGCGGCCCCGCCATCTGAGAGTGAAACCAAGCCTGAGGACATACCTCGTCTTGTTCAGGCGCTCACGGAAGAAATGTTCCAAGCCGCCCATGCGCTCGAGTTTGAAAAAGCCGCCCAAATACGGGATCGCATCAGGGAGCTGGAGAAACAGCTCCTGTACTACGCATGAAGGGGATCCGTCATGATTACAGAATTTTTTTTGTAGTTTCCCGGATTTATTTGTGCCATAGATGAACTTCGCCTCTCGAAACCATTGTTCGCAAGTTCAGTCTTCAGGAGTTCAGAGAATATGCACGTTGGAGTAATTGGAGCTGGGTACGTCGGTTTGGTTACGGGCGCATGTTTCGCCGAAATGGGAAACGATGTCATCATAATGGACATAGCCGAAGAAAAGATCGAGGGTCTGCGCCAAGGCAAGGTCCCCATTTACGAGCCCGGATTGGAGCAGATCATCAGGAGGAATCTGGCCGAGAAAAGACTTGCGTTTACCACCGCAATCGATCTCACGGTCAAGAAGTCGCTGATCATCTTCATCGCGGTTGGTACGCCGCCGGACTGTAATGGATGTGCAGACTTGACCCAAGTGTATGACGCCGCGCAAAACATCGCCAAAGCCATGGATAATTATAAAATCATCGTGACCAAAAGCACCGTACCAGTAGGCACGACGAAGAAGGTACGAGAAATCATTTCAGAGATCACGCCTCATCCCTTCGATGTCGCGTCGAACCCTGAGTTCCTCAAAGAGGGCAACGCCATCGATGACTGCATGAAACCCGATCGGATTGTAATTGGCGTGGATGACGTGAGGGTAGGGGAGATATTGAAAGAGCTGTACAGTCCGTTTATGAGGACGGGCAAACCCATGCTTGTCATGAACATCGAATCCTCTGAACTGACGAAATATGCGGCCAACGGCCTCCTCGCCACAAAAATATCCTTTATGAATGAGCTGTCCCGCCTCGCCGAGATCGTGGGCGCTGACATCGAGCTGGTGAGGGCCGGCATTGGGACGGATCCTCGCATCGGCAGCCAATTCTTGTTTGCCGGCCTGGGATACGGCGGATCGTGTTTTCCAAAAGATGTCGCAGCGTTGACTCGAACAGGCCAACAGTACGGGGTCAATCTCCTCCTCTTGGAAGCAGTTCAGGAAGTCAACAAGACGCAGCGACGCCATTTTTGTCGGAAAATTTTTGCCCACTATGGCGTAGAGTCGCTTAAAGGAAAGAGATTTGGCGTTTGGGGCCTGAGTTTCAAGCCCCGTACCGACGACATACGAGACGCCCCGTCACTCGAAGTCGTCCAGACTCTTCTCGAAAGCGGCGCATGCGTCCGGGTGTTTGATCCAGTGGCCATGGAAAATGCAGCTCGAATCCTCGGCGACTCGGTAGAATACGCGGCAAGTAACTACGACTGCGTTGAAGGACAAGACGCCCTTATAATCGTGACCGAGTGGAACGAGTTTCGTTACCCCGACTTTGAGCGGTTGAAGTCTGCTCTCAACGAACCAGTGATATTCGACGGTCGCAACCTCTATGATCCCAAGAGGATGCACAGTCTCGGATTCACCTACTACTCAATAGGAAGGGCGGCGGCATCAGTATAGGACGACTCACGAAGGGCATTAATCCTCCACCGTGACTTCAATGTCCGGCAAGGGCGGCAAATCCGAAAGCGCCCTGAGGCCAAAGACCTCCAGAAAACGTTGGGTTGTCGCATACAGAAGCGGTCGCCCGGGGCCCTCGAGCTTGCCTGACACAGCGACAAGGTCTCGTTCCAAGAGGCTTTTCAGGGCGCTTGATGACTCTACCCCTCGAATCTGCTCGATGCGAGATTTCGTTATAGGCTGATTGTAAGCTATCACAGAGAGCGTTTCCAGCGCCGCTCTGCTCAGCCGGGTGGGCCGTATGCTTCGCAGAGACAAAATCCATGGCGCCACCTCCGGCAATGTCCGGAACTGGTATCCTCCTCCCACCTGAATCAGCCTGAATCCCCTCGACCTCGTATTGTACTCCTCTTCAAGCTCTTGAAGAATCTCTTCCAGCGTGAGCCGAGGTATTGCAGGGAGAAGCTTCTCCAGCGTCTCCAAGGAGAGCGGTTCCGAATGCGCAAACACGAGGCCTTCCACCACCGATTTGGTCAATGATCGATTCACGGTCTATGCTTCCCTCCGGGTGTCCAAAAGCCATGTATTTGACCGGCGTTTACCCCGCTATTGTCTAGCTCAATCGATGTCCCCGTGCAACCCATTCATCCGTCGCTCCCAAAGGCAGCCTACACGTTTCGCATCCTGGGGTTGATCAACCAGGATATTGTGATAAAATGCAACTACCCGCGCCGAGTCCTCCAGACCAACACTCGAGGCGTTCTGTTATGAATTTTACTGAGCACAACCCCCAGGGTATCAACAAAGCTGACATTGTCGTCAGCATCCCGTCCTACAACGAAGCCTCATCCATTGCGCTGCCAACAAAGCAGGCTGACATCGGACTCACCAAGTACTATGCGCACAAGACCGCGGTAATCATTAACTGTGATAATTCGTCTCCTGATGGGACTACCCAAGCCTTCTTCGATACGGATACCAAAACCCCCAAGATGTCGTTGACAACTGCGCCAGGCCTTGTGGGCAAAGGGTACAACTTGAGAAACCTTTTCCAGAAGGCGGTGGAACTTTCGGCAAAAGCCATTATTGTGCTTGACGCAGACCTCAAAAATGTAACTCCCCAGTGGATTAGGAATTTGTGTGAACCCTTGTTCGACGACTATCATTTTGTGGCCCCGCTTTATGTTCGCCACAAATACGACGGCAGCTTCACAAACAATCTCGTGTATCCCCTGACTCGTGCGCTCTATGGCAGACGCGTACGTCAGCCGGTGGGAGGCGAGGTCGGTTTCTCAGGGGAGACAGCCAAACTTTATCTCGATTGTGACTACTGGGACGAAAACGTCGGCCAGTTCGGCGTCAACTTGTGGATGACGACCCTTGCAGTGAAGAGCCCAGGCGCGGTGATCCAATCTTTCATGGGCAAGACAAAAGTCCACAGGGTGCGGGATTTCGCTGCGGACGTAGCTCGAATGTTTGGGCAGGTGGTCACAACGCTTTTCGAGCTCATGTGTCGGTTTGACGATTACTGGACGCAGGTGAAATGGAGCAGACCTACCGCAGTCTTTGGCTTTGGCGTGGGTGAAGTAGAGCTGCCGCCTCCCGTGGACCTCGATACGACCACCCTGTCTTCCGCTATGCGCAATGGCATGGAAAGAAATTGGGACTTATACAAAGAGTGCATCGCAGAGCCAAACTTCAACAAACTGGAAGAAGTCGCCAGCCTCGCCGACGCGGATTTTGAATTTCCCACCAATCTCTGGGCAAGAATACTCTTCGATTGTGCCGTCGCATATCGGAATACCGCAATACCTCGCGGGGAGCTTGTTGAATCCCTTATTCCTCTATATTACGCTAAAACACTGTCATTTGTGTTGGACACAGAAGCGATGAACACGCAACAGGTCGAAGAACTCGTTGAAGATCAGTGCCTACAGTTTGAAAAAGCGAAGCCGTACCTTATAGAAAGGTGGTCAGCTCGATGAATGGCGTCCTTCATCAGGGACGGATCGCGTGGGTGGACGCGGCCTCGCATTAACTCGAAGCGCCCAGCATCATTGAAGGATCCTGACATGGCAAAAATACTTATTGTCGATGATGAAGAAGGCATCAGGATGCTCTACTCCATGGAGCTTCAGGACGAAGGCTATGAGGTCATAACCTTGCCCGATGGGAAAGACCTCCTGGAAGTGGTAGATCGTGAGCGCCCTGATTGTATTGTCCTGGATATTAAGATGCGTGAGTACAGCGGCTTAGACCTCCTTCAGCAGCTCAGGAAAAAGTACTATGACCTGCCGGTCATCCTCAACTCAGCCTATTCCAGTTTCAAGGTGGATCTCAAAGCAGTGGCTGCCGATTATTACGTGGTGAAAAGCTCCGACCTCACGGAACTGAAAGAGAAACTGAAAATAGCTTTAGAAACCAAGCTCCCTCGATAAGATCAAAAAGGACTGATAACCCTGGCGACGGGCCTCATAGCGCCCTAACCCACGTGGACGTATGGCCACCCTCACAGCCGCGCTCTTCTTTTCGAATTCGAGCCCGCCAAGGCTGGTCTGACTCCTAGAACTTGATGATGATTATTCACGCCTTCATAACTCTGTGAGCAACTGGTATGGCCCTCATTGAAATGCGTAAGTTGTCAAAGATCTATACTGCGGGGACTGTTGAGGTCAACGCCCTGAGCGAGATCGACCTCGTCATCGACGCGGGTGAATTTCTCTCCATCATGGGACCGTCCGGTTCTGGAAAATCCACGCTGATGAACATCTTAGGATGCCTCGATGCGCCGACGTCGGGGAAGTATGTGCTCGATGGAATGGATGTCTCGGGCCTTGATCGCGATGAAAGGGCTGAAGTTCGCAATAAAAAGATCGGCTTTGTTTTTCAAGGATTCAACCTGCTCTCCCGCATCACTGCGTGCCAGAACGTGGAGCTGCCCCTCATCTACGGCCATGTCAGCAAGAAAGATCGTCGAAAAAAGGCGGAGGAGGCTTTAAGCCTCGTGGGGCTCGCAGACCGAATCGGCCACCTGCCGTCCCAATTATCAGGCGGGCAGCAGCAGCGAGTCGCCATCGCCCGAGCCCTTGTAAACGACCCACATATTATCCTGGCGGATGAACCGACCGGCAACCTGGATACCCGGACCAGCGGCGAGATTATGGACATTTTCAGGAAACTCAACGAGCGCCGACGCATCACTTTTGTGCTGGTCACCCATGACAGGGAAATTGGCAGTTTCACTGATCGGAGGATAATGATTCGAGACGGAAGGATAGAAGGCGACGAAAGATCACCCATCAACAAAGCCTCAGAAGAAGCGTTTATTCCATCATGAGCCGGTTGTCTGAGTTCTCGTGGAAATGAGGTCCCCCGTGTCATGGTGGGGAGCCAGGCAGAGCGGACTTATGATCCTCGTCCGCCCATGGCTGAACACCCCAATTGATCATTTCTCATTGTTCGCGACTTCCATTGTCATTGCTCCATGAACATTTTTCCGATATGGGAATACAGATGAGTAAAATCGTCTCGAAGCGGCGAAAATCCCGCTCTCTCGCAAAACGTGAGGAGATCTCATTGAAGAGAGCGCTCGTCATCATTTGCATCGTTTGTGTCCTGCTCATCGCGGCGTATTTTATGTTCGGCAGCCGTTCCAGCAACGGAATGCAAATCAAATACGTGACGGTACCCATAGAGCAAGGAACTCTGAAAGCCGAAATATCCTCCACCGGCACGTTGAAGCCGCTCGTGGAAGTGTTGGTCGGTACGCAAGTGTCCGGAACCATAAAGGAATTGTATGCTGATTTCGAGTCGGAAGTAAAAAAAGGTCAGCTCATTTGTCTCATCGATCCAGAACGATTTGAGGCGCATGTGCAACAGGCGCACGCTGATGTAGAAGCGGCAAAAGCCAATTTGATGAAGGCGGAAGTCGCCTTGATTGACGAGATGAGGACATTGCGCCGTAAAGAGCAACTCATCGAGAAAAATTCCATCAGCCAGAGCGAATACGACGCTGCAAAAACTAAAGCCGACGCAGCGGAAGCGCAAGTCAATGTCGAGCGAGCGCGGCTGGCTCAGCTCCAAGCGAGGCTCAACGAAGCGGAGCTTGAATTAAAGTACACTCGGATCGTTGCGCCTGTCAGCGGCATTGTCACGTCTCGAACCGCGGACGTGGGGCAGACCGTCGCTGCGAGTTTCCAGACGCCGGTGCTCTTTAAAATAGCGGAAGACCTCACGCGCATGCAGGTACACACAAACGTGGATGAGGCTGATATCGGGAGAGTCGCTGTAGGACAAAAAGCGTCATTCACTGTGCCAGCGTTTCCCGATCGCATGTTTGAGGCGGTGGTGAACCAGATTAGAAACGACCCAAAAGTTGAACAGAATGTGGTAACATACAACGTCGTGCTGGATGTGCACAACGATGATCTTAAGCTGCGGCCGGGCATGACTGCGAACGTGACCATCATGCTGGACGAAGTGCGCAATGCCCTCATGGTGCCCCAACAGGCCTTGCGATTCTCGCCGCCGGAATCGGCAAGACCCTCCAGTGCTTCAACCCCGACTGATCTCCCGGAGGGCGCAAGGAGGGTCTGGAAACTCACTTCTAGTGGCTCAGTCACGCCGGTCAATGTCAAGGGAGGAGTACACGGCACGGACAGGGTGCAGATCCTGTCCGACGCGTTACACCCAGGCGACCTCGTGGCGGTAGATGCCATAACTCAGAAGAAAAAAGACTCGCAAACCCCTGCACTGCGGTTTAGATTCTGAGAGAACAGCGTCCTCTAAGGAGTTCCATTCATGAGCAATGTGACAAAGGGGGCTGAGCAAAGCCCTGCTGAAGCAAAGACGCAGCCTGACGAGGCGTATTATTCCCTCGATCCTGCAGACCTGTATTATATAGGGGTCAACATCCCTTGCCAGAATGCCTGCCCCGCTCTCACCAACGTCCCGGCCTACATTAGATGCCTCTTCGAGGGACGAAACGCGCGATCGTATGACATCAACAGAATTGCCAACCTCTTCCCCGGGGTGCTTGGGCGAATCTGTTCACGACCATGCGAGGCGAAGTGCCGTCACGGAGAGCCTGAACTCGGTAAACCAGTTGGAATATGCCATATCAAGAGGTCAGCCGCGGATTTGCGTGACCCTGAGCCGGTAGTGATGCCACCTCAGGTCCCTTCTGTGGGAAAAAGCGTCTGCATCATCGGCGCAGGGCCTGCTGGTCTGGCCGCAGGTTATGACCTGAGACTTGCGGGGTTTGAGGTGACCATCCTCGAGGCTCTCCCCGAGCCTGGCGGCATGCTGCGCTACGGCATCCCCGAGTTTCGGCTGCCCAGACACATCCTCGCCAAAGAAATACAGTGGGTGCTCAATCACGGCGTCAATTTGCGCACGGGCGTTCGGGTGGGACGCGATGTCTCTCTCGATGAGTTGCTGAGCACCTTCGACGCCGTCCTGGTAGCCGGCGGCTGCTATGTGTCCAAGCCCCTCGATGTACAAGGCGAAGACCTTCCTGGCGTCTATACAGGTCTGCGCTTCGTCATGGATGTTGCCGCGGGCGCTCCGCCTGTCCTGGGGAAAAATGTTCTCGTCATCGGCGCTGGCTTCACCGCGTTTGATTGCGCAAGACTCGCCCTCCGCTGCGGCGCAGCCAATGTGTCCCTCTGTTTGAGGGCCACGGAACACGATCTGAGAGTCACGGAAGAGGAAGTTTTTGAAACAAAACGTGAAGGCGTAAAAATCCTCGGGCTCATGGCCTCCAATAAGATGATTGGCGCCAATCGGCTTGAGGCCGTCGAATTCCTGCGCACCAAGCCCGTGGAACTCCTGCCCAACGGAAAGAGGAGAGTCGCCCCAATCCCGGGAAGCGAATTCACGGTCCCGTGTGACGCCGCCATTGTCGCCATCGGTCAAGGCGCAGAGCCTCTGCCAGGCCCAGGCGATACGGATCCGAGAGGCGTCCTGCGCGTGGCCCCTCAGACATTTCGTTCCTCCATTCCCCGTCTATACGCTGCCGGCGACTACGCAACCGGTCCCACCACTGTCATAGAGGCCATAGCGTCTGGAAGAAAAGCTGCGCAGCGTATTGCGGAAGATCTGGGCGGCACTTGGGCCAGGCAATGGGCTGTCAAGATCCAGGCGAGCGCCGTCACGGATAGACAAAGGTCGTGGGACTATCTCCCGCGGATGGAAGTGCCCACGCTCATGCCTGTGCAAGCTCGATTCTCGTCCCCAATTGCCGAAGTCGAGCGAGGCTTGTCTGAAGAGGCCGCCATAGAAGAGTCAAAAAGATGTTATTTGTGCTACTTACACTACGAAATAGACATAAACCGGTGCATCTATTGTCGCTACTGCCTCGACGTCGCTCCTCGAGATTGCATCAAGCTGGTCAAATCCATCGTCCTCAATGAGGCAGGAGCGGTGGTTGGCTACGAAGAGACCAAGATCTGGCGAGAGGTCAACGCCGTGGTTATCGACAACAGCCGCTGCATACGGTGCGGCGAGTGTGTCAGAGTCTGTCCGGTGGACTGCATTTCCGTATCCAAAGTAGAACTCGTCCAGCGAACGCTTCCGTGTGGGAGGAACTGATGGCTCGTGAACGCTGCGTGATTATCGGTAATGGCCCTGCTGCAAACGCCGCGGCCGCAACTCTGCGTCAAGAGACTGCCGATCTGGATATCATGTTGATCGGCCAAGAATCGTTCCCCCACTATCGGCCACACCTTTTGCCCGCCTATATCGCAGGCAGTCTGCCCAAGGAAGACCTCTTTGCCACGCCGGCCTCTTTTTATGAAGAATGCGACATCAGGATTCGTTTGGGCCAACGGGTCACGCACGTCACGTTCGATCAAAGGGAACTCATACTCTCTCATAAAGAGATCGTCCCATTTGACGCCCTCATCATCGCATGTGGAGGGGTGCAGCGGATACCGGAACGCCTGCAAATATTTGAAGACCTGTTGCTCACACTAAAAACCCCCGCTGACGCACAAAAGTGGAGAGCAGGTCTCAAAACAGCCGAGACGATTCTTATATTAGGCGGAGATCTGACCTCGCTGTCTTTTGCCAAAACCCTCGCATCAACGGGAAAGCGCGTGCAGTTCATACTCCAAGAGCAATCCTTTTGGCCGCTCCCATTAACCCCCACTCTGGCCGATGAGGTGAAGCAGCGCGTGACGCGCAGCGGCGTGGAAGTCCTCGACGCTTCTTGGATTCATCGACTCACGAAGTTATCCCAGGACGTCATCGAGGTTGAGACCGACGCGGGGGTGCTGACCGCAAACCTCGTGGGCGCATTCTATGGACTCATCCCCAACGTAAAATTTTTGGTGCGTTCAGGGCTTGACGTTGAACGGGGCATACTCGTGGATGAAAATCTCCGCACTCGCTTTGATCTCGTTTACGCTGCGGGTGATTGCGCCCAAATTTATCATCCGGAGCTGCGAGATTATTGGGTCTCCATAGGGTATAAAAACGCGACAGAACAAGGCAAAACCGCTGCCCAAAATCTCGCAGGCGGGCTGATGACCGTCGCGGCATCCCCTGCAAACATCTTCTGCGTCGAGGGCGTCATGGTCAATACGTCATGGTGGATGGAGTTTTGAGATGGCAAACGTGGTGGACATCACCGTTGAGGTATGCGGCATGGCTGGGGATGGAACCATAGCCGCCGGCGCGCTGATCAATGAAGCGCTCTCCAAAGGGGGCTTCTCTGTTTTGGGGTTTGACTCGTACCCGGCTGAGATTCGCGGTTTTGGACGATGTGTGACGCGATCCCGTATAGGCAGTGAAGAAATCGTGGCCATGGGCACTGAGACTCATGTTCTCATCTCCCTCAATGAGACGGAATCGCGTTCGAGGATCCCTTATTTGGCTCAAAGAGCCATAGTCATTTTTGAAAGCAACCCCCCGACGTATGTGCATCACGATTCGTCTTTTGTCGCCGAATTGCCGCCCGATAAGCTGCTTTTTGGGATGCCTCTCTCGGACCTCGCATCCGAGGCCACAGGTACCACGCGAGGGCGCAATCTTACTGCTCTGGGCGGGTTCGCTGCCCTCTGCCGTATAAATCCGGGCCTCTTCATTGAAGTCATTGAAAAGAAGTTCAAAGCCAAAGGTGAAAAAGTCCTCCATACTAATCTGAAGAGTTTCGAGGTAGGGTACTCCTACGCGATCAAAGAATTCTCAGAGAAGCGGGAAGACGCTTTTCAGCTTCCAGAACTGGCGCGCGACGAAGGCAAAGTCATGCTTTCGGGAAATCAGGCAATCGGAATGGGCGCTTTGGACGCAGGATTGAAGCTCTACTTCGGCTACCCAATCACTCCTGCAACCCCTATTATGGAGTTCCTCGCGGCCAGGCTGCCGAACAAGGGCGGAAGGGTTGTCCAGATGGAAGATGAGATTGCGTCCATCGGGGCGGTGTTGGGCAGCTTTTATGCGGGAGCGAGATCGATGACTGCCACCTCGGGCCCCGGATTCGCCTTGATGACGGAACTCATCACCCATGGAGTCATGGCAGAGATTCCTGCGGTAATCATTAACGCCCAAAGGGGAGGCCCCGCCACAGGCCTCCCCACGAAAACAGAGCAGTCCGACCTCCATGCTGCGGTGTTTGGCGGACCAGGAGACTCGCCGAGGATCGTCATAGCCCCCACAAATGTCTCGGAATGCTATCATTACACCGTGAAGAGTTTTCAGCTTGCTGAACAATATCAAACTCCCGTTATTGTGCTCACAGACTTCTACTTGGACAACCGTGTGGAGAACGTCTCTATACCTCATGCGTCTGAATCGGAGACGCGCAACGGCAACGTGTTCCCCTCAGCATCAGAAAAGGGGAACTACAAGCGATACCGCATCACTGAATCCGGAATTTCTCCACGGGCGTTGCCCGGCATGGATGGATACATCTTTACGGCCACTGGCTTGGAGCACACCGAAAAAGGCTCGCCTGACTACTCTCCGGAATTGCATACGTTAATGAGCGAAAAACGGCACAGAAAGATAGCCAGCGCCCTTGAAGATTTGCCTGAGCCCGAAGTCTATTTCGGAGATGACGGCCTGGACGTTGGCGTCATAGGGTGGGGATCCACCTTTGGGTCTGTCTTGGAGGCTGTGCGGACGTCCCACAAGAAAGGACTGCGAGTAGGGGCGCTAAAAATCGCGTCCCTTTCTCCCCTCCATACATCCATCGTCCAGGATTTCATGGAGCGATGCAACCATGTATTGGTCCCTGAACTCAATTATGAAGGCCAGCTCGCCAATCTTATCGGCCACCTGCATCCTCGACCGCTCGTACGACTCAATCTCGTCACAGGAACCCCGTTTCCTCCCTCAATGATCATCCAGAAAATAGAAGACCTAATCCAAAGAGGAGCAACATGAAAACCCCCGGTCATGTTCTTGCCCAGCGCATTCGCGAGATAGGCGACTCTGGCGCATTTGCCACGCGGTCCGACGCCCTCCCCACCTGGTGCCCAGGCTGCGGTTATTTCGGCATTCATCAAGGACTCAACCAATGCATAAAAGAGCTTGGACTCCCGCATCATAATATCGTGGTGGTCTCTGGCATCGGCTGCGCAGGTAGATACCCCTTTTTTTCTCACACCTATGGACTCCACACGGTCCATGGCCGAACCCTGCCTGTGGCAACAGGCGTGAAATTGGCCAATCCTGATTTAACCGTGTTTGCCATTGGCGGAGACGGAGACGGACTTGCCATTGGCGGAGGGCATTTCCCGCACGTGGCCAGGCGGAACATCGACGTCAATTATTTGCTGTTCGACAATTCCATCTATGGATTGACCAAAGGACAACCCTCGCCCAGCAGCCGCACCGGCACTGTCACAAAGGCCAGCCCCGCGGGGACACTTGAAAGACCTCTCAACGCAACCTTGCTCGCGCTCACGTACGAGGCCTCGTTCGTCGCGCGGCTGTTCGCCGGAGACCCGAATGGCATCGCCGCCGCGCTGATCCAGGGTACCAAAACCCCCGGCTTTGCCTTCTTCCACATCTATACGAGCTGCGTCACCTTCGACAAATCTTTCAAGACCTGGGCCCACTTAAAACAATGGGTGCATCCCGTCCCGAAGGACCATGATCCAACGAATCGACGACGCGCTTTTGAGATGGTTCTCGAAGACGACTTCAGCACAGGAATTATATACCGTAGAGGCTGAGGCCCTGCGCCGCTGAATGGACTATTTTCGCGTATCCGCTCAGGCGCGCTATCAATCTCGCGATTACCGCGCGCCTCGTCGAAAACGCGATGTAATCGCGTTTCCTACTGGCAAAGGATAAGGACTGCATCCTCCTGGCCCCACTCTCTCATGCATTTTTTCGCATTAAATTCGTTTTAACTTAACAATAATTCTTGACTCCATTCGCGCGGGGTGATAGGACGCCCCTCAAGGCTGGTGACCGCCTTGGAAGCCTTGATCGGCGCTGCGGCGCCCGACCACGCTGGTCACAAATCCCGTATGTCTCTCATATCTTGTTACGGATATTCATGGTGGAGTGAATAATCGTTTTTTTTTTTTTTTTTTTGGGTAAGAAGGAGTTGGCAATGACACAGAGTGCGTTCCAAACCTCCGCTGGCGCCTCGCATAATTCAATCGATTTCACGGAAAATTATCGCAGCCTCAGAAAAATGATTCAGGCCCTCAAGAAGGAAAATGGCCAGCTTGTCGGAAAAGAACTATTTGGCGACGAAGAAGAGCAACCGGCCCTGACAAAGAGCGACATGCAGCGGCTCTTCAAGATGTTGCGAAGAGTCGAAAACCAGTACGAGAAGTGCTGTAATCCGCCGATACCCGAAGCCCTCGAAAAATCCATTCGCACAAAAGGCAGCGATGAATGGCTGCCGTGGGAGCTCGAAGCGATCGAAAAAATGGACACCTGGCGCTCTGAGCTTGAAGAGCGGAAGAGGAAAGCCGCCAAAATGCTGCAACAGGCCATGGAGAAGATCAAAGCGCGACGGAGGCATTGACGAAAGCACAGCAGTCTGTGCATTGCACCACAAGACACTATGAAGAGGTCCTTTCCTCTCTACCTGCATCAGCCCATCGGTTTCATGGTTCTCCCCCAAGAAGAGGCAAGCGTCTGAACGCTCTGCCTCTTCTCCTTTTTTGGGCTTGGCTCGCACGCAGGGCACAACCTGTCTAAAGACCATTTTCACTCCTAAAACATACGAAGGCCGTTCTCAGGGGAATTTCCTTTCTCGCGAGATACTGGTATAGTCGATTTGCATCAACCATTGGGGAGGAACAATGGACCAATTTCGGCCGCGACAGGACAAGAATCCCGTCGAGGAGATTCAAAAGGGCGTGCAAGACATTAAGGCTTTTGCTGACAGGATTATCAAAGGCTGGGGGGCGTGGGTTGTCATCGTTCTCGTGCTGATAATCTATCTTGCCTCGGGGCTGTTCATTGTGGGGCCAGGCGAAAAAGGCGTGATACTCCTGTTTGGCAGGGTGCATTCGCTTGTGGAACCCGGTTTGCGCTACCGCCTCCCTAAACCATTCATGTCTCACGCCATCGTGGACATTGCACGAGTGAGACGCGCAGAAATCGGCTTTCGCACAGACGGCGGTCGTACTCGCGCTGTGCCAGCTGAGTCGCTCATGCTCACGGGCGACGAAAATATCGTCGATGTCCAACTCTTTGTACAATACATGGTACAAGACCCGGTAAAATTCCTATTCGGCGCGCAAAACCCAGAGAATGTGTTGAAGGTATCCGCAGAGGTAGCGCTCAGAGGCGTTGTAGGAGAAAACACCATTGATTATACGATGACCACCGGGCGGATGGAAATACAAAAGAAGGTGGAATTGTATCTCCAAAAACTCCTAGAAAATTACAACACCGGTTTGCTCGTCACGCAGGCGCGGCTGCTCGTGGTCGATCCGCCTGCTCAAGTTCAGGAAGCCTTTCATGACGTGGTTCGGGCGTGGGAGGATCGGGAACGACTTATCAAAGAGGCGGAAGGTTTCCGAGAAGACGTGGTGCCAAAGGCGAGGGGACAAGCGCAGCAGGAAATCCTGCAAGCCGAAGCATACAAGGCCCAGAGGGTTATCAGAGCCAAAGGAGACGCGGAGCAGTTCATGAAAATTCTCGAGGAATACAGCAAGGCGCCCGCGGTGACAAGGGAAAGACTCTATTTGGAAAGCGCAGAAGTCTTTCTCAAGCCCACAAAGAAGTATTTGATGCAGGGTGACGACTCAAAAGTGCTCCCGCTCCTGCCGCTGACAGGCGTTCAGAGGCTTAGCGAGCCCGAATCGAAAAGTAAGTGAGGCGCCCCATGGGAAAAGTGATCGGAATTGTTGTGGTGGTGTTAGTGGTTGTCTCACAGTCATTTTTTATCATTCAGGAATGGGAACAGGGGTTGGTGCTGGAATTCGGAAAGCCCGTCAGGATCGTCCAGCAGCCAGGTCTGTACTTCAAATACCCTTTGATTCAAGAACTTCTCGTCTTCGAGAAACGCATCATGCCGGCAGAGGCGAGGCCCGCAGAATATGTGACCGTTGACAAAAAAAGGCTCACCGTTGACACCGTGGCACGATGGAAGATCGTGGATCCGCTTGTGTTTTACCAGACAGTTCGCAACGAGCCGGGCGCTGTGGCGCGTCTCAACGACATCATTTTTGCGCGGTTGCGCCAAGAAGTGGCAAATCACACCTTCAAGGGGTTCATCAGGGAAGAGCGGGAGAAGATCATGGCCCAGGTGACCCTGGGAACTGCCGAGGCAGCAAAGCCCTTCGGCATCTCTGTGATTGATGTGCGCATCAAACGGGTGGATCTTCCGGAAGAGGTCCAGGCGAGCGTCTTTGCCAGGATGAAGGCAGAACGGGAAAGAATCGCCAAACGATATAGAGCTGAAGGAGAAGAGCAGGCAAAAGAGATCAGAGCTAACGCCGAAAAGGAGCGAGAAATCATCCTGGCGGAGGCGTACAGAAAGGGGGCTGTGCTGCGAGGAGAAGGAGACGCCGAAGCCACGGGCATCTACGCAGCGGCTTACGGCAGAGATAAAGAGTTTTACTCATTTGTGCGCCACCTGGATGTGTATAAACAGATTCTGGGAGCTGAGGCCACAGTATTAATTAAACCAGATGCGTCGCTTCTTCGATACCTCTACTCGCCTGGCCCAGCGAATCAGTGAACGCGTCATGCGCTTGCGTGCTCAGCGCGGTGGGCGGTCCGATACACCGGAACCTCAGCATGCCCTTGACCGTGAAAAGGTTTTCGACTATGAATTGAAAACGAGAAAAAAGTGAAAGAACGGAGAAAAGAGCAAAAATGAGAATCCTCCTCGTGTATCCCACTATCCCTGACACGTTTTGGAGCTTCAAGTACATCCTCCGGTTCATACGCAAGAGGGCCGCGCATGTGCCGCTAGGGTTGCTCACCGTTGCGGGTTTGTTGCCACGCGAGTGGGATGTGAGACTGGTGGACATGAACGTAGAGCCGCTGACGGACGAAATGATCTCGTGGGCCGACATGGTCTTCGTCGGAGCCATGGTGGTGCAAAAACAGTCCGTCAGAGAAACTTTCGCCCGAGTCAAGCAGATGGGGAAGAAAATCGTCGCTGGTGGCCCGCTCTTTTCCAGCACGGAGGAAACATTTGAGGAGGTCGATCATTTCGTTCTTAACGAGGCCGAGATAACCCTTCCACTTTTCTTGAAGGACTTGGCGCAGGGAACTCCACAGCCTGTCTATCGCACGGATGAGAAACCGGATATCACGAAGACTCCTCTGCCCAGGTGGGATCTGATCAACATGTCCCATTACGCGTCTATGTCCGTGCAGTACTCTCGGGGATGTCCTTTTGACTGCGAGTTTTGCGACATCGTGAACCTCAACGGAAGAAAGCCGCGTGTCAAATCCAATGACCAAATGATTAGGGAGTTTCAAGCCCTGTACGATCGCGGATGGCGTGGCCGTCTTTTCATCGTCGATGACAACTTCATAGGCAACAAAGTCAAGGTTAAGTCCCTGCTCAAAGCACTGCGGATTTGGCAAGAAGAGCGAAAGTTCCCATTTTCCCTCTATACCGAGGCCTCGGTAAATCTCTCCCAGGATCAGGAACTCATGCAGCTCATGACAGGCGCTGGCTTCGACTCAGTGTTCTTAGGGCTTGAGACGCCGGAGGAGGAGTGCCTCGTGGAGTGCGGCAAGCATCAAAATACTTCCATAGATTTGCTCGAAGCGGTCAAGACAATCCAGAGAAACGGTATGGAAGTCATGGGGGGCTTCATCATCGGTTTTGACAACGATCCCCCAAATATTTTTGAACGACAGATTCAATTTATTCAGAACAGCGGCGTCGTAAAAGCCATGATAGGGCTCCTCAATGCCATACCTGGCACCCGCCTTTACCAGCGCCTCGCGGCTGAAGGCCGACTGATTCAAGAGTGTACCGGCGACAACTGCGACGGTTCCTTGAACTTTGTTCCGAAAATGGACATAGAAGTAGTGAGGCAAGGGTACCAAGCCGTGTTGAATCACATCTATTCCCCAAAGGAATACTACGATCGCGTGTTGGCGTTCCTCAAAGAATATAGGCCTGCACGTCGCCGAAGGTTCGATCCGGATGACCTTATCGCGTTTCTGAAATCGATTCTGTACCTCGGAATCCTCGACAAGGGCAAGAGTAAAATCTATTATTGGAAGCTTCTCATCAAGGCGTTCCTCTTCCACAGAGATTCGTTCGGGGAAGCGGTGTCCAGCGCAATATTCGGTTATCATTTCCGTAAATTGCTGCGAAGAGATTTGGAGTGCCATCCTCCAAACTCGTTCCCGCCGGCTCAGTTGAAAAGTTGCTGAAAAGATCAAAAAGAAGCCCGACGGACCAAACAAAAGGGTATGGCTCCAAGCAAGGAGGATACGGTAGTTCCGCCGGGCGATTGCAAGGCTAGCACACCCATCATAACCTACGATCCCTCGTACGTCAACTGTGCGACGCCGACCACCATAATTTCTTGTGACGCATCCTTACGTTCCCTCACACGTCCCAAATTCCAGGACAGTCCACTATATTTGATGGGCGGTAGTTGATTCATGGAGTGATGGAGGGAGCTTGTCGCTTTTTTGAATCGAGAGTCGTGCTCAAAACAAATCGCCCAATGGCCATAGTGACATTATCATTCCCATGAAAATGGGCATCTAGGGAACTCCCTCTGAATCCCCACCTTCGTGAGGATCACATAGGGGAGCGCCACACCGAATTGGTGAGCCATTTCCGGAATGCCCGAAAATAGGGCAACTCCTGCCCAAATTCTAGTTGACAAAAATAAACCCCAGGATTAATAAGTAACGTTACACTTTTTTTTGCGGATTCCGTATCCTGCTACCTTTGACGCGGCAACGTGCCGTTTAAGAAAAAATCGTGGGCAAAACCAATCCGCGAGGCTGGGACGTTTTTGCAATGTGGTCCAGGACCACAGGACATTTTTTGGGAACCTAATCTCGCTCAAGAGATCATAATATGTATTATCTCAATTAGGAGTGACTTATGCTAAAAATGGAAGGCTCCAGAGTCCGTATGACTCCAGAAAACATTCACAACATGCTCAAGCAGGGTCTTTCCTTCAAAGAGATAGCGGCGCGTTGTGAGGTATTCGAGGATGCCATTGACGCATCTCTCGTGAGATGGCTCAATCAAGGCCGATGGCCTATTGAAGACGACGCCGCGGCTGCCTGATTATCCTCCGGACAAAGCCAACCTAGGAACAGTCAGCATTCTCCCGAGAAAAGACTCAGCTTCGCCTACGTAATTTTCTTTGTTGCCGATTGCGGGGGAAAGTTATATAAACCGTCCCGACCAACGGGACGGACTCCTCCGCGAAAGGTGAAAAATGTCATGAGGACTTTCAGTCGCAGTTCTCTCACCTTAACGGCAACAACCCTTTGCTTTATCCTTTTCGCCCATTCGGCACGAGGCCAGGAGCCCTTTCGGCTTATTCCCGACTGTCGATTCCTGTTTGGAATGGATTGGGGTTACGTGTGGACGAACGGCGACCTGGTGATCCCCGCAGGAGGACGCCCCGGGTCTGGCTCACGCGTGGATGTATCAAACCTAGGGATTGACCAAGCCGAAGCCACCTCTGTATTCCTCAAGGCAACCATCCTTCAAAACCATCTCCTCGAAACCGATTTCCTCGCCGCATCCCCCTCCGGGCAAAGAAAGATCCAAGCCCCTTTCATCTTCCAGGGGCAAACCTATGCCCAAGACACCGCGTTGGAAACTCGGACCGACATCGGCTGGTTCCGATTTTGTTACGGGTACAAGGCGATTACGCTCGCCTCATCGTATCTGGCGCCGCGCATTGGCGTGCATCACGTGCGCCTTGGCGCAACGATCAACGGCGAGACTAAGGAGGGGGCCATGTTGTCCAACACCCGAAGGTTGGATGGGACCTACCCTGTACTGGGAGTGGAAGCGCGACACTCGTTCCCCTACGGGATGGACCTCTCTATGGAACTAGAGGGCATCCACTTGATCACACGCGGCTTCGTCACCCTTCTGCATATCGCCGGAGACTGGGAAGTCCACCCGGATGTGTCACTCCGCCTTGGAATCTTTACGAGAGTCTGCAATTGGACCGAGGATAATCAACCGCTCAACAATGAGTGGACGCTGAGTATCGCGGGCTTCTCCACCGGCGTGTCCTTCGGCTTTTAGACTGATTTGTAGAGCGTTCTCGAAGCGAGTCGCTCGGAGGGTATGCCATGATCAATTAGATTGCTGCCATGGCGCGGTAGGCCGAGAAACGGGCCCCGCGAGTCTTTGATCTCCCGCTTTGGTCGCGTAGCGGCTGTACAAATACTCCATTCGTCTGACGAGGGCCGGGTGCGCGTTGAGCACTTCCGGGAAGCAGATCGCATTATACGTAATGTCCAACGATGTGTACCACTTCTTATCCAAATCTACAAAACGCTCCTCCCTTGTGTAATTCGGGTCGTACACCTTGAGCGCATTGCGTTCTGGCAGCCATTCATAGGCGAGTACGGCATGCAACACCGCGCCTCTCGAACCTTTGTTCATGAGGAGTACGATCTGGGGTTCCCCGCTCAGCAGCCCTACAAGAAAGCGCCGAAAGGATTCCGACGGATTGGCATGGTGGATGTTGCAATAGTCGGCTTGAAGCTTAATAAGGTTCTGACTGTAAAACTCTTGCAATTCCCTCGCAATGCGCTGTTGTGCCGCGGGCGAAAAGGCTTTCCTGAGTGGAAGTTCTCCACGCCGCGAAAGATAGTACC
Source organism: uncultured Syntrophaceae bacterium (assembly GCA_964427855.1). Classification (GTDB taxonomy): domain Bacteria; phylum Desulfobacterota; class Desulfomonilia; order Desulfomonilales; family Desulfomonilaceae; genus JAUPKT01. Next base: position 36,423 of record CAYRVH010000012.1, read on the forward strand.
ATCGAGCAAACGCCACCATGGCGAAGCAGTAGCCTGGAGCGTTGGAGATGGAGAACGAGTCTTCATGAATGCGAAAGCTCGCATCGGCATTTTCCCAAGCGATTCCCAACCCAATGACCAATCCAGCACATAAAAAGGCGGCGCACCACGCCAGCCCCTTAAAGCAACGGCCTGACATACATCTGCACCCCGGCCAAAATAATGACTATTTAAGCCTATTATACCAAACAGGGCGGAAAATGACAAGCTGAGATTATGTCTGTGGGCGACCGCTCAAGAAAGCTCAACAAAATGCTGTTTATTTAGAAGGGGTTCCGCCATTGCGAACAGCCTCGGGCGCTTCTCTCAGGGATTCGCCAAGCGCGTAAGCCGCATCGCGCAGAATCCTCTGCAAAGCCTTTTGATACGTCCATTGGGCCTCACGATAAGGAGGCGACTTTAAAAAAGAGTGTACCTCGGCCAAATCTTGATCACTCAGTGGGCTGAGACTGTTGGCCAGGGAGACGAGACAAAGCTCTCCAGTGCGGCCGCCGGCAATCTTTCTACTGTGCTGAAAGGTTTCCTCGGTGTCTGCCTTTGTCAATTCCAACTTGTTTGACGGCCCCACATAGCCTTCCAGAAGCCCTCTCACCACTGTATCCACCGCCTCTGCGTTGAAACGCTCAAGCTCGGTTGTTTCTGCAAGTGCTTTGAGCAGAGCCAGCCTTGCATCGCTCAGAGCAGCGACACGGGAATAACCCTCTCGAACTCGCTGCATGTGCCAATGATTGAGCGCTCCTTCGTTCACCGCCGCCAATTTTCGGCCCACACGAGACGAGTAGAAGCGAATGAGCTCGTCTATGAATGCGGCGTCCACTGCTTTCGCCAATTCTCCCGCGACAACGGTCGTCCATTCATCGGTATCGACCTTGGCGTAAAAAAGCTTTTCGACTCTATTCTTGGTTTTGGCATCCGCAAAGGTGTCAGCAGGGAGAGACGCAAGCAATGACTTTGGTATCTGTCTGATTTGAGCCTTCAAACCGGATGCTCTCAAGAAGGCCATAGATGGGGCGAGATGTGGTTGTTCCTCTCCGTACGCGTACCCTGCCCACATCCACCACAGGAGAATGCACGACGCCGCTCGGATCAGGGGTGAACTTGTCAAGGAAAGCATGATCAGAGATTGTGGAATTCCTGAGGTATCTCGAGTAGTTGTCCTTCAGGCGACACCGCCACCAATGTGACCGTCGCGGTCACGAGGTAATCTCGCGGCTCGCCCTTCTTAATGACGATCTGTTTCACCACGATCCTAAATTTCGTCGTACTTTCGATCCACGTTCGCACGACCAAAGTGTCTCCAAGCCTACCAGGGCTGTGAAAAACAATCTCGATCTTGTGCACCATAAAAAAATACCCCCGATTATGGTATCCCGCGACGCTGGAAAGTCGATCTTCAACGTATTCTGTACGTCCCCGCTCGAGGTATTTGAGATAATTTGCGTGATAGACTACGCCCATGCAGTCGGTATCTTCGTAATATACTTTGCACTCAAATTGCCGTTCCACTGGGCGGGACGGTTGTTCTGAACCTCTGCTCACGTTCATACTGTGTGCACCTTGTCCAAAGCTTCAGCTATAGGTATAACATACTTTTGTCTCAGCAGGATCGGCAAACTTACGATTCCTCCAACCAGGTAGAGAAAAATCTGTTATATTAGCCGTCAAGGTAGGACGGCTTGCCCTGCCAGTCAGCATATCCGTAGGATTTCGTGAAAACAAACATGATTAGCTTAAAAACGCCCCGAGAGATTCAGACCATGAGAGAAGCAAACCTCATCGTGGCAGAAATCCTCACTTTTTTAGAAGAAGTCATCCGTCCGGGGATCACCACTGGCGAACTCAATACCATCGCAGAGAAGATGATCAAACGGGCCGGAGCGAAGGCTGCGTTTAAAGGATATCGCATGAGAAATCAGCGACCGTATCCTGCGGTCCTCTGTTCATCAGTCAACGAAGAGATAGTCCATGGCATTCCTGGCAAACGCGTACTCGTTGACGGCGATATAGTAGGCGTAGATGTGGGGGTTATTTACAAAGGCTTTGTGGGTGATGCGGCAAAAACATACCCCGTGGGGCGGATATCAGAGACGGCGGCGCGGCTGCTCCGCGTGACGAGGGAGTCTCTATACAAAGGGATTGAAATGGCTCGCGCCGGCAATAGATTGCAAGATATATCCGGAGCAATACAACATCACGTCGAATCCCACGGCTTTTCCGTGGTAAGAGATTTCGTGGGCCATGGGGTAGGCAGAAAGATGCATGAACCGCCTCAAATTCCCAATTACACAGGGGTCGGCCCCAATCCACGATTGGAGGTGGGTATGACCCTTGCCCTCGAGCCCATGGTAAACGAAGGCACCTGGAAGCTGAAAATGTTGAGCGACGAGTGGACAGTGGTGACGGCCGACGGTAAATTATCCGCCCACTTCGAACATTCTATAGCCGTGACGGAAAATGGGCCACTCATACTCTCTGAATTGTGACGCCGCGCTCCCTCGTGTAAAAAAGCGCGCATTGCTGTCTCGTAGTCCACAGCTCACGGCATCTTTATAAACCTCAAGAGGTCTCATGATCGACAGCCGAACATTTTTCGAGGGCAAACGAGTCATCGTCATGGGGTTGGGGCTCCTGGGACGAGGACTGGGCGACACGCTCTTCTTGGCCGCGCACGGCGCCTTCGTCACTGTGACAGACCTGAAAACTGAGCGGGAGCTTGCGTCGTCCGTAGAGCGTTTGAAAGGCCTTAACATAGAACTCAAGCTGGGCGGTCATGAAGAGGTCGATTTTACGCAAGCGGATATGATTTTGCGAAACGCAGACGTGCCCGCAACCTCAAAATATTTGCAGCAGGCAAGGGAGGCCGGCGTGCCCATTGAGATGGACGAAAGCCTCTTTTGCAAGCTCTTTCAAGGTCAGGTGATCGGCGTAACCGGTACACGGGGAAAAACGACCACAACGACCTTGATTTATCGCATACTCGCCAGCGTTCGCCCAGGGGTGCATATAGCTGGCAACATCAAAGGACATGCCACGCTTCCCCTTCTCGACCTCGTGAGCCCACACGACATAGTGGTCCTTGAACTCTCCAGCTGGCAGCTTCAAGGCTTCCATGACGCAAAGATGTCTCCAAACGCGTCGGTCTTCACCAATATCTACCCGGACCACCTCAACCGCTACGATTCTATGCACCATTACATCTTCGACAAGAAAGCCATATATTTCTATCAAGAGGGCGACGATTTCTGTGTATTCAACGGAGACCAACCGGAATGTGTCGCCCTGTCCCACGAGGCGCCTGCAGGCCGGGACCTGTTTTTTCTCGAGGATGTGGCTTCGGATTGGCGTATCAAACTTCCAGGCAGACACAATCGATCCAACATTGCCGCCGCGGTGAGGCTTTGCGCAAGACTTGGGGTAGAGATCGACATAATAAGGCGCGCGACCGAAGAGTTTTCAGGAGTGGAGCATCGGCTTCAAATCATTGCCGTGAAGAACGGCGTCACGTTCATTGACGACGCAACGAGCACCACCCCCGTGGCAGGATGCGCCGCCCTGGAAGCCATGGGAAATCAAAGAGTTCTACTTATTGCAGGCGGGGCGGACAAAAAATTGGATCCCACGCCCTTTGTACACGCCGCCGCAACAAAAGCGCACCGAATCGCCCTCCTCAAAGGCGATGGGACAAACCCAATTCGCGAAGGTCTTATCCTGTCCGGAGCTCAGGAAAAAATGGTGGGCACCTTTGACAGCTTAAAGGAAGCCGTTTTGCGACTTCTGGCGGAAGCCTCTACGGGGGACGTCATACTGCTCTCGCCTGCATGCGCCTCTTTTGGCATGTTTCAAAACGAGTTCCACCGCGGTGAAACCTTTGCGTCTATCGTCAAGGATCTGTAATAATACAGGGATTCTCGAAATTAATCACGAATTGGGTACGTGCCCCCTCATTGCGTCATCCTCACGAAAGTGGGGATCCATACTGAGTTTCCTGGATTCCTATTTTCATGGGAATGACAATGTCACGTCTGAGCATTTCGCGATTTCTTTGGAGAAAAGTTATAGCACTCTTCACAAAGGCAACGAGGACTGCAAAACCCAGCGCGCTTCATGTCGTCTCGCTAGAGATAGTAAACACTACCCTCGCGGCAGCGCCGAAAGTCCCATAAAGGCGCCGGGTATGCCGCATATTATTTCACAGATGTTCCTTCCATAGAACATTGGGTGAAATCTATAGGCTGCTTACAGCCTTTGCACACGTGGGGACGATCAAACTCGTCGGAAAAGATTTCTACCTCTTTGCCGCAATTTGGGCACTTGCATGTAAAGGAAGTCAAATTCTTGTTGGCCTCGAATCCTGGACAATGCATTGGCGTGCTCATGGTTCGTCTCCTGTCAACGGTGATATTGAAAAAGACGCAAACCACACCCGTGGTTATTAAAATGTATCACGAGACTGCTCGGGGAGCAATATGGCGGGTCCTCTCGGCAGACGCCACGAGAACCGCCCATCCTTGATGTGCATGAGGAGCCTTCAAATGACTCGCATGTACGGCGGCGCGAGGCCTACAACGGGCTTAGCCCTCCAGAATATTCCGTAATTCTTTCAATTCCTTCTTAATCTCGAGGAGTAATTCTCTGTAATCTGGTTGACTATCCGATAGGAGCGGCGTCTGGCTTTCCGTCGCGTCGGCGAGCTCTTCCTGCTGCCTCCCCCTCACATTTTTGGCTGGTTTTTTGGCCTTCTTTTCCGCGGAGGCCTGTTTTTTCATCTCTTGGAGGCGCTTTTTCGCGCCCGCTATGGTGAACTTTTCGTCGTAGAGCAGATGTTTGATTTCGACGAGGAGCTCCAGATCCTTTTTGTGGTACAGTCGCTGGCGAGCCCTTGTCCGTGTGGGTTTCAGGATCTTGAATTCAGACTCCCAATATCGCAACACGTACGGCTCAACATCCAGAATCTCGCTCACTTCACCGATTTTGAAATACTGCTTCTCCGGAATTGCGATAGTCATCACCCGACCACCCCTCCAAAAATGAGGATCACTCCTGAACACACTCGCAGGGCCTAGATACGTCTATCCGCTTTCCATCTACTCTCTCAGGCTAGCCCCTTCATTCACGAACCGTGACGCCTAATTCCCTTTGCAAAGCGCTCACGATGCTGATATGGACTGCCTGTACCTCTTCATCCGTGAGAGTTCGATCCTCAGCCTGATACCGTATCCGAAACGCCATGCTCTGGCGTCCTTCAGGTATAGATTCTCCTCGATACAAATCGAATAAATTCACTGATGCAATGATACCATGGCCCAAACGTGAAATCAAGTGTTTAATCTGATCTCCTGAACAATTTGTTTCAACCAGCATTGATATATCCCGTTCTACATAAGGGTAGCGAGGCAGCGCTTTGAAAACTCTTTGCTTGCGCCAATGAACAAACAGAGGTTCCAACAAAATTTCAAGAACCAGGGCTCGCGAAGGCAAATCGTACTCCCTGATCACGCGAGGCGCCAATTCCCCCAAAAAGCCTACCTTCTTCCCATCGATACACACAGTTGCAGACTTGCCCCCGTGGAGGAACGGTTCTTGGCAAGGGGCAAACGTGGCGTCAGGTACGGAGAACGCCTCGAAGATGCTCTCCAACGCGCCCTTGAGGTCGTAAAAGTCTATCTGTTGATCAGCGTCGATCTTCCCGTAGATGTCCAACTCACCCCTTTGAAAATGCCAGAGATCTCCGTATCGTCTGCCCATGGCCAGAGCGCCGAGGACGAGATCCTCTTGAGGCAAGTCCATACCCTTCACTGGCACGAATACTTTGCCGATCTCGTACAGTTTGAGGTCAACGGACTTGAAATGCGCATTCCGAACTGCGGCCCCCAGCAAGCCCGGAAGCAGAGATCTCCTCATCACCGCCATATCCTCTGTCAGTGGATTGACCAACTCAAGGAAGTCAGCTGCCGCGTCCTGGGGCAGAAAGGTAAGCGACTCCGCCTTCGAGACGAAAGACATCGTGATAATTTCGGTGAAACCACAGCCGATCATACATTCATTGACCAGCCGGAGTTTCTTGCGCCCCTCCCTCGTTCGATCTGGCGCTGAGACATACGAAGGCATTGACAGGGGAATTCTGTCGAAACCATGTATCCGTCCTATCTCTTCGACAAAGTCCACCTCTCTCTCCAGGTCCCATCGCCATGACGGCGCAGTGCACTCCATGGCCTCTGGCGATTCGGAAGGCGAGTCCACGGCGATGTCTAATCTCTTCAGATACTCGCCCATTTGCGTCAAGGTCAATTCCACCCCTAACAATCCGTTGACCTTGTGTTTCCGGACTGTGACCCTAGGACGAGCGAGAGGCGTCGGGCACACGTCGATCACCCCTTGCAGCACTTGTCCTCCAGCAAATTTCTGGATCAAGTACGCTGCGCGATGCGCCGCCCATGAGGCGCCCTGGGGATCCACGCCGCGCTCAAAGCGATACGACGCTTCGGTCATCATGCCAAGCGCCTTGGCTGTGCGACGTATTCCAAACGGCTCGAAACAGGCGCTTTCGATTGCCACGCAAGACGTCGATGGGCTGATTTCCGAATTGAGCCCTCCCATGATGCCGGCTAACGCCACCGAACGCTCACCGTCTCTGATCATGAGGGCGTCCCGAGGCATTATTCTCTCCACCCCATCCAACGTGACAAAGCGCTCGCCAGGCTCCGCTCTCTTCACCACAATGCGGCTTTGTTTAAGCATTGCATGATCAAATGCATGAAGCGGCTGTCCACATTCCAACAGCACAAAATTCGTGACATCCACAACGTTGGAAATGGGGCGCACCCCCAACCTCGAGAGTTTCAGCCTGACGGGAAAGGGAGACGGAGCGATGGTCGTCCCCTGCACCACTCTTACGACATACCTTGGGCAAAGATCCGAGTCAGGTACGTCCACGCGCATCATTTCTCCCACTGCAGGGGCTGATTCTTCGATGGTAAAATTCGGGACGCGCCAGCTTCGGCCAGTGAGCGCTGCCAATTCCCTGGCAACGCCCAGCACAGACAAACAGTCTCCACGGTTCGGCGTAATGGATATCTCCATGACAACGTCTTCTATGTAAG
>CAYRVH010000012.1:43583-67519 GCA_964427855.1 uncultured Syntrophaceae bacterium
AGGCAACGCCAGGCCTATGGGGGTATCCGGATCTAATTCCAGAATCCCGGATTCGTCGTCGCCCAAGTCAAGCTCTTTTTCTGAGCAGATCATTCCGGGAGAGGGGATGCCTTTGATGACACGCTCCTCCAAACACAGGCCGGAAGGCAGACGCCCGCCCACGGGGCAAAATGCCACTATCTGACCCTGTCGCACATTCGGCGCGCCGCAGACCACGGTACGCTCTTCTCCGCCGGTATTCAACGTCACAAGGGTGAGCTTCGGAGCATTTGGATGCGCGCTGATATTCTCTATCCTAGCAGTGAGTACATCGCCCAGCCCTTCACCGACCTCGGTGATATTCTCCACCTCAATTCCGCCCATGGTGAGGATTTGCGAGACCTTCTCCACATCGTGATCGATGTCAACGAATTCCTTGAGCCAGTTGAAACTGATCAACATCTCCTATTGCCCCTTTCAAAAAAAACGCCAAGTGCTGCGCGAAACCTCATCTCTCATCGGCTTTTCCAGACCCCCAAGCCTTTCACCCCCGCCCCTGACGCAAGGCTGTTCCCAGGTCATCCTAAAACTGATGAAGGAATCTTATGTCATTTTCATAAAAAGCCCTGATGTCAGGTATGCCGTACTTGAGCATGGCGACGCGTTCTACGCCCATCCCAAAGGCAAATCCACTGTATATTTCAGGATCATATCCCACAAATCCATACAGCGCCGGGTCCACCATGCCGGAACCGAGGATCTCCAACCAGCCGGTCGAAGAGCAGGTCCTGCATCCTGATCCTCCGCAGATGACGCACTGGATATCAACTTCCGCTGACGGTTCGGTAAACGGGAAAAAACTAGGTCGAAAACGCAAGGCCAGCTCTTTGCCAAAATATTCGTGGCAAAAGGCTGTAAGAACGCCCTTCAGGTCAGCCAGTGATATGTCGTGGTCCACCCACAAGCCTTCAATCTGCATGAACATCGGTGAATGCGTGATATCTGCATCCCTGCGGTACACCTTGCCGGGGCAAATGACCCTCACCGGAGGCTTCTGCTTTTCCATGGTCCTTATCTGCACGGGCGATGTGTGCGTCCTGAGAAGGACGCTGTCAGAAAAGTAGAAGGTATCTTGCATGTCTCTCGCAGGGTGGTCCTTGGGGATGTTGAGGGCTTCAAAATTATAGTAATCGAGCTCGACCTCAGGTCCTTCTGCCAACTGGAAGCCGAGGCCGCTGAATACCTCGATGAGTTCATCGGCTACTCTATTAAGCACATGAGTACGGCCAAACGGCACCCTTCTCCCGGGCAGGGTAACGTCCAGCGCTTCTCCCGCAATACGCTCACGCTCCGCTTCAGCCGTCACCTCGGACTCGCGCTGCGTAAAAAGGTCTTCCAGCTCTGCCTTGATGAGATTGGCCAGTTGGCCTATCTCAGCCCGCGATTCAGGCGGTATGTCCTTGAGCCCTCTGAGAATGCTCGTCAATTCGCCCTTTCTTCCAAGGACCCGTGTGCGCGCCTCTTGAAGCGATTTCTCGTCTCTCAGGGCGCCAATTGACCCGATGTACCGCCGCCTCAGCTCCTCTAACTGTTCTTTCATACTCTCGAACCTTCGCGTTTTGCGATTCAGACAAAAGAGCGGTCCCGAGGGACCGCTCTTGGAAATGCATCTGCTCTCTACAAGGACAATCCAGCAGCCGCAGCTTCTGGCATCCCTCTCTGCGGCTGACCTGTCACGCTGCCAGAGCAGTCCGAGCTCTCGCCACAAGCGTCGAAAAAGCCGCTGGATCTGTCACCGCCAGATCAGCCAAGATCTTTCGATCGAGCATTATGTCGGCCTTTTTGAGTCCTTCCATAAATCTGTTATAGGGCAGGCCATTCATTCGAGAACCCGCAGATATACGTGTAATCCAAAGTCTGCGAAAATCCCGCTTCCGCGTTCTCCTATCCCGATACGCATAACACAAGGCGCGCTCCACCGTCTCTTTGGCTTGTCGAAGAGTCCGGCTGCGGCCTCCTACGTACCCCTTAGCCATCTTCAAAATTTTCTTTCGCCGCGCCCTGCTGGCGGGCGCGCATCTCACTCTCGGCATTAGTTACTCCTTCGATCGCGGCAACCGCTTTGTCGTGTCCATCACCACGGTGACGAACACACCTCATGGTCGAGAATGCTGCGGCTCCGCTCCTAACCGTAAGGCAATAATCTCCTGACCTGAATGGCATCCTTTGAGCTGATAAAAGCTTCTTGCCTCAGGTTTCTCTTTCTCTTTGTCGATTTGCTTGTCAGGATGTGGCTGTGATACGCTTTCTTCCTCTTGATCTTTCCGCTCTTCAGGATGGTAAAGCGCTTCGCCGCGCCCCGACATGTCTTGAGTTTAGGCATGTTCACTCTCCGTAAGCATCTCCCACACAGGACATGCTCGCTCTTGGATTCACCGTCAACCTTTCACGTATAACTTATCTCATGAGAGAATTCAAACATTTTTCCGCGGCCTCTACTTCCTATCGAAAGAGACTTATCTGACGCAGCACAATAGGCTTAGCCCTGTCTGGGCCCTTGGCCTCATACCTGACAAAACGGGCTTTCTCTTCATGCGGCGCATAATATTCGTATCCCGGCCACTGATCGAAATGATCCAACGGGACTCCCTTTGCCGCAATCCACGTTTTCCAACTCGTCCCATCCTCAGAAATGGCGACTTCCCATTCTTTCGGCGCTGACTCTGCTCCACCCCACACTATGCGCAGCCTCGAAATCGGGACCGTGTTGCCGAGGTCCAGCACCACGCCCTTGAATGATTCTGACGCCGGCGTCAGGACGGTCGGCGCCACTTCCAGCGCATCTGTGCTGGGATACCCCTTCAAAATGTGAAGCCCCTGGTCGGCCGGCTTGTCCCCTATATACACCTTGGCGTCACGCGCATAATCCACGAAATACGAATCGAGAGGATCGTGGAGTACATCACTGTCCAACAGGGGTAAATGGAATATGGATGTTTTCACGCGGTTCGCCAACGTCTTGGCCAAGATATAGTTGGCGCCGTTGGTCAAGTGACACCAATCCGTAAATACCCATTCCGTCACCCCATCGAAGATACCTGTGATGTCATAGACCTCGAAGCCCTCTTGCGCGCAGCGTTTCTTGATTTTATCCACCAGCAGGTCGTAGGTCTGGGCTGCATCATAAAATCCTATTTTCTGCATACCAGTGACGCTCTCGATCTTCTCCTCCATAGGCGTTCTCTTTTTTTTCGAGTTCCTAAACATAGGTTGCAAAGCAAATACATGGGGGACTTTGTCCGTCTCGAGTACCTTATGGTAAATGGCGACCACATCGGCCACCTGGCCTATGTTGCGATCTCGGTACCCAAGCATTTCCTCATCAGGATCTTGGGGATGGGCAGCGAAGCCTCTGTTCTCCATGAGGATGCCTGGTCCCTCACCTTTGCTCATGGCCAGCCAGGTAAAAAAATACGTGTTTCTCTTTAGCCATAGGGTGAGATAATTGAGCAGACCGCCTCGGCTCATGTCCATGATGTCCGAAATGACCTCGTAGTACGGGCCTTCCGTGAAATAGTTCCAATCTCGAAGCGGTCGCGCAACCGTGTGCACCTCGTTGGCGCCGTCGAGCGAAATCACGAGGTCCGGCCGGTACAATCTAAGTTTTGCGAGATAGCGCATGAGATTGTTCTGGACCACATAACCCGGCACGCCGGCGTTGATGACACGCACCTGCTTGCCCCCGAGGAGTTCACCCACCCGGGGGTCTGCATTCAAGAGCTTCTCTATAAGGTGCGGAATCGTCCAACGATAAGTAACCTCATAAAAATCAGCCACCGCGTCTGCCGGCGGGACAGGGCCGCGTCCATAGACCACAGAGCCGCCGGTGACGATCACCCGGTACTCATTCTCGGGCTTCTCCAAAGGCACGTTTTCAAAGTCTTTGAAGCTCTCATCATTTATATATTCATAAGCGTTTCCCAGACGGGTGTTGCGCACCGCGGCGAAGCCCGGCGTCGGCTCATACCCATACTGCGGCGCCACGGTCTGGGAGCTCCTGCGAGCCAAATCCAGGTCGCGCCCTTGGTATGCCTGTCCCAGAGGAGAATTTTTTATTTTGAGATAGGCATAGTATTCCAGGCCGGCCAGCGTCCCGATGACCACCGCCCCTAAGAACAGCGTATAGAGCAGAACGATGGCAACCCGCCGGGCAACGCCACGCTTTGGGGACCGCTGAGAATCCACGTGAGAGGGTTGGTTGGCCTGAGTTATCGAGCACGTGCTTTTGTGTTCTACTAATTCGCGTTCAACTTTTTGATCAGATTCCGGCATCCGATCCTCCCAATAGTGGTTCCTCTCACGCATAACTATGAGCGTTCCCACTCTACAGACGGGACTGTTCGTGGAGAAAATAGCGCGGGCGCCAACGGGGAAGAGGCGTCTCCCCCGTGGCGTAAATACGGTTCCCTCTCTAAAAGAGAGTATAGATAAAGGGCGCTGCGACCGGCGAACTGGCTGCCAAGATGATGAATGCCGACAGGATGACCAGCACAATAAGTATCGGCGCAAGCCAAAACTTCTTCCGGACTTTCATGAAATCCCAAAATTCTCTTACAAGGGACATGTCAATTACCTCCAAACAACGCAATGCGTCGTGTCAAAACTGCTTTTCATACCTCTCGATGGAGGTGTCGTGCTGTTGCTCTCTCTTCTGCCAGTACGACTCTCGGGAGGGGTCGATCTTGCGCTCCATGGGATCCTTTCCAATGATGCGAAAGATGAGCCCTGTGGGCGTAATGATTACAAAGAAGATCACGGTCAATATCGCTCGAGAAATAAAATATCCGATAATGACTGAGATGCCAATCCACGCCCGATAAATCAAACGGAAAACCGGAGGAATTAACCGTAATATCGCAAGGATGACACCGACGGTGATCCACGTGTACCCAGACGCTGCGCCTTTCCAGTACGCCAAATACAACCCAATGACCCCTGGGAATACAAGGAACAACAGCGCTAAGATCGTCAAATCGCGACTGCTCGGCGCCCGGTACGCCGCCTGTATTTCATCTTTGATCTCTTGAATAATAGACATGATCGCTCGCTGCCAATCCGCGGGGTGTGCGCTTAATCCAGCTCGTACTGCTTGCGCCAATCAACGTCTTCCTTAAGCGGCGGTTGAAGCTTTTTGTCCAACAAAAAAGGCCCCATGACGAGATAGTCCATCTCCGTCCGCATGAAACAGAGGTACGCATGCTCAGGACTCATGACAATGGGCTCTCCCCGCACATTGAACGACGTGTTCACAATGACCGGACAGCCCGTCTTCTCATAAAAGGTTTCAATCATCTTGTGGTACAAAGGGTTGGTTTCCTTGTGCACGGTCTGAATACGAGCCGAATAATCCACGTGCGTGACCGCAGGTATCTCTGATCGTACGACGTTGAGTTTTTCGATGCCCCACTTCCTTTTTTCTTCTTCAGTCATATCACGCCGTATCCTCTTGTCAACGTTGGCCACGAGAAGCATGTATGGTGATGGCCTGTCCAGTTCAAAAAACTCCGACACGTGTTCCATGAGCACAGAAGGGGCAAACGGCCGGAAACTCTCACGGTACTTGATCTTCAGGTTCATCTGGGACTGCATCTTGGGACTACGCGCGTCGCCGATGATGGAGCGGCTCCCCAATGCGCGGGGACCGAATTCCATTCTTCCCTGAAACCACCCGATAACTTTTTCCTGACCAATAAGGTCTGCCACGGTTTCGGCGAGCGTGCCGTTACCGAGATACGTGTACGGATAACCACGCGACTCGAGGAAGTTCCTGATAGAGTCCTCGTCAAATGAGGGTCCTAAATAAGAGCCGCTCTGGACGTCATGCTCGTCGTCTGCGCTGCGCTCGTTGCCGAGGAGTTGGTGCCAGACAAATAGCGCTGCGCCCAAGGCGCCCCCGGCATCCCCGGCCGCAGGCTGTATCCATATGTCCTGAAACGGTGATTCCCTTAGAATTCGCCCGTTCCCGACGCAGTTGAGGGCCACGCCCCCTGCCAGGCACAAATAGCGCTCCCCTGTGAGTTTATGGATGTGACGAGCGGTCCGCAGCATGACCTCTTCTGTCACTACTTGCACTGATTTCGCCAGATCCATCTCCCGTTGTGTCAGCTTGCTTTCCGGTTTTCGCGCGGGCCCCCCAAAGAGTCTCTCAAAAGCATCACCTGTCATGGTCAAACCATAGGGATAGGTGAAATAGTCCATGTTGAGTTTGAATGAGCCGTCTTCTTTGATGTCGATCAGCTCTTTCAAAATCACATCCACGTACTTGGGCTCGCCGTATGGCGCCAGCCCCATCACCTTGTACTCCCCCGAATTCACCTTGAATCCAGTGAAATAAGTGAAAGCGGAGTAAAGCAGCCCCAGTGAGTGGGGAAACTTTATTTCATAATCGATTCTTATCTTGTGCCCATCGCCGACTCCAAAACTTGTCGTGGTCCATTCCCCTACTCCATCCATGGTCAGAAACGCAGCTCGACGATAAGGGGATGGGAAGAAAGCACTCGCAGCGTGCGCCTCATGGTGCTCGGGGAATAGTATCTTTCCCTTGTATCCCATGCTTGATCGAATGAGATCCGGTATGCGGAGCTTTTGCTTAAGCCATAGCGGCATGGCCATGAGAAAAGACGCCAGGCCGCGAGGGGCAAAGGAAATGTAGGTTTCCAAGAGTCTTTCAAACTTGATGAATGGCTTATCGTAAAAAGCCACATAGTCAAGATCGTCAGCGGTGACTTTGCCCTCTTTCAAACAATACTGAATTGCATCATGGGGAAACCGATGGTCATGTTTCACCCGGGAAAAACGCTCTTGCTGCGCAGCGGCGATTATCTCCCCGTCCCTGATCAAGCACGCCGCGCTGTCATGATAAAATGCCGATATGCCCAAAATGTTCATGTATTCTACCTGTATACACTCCAAGACCTCAATGCGATGACTCGAACAGAGTCCCCCAAAGGTCGATACCGGAGGTATCTACCTGTCATAGGCCTTGAGGCATAGTATTCGAAACCCGGCCAGCGAGAATAGTGGTTCACCTCCCCACTGCCTCCCCGGACAAAGGGCTGCCAGACTTGCTGATCAGTGGAAATGTCCACCTCCCACGCGGAGGGCGTGGCGCTCTCATCTCCCCAGACAAGCCTCAGCCTGCTCACCTGTCTCTCCTCGCCCATATCTAATATTAATTCAGCCCGATCCGAGGGGCCAAGGTCTTTGGACAAATACATACCCTCCCCTGGATAGCCCGCCAGTATATGTCGTACATGGTACTGCGGTGCCTTTGGATCAGGCGCATACACTATGCGACCCGACGCCGCGAGGTCCCAAAAATATTCGTCTTTCCGGCTGATCTGATCTGCCGGCGTCAGGGCCTGACCAAAGATATGCTCCTTTACGAGATTGGAAAGCTCTTTTGCTAAAAGATAATTAGCGCCGGCGGTCAAATGACACCAATCCGTAAAAACCCATTCAGATACATCGTCAAAGTACTCGGAAAAGTCAACGAGAAAATACCCACGCGCCTGGGCGCTTTCAATCAACCGCTGCACCAGCAGCTTATACACCTTATCCGAAGGCGCGCCGTAATAGTCTCTGTATCCCTTCAGGCTTGCTAATACCTTCTCTTTTTCGTGCAGAGGTTTCTTCGTAGAGTAAAACCATGGTTGAAGCGCGATGATATGGGGAACTCCGTCGTTCGCCATCGCACTATGGTAGTTTTCCACCACCCTGACGACAGTCGCGATGTTTCGGTCCAGCCTGCGAGACATTTCCTCGAGAGACCGCTCACGCTCCTGCGTTTGTCCGTTGGCATCTAAAGACGCCCCGGGCTCAACCTCTACGGAATGGAGTTCCTGGAAAAGGTCCCGCCCCGACCACAGATACGTCATGAGATAGGTATTGTTTTTGAGCCACAAGGTAAGATAAGACGCCAAACCAGGTCTATTATAGGCGTAAATGTCTTTCAAGATGTTGTGAAACTGCCCTTCTGCGAAATAATCCCAGTCTGGGGTAAGTTTGCTCACAATGGGCAGCTCATTTGCGCCGTCCAGCGACACGATCAAATCAGGACTGAACCTCCTCAGCTTTGCAATATACCTCATGAGATCATGCTGGTAGGCATAACCCCATACCGCCGCGTTATAGACCCTTATGTGCTTCCCCTCAAGCGGAGCTGTGGCGTTCAGTATCATTTCCATCGCGTGGGAGATTGTCTCGATGTACGGGATCGCATACCATCCCATGGCTGGCGCAGCCTCGCCAATGGCCCCCATGCCGTAGGCCGTGGAACCGCCCGTGAGAAAGACGCGAAATTCGTCGGCAGGCTTTTCCAAAGGCACTTCACGGGGCTCTCGCATGCCGGCGCTGTTGGCGTACTCATAGTTGTTGCCTTTGAGAATGTTATATTCAAGACATACTCCGGGGACGAAATCGTAGTCATAGTGGGAAACTGGTCGATTAAAATCCCTCCGCGCCATTGAAATGTCCTCGGGATACACCCCCCCCAAGTAAGAACGCTTTACGCCGACGCGTGCAAGCTGCTCGATACTCCACAACAAACCCACAACCAAAAAAACTAGAACAAACACATACGCAACCACCTTAAACAGCGGCCTAATGTATCGCCCCAGTATGCCCCCCTTTCTTGCCTTCGCTTCGAGTCCTGCATCTCTTAATTCATCTGTCTCGTTTGTCGCCATCGATCACCATTCCCGTTTTCCTGGTTTCAAAAGTTCGTTGCTGCTCAGGGACCTGGAATTATTACCATCGAGGAGTTGAAAAAGCCAGTCCATCACGATGCTGAACTCCCCGGCGAGTGTATTCGTACTTACGGGATGGCATAGCAATCCGAAGAGGCATGGTTTCGCATGATCGTCGCCAACGCGGGAGTGGATTACGAGGGAAAAGGTCTGAGATGTTCACGAGGTGACAATCATAAAGGCGGCATTGCATTTCTTACCATAAAGTATGATTTAATAATAAAACATACAAAAAAGTAGTATATGCGTTTGTCGGCGCACCATCCTCCGCTCCTACAATTCCCCACTAAGCCCTACAAACAAGCCCGAAAATCGTGCTCATTACTCTTGCCGCCAGCACATGGCACACACCTTGCTTAACCCATCAGGACAAGCGTTCTTTCAGGAGGTGCACTGTGACTCGAAAAGAAGCCACGGAAGCTATTCTAGAGGCAAAAAAACAAAAGGGCCTCACTTGGGAGGAAATAGCGGCCCAAATTGGCGGTCACAAGGTGTGGGTAGCATCCGCACTGTTGGGACAACACAGCATGGGAGCTGAACAAGCCGCAAAGGCAGTTGACTTACTGTCCCTGCCCGAAGAGGTGGCTGCGGCGCTGCAGGAATACCCGATGAAAGGATCTCTGGACAACTCCGTGCCGGTGGATCCTCTCATTTATCGATTTCATGAAATCACCCAGGTGTACGGCACCACGTTTAAAGAGATCATTCATGAGATGTTCGGAGATGGAATTATGAGCGCCATCGATTTTGAGGTGGAAATCCAGAAGACGCATGATCCCAAAGGCGACCGCGTCGTCATCACATATAACGGCAAATTTCTGCCCTACCGCAAGTGGTAGATGCCCTAACCGGTCGCTTTCCGACAATAACGAGGAGGTTCACATGGCCCATCGACATAATAACAACCACGACCACACTATCCCCTTAGTCGCTCCGGATGAGTCCGCGCACGAATGCGTACCCGCCCATGGCCCGTGCTCCTGCTGCACGCCGTCACCCTCAAGCCCCAAATCAAATGAGATTTATGGGTCAGAGGCGTTCGTCAACGCCGCCGTCGAGGAGACGCTAATCAGGGCTGTGCTCGGCGGCAGCGACGTGCCTCGCCGCAAATTCCTGCAGACCGTGGGAGCCGGAACCTTACTGTCCGTTCTCTCCACACTGTTCCCGTTGGAAGCGGCCAAATCCTGGGCGAATGACAATCCCGGTCCTCTCGAGAAAACCAATCTTCAAATAGGATTTATACCCATCACCTGCGCTACACCAATCATTATGGCCCAGCCCATGGGGTTTTACGCGAAACACGGCCTTAAAGACACGCAGGTGGTCAAAGCGGCCGGATGGGCAATGGTCCGGGACTGGGCGGTCAACAAGCAGGTTGACTGCGCTCATATGCTGTCGCCAATGCCCCTCGCGCTCACGGTGGGAGCCGGGTCCGTGGCCCAACCTTTTCTGACACCGGCCATAGAGAATATTAACGGTCAGGCCATTACACTTCACAACAAACACAAGGGCGTCCGGGAGGCCAAGGACATGAAAGGCTTCACCTTCGCTGTCCCGTTTGACTATTCCATGCACAATTTCCTTCTCCGATATTACCTTGCGGAAGGAGGAGTGGTTCCTGACAAGGAAGTGAAAATTCGTGTGCTTCCACCCCCGGAAATGGTGGCGAATCTCAAAGCGCAGAATCTCGACGGTTTTCTCTCGCCAGATCCCTTCAACCAGAGAGCCGTGTACGAAAACGTCGGCTTTATTTTCATGCTCAGCAAGGAAATTTGGGCGGGGCACCCATGCTGCGTCTTCGCGGCCTCCAAGGATTTTGCGACGCACATGCCGAATTCCTTCAAAGCAGCCTTCAAAGCCATTGTGGACGCAACCATTTATTCCTCCAAGATGGAGAACAGGCAGGAAATTGCCAAAGCCATCTCCCCTCGCAATTTCCTCAACCAGCCGGTAGAGGTTGTGGAGGCGGTTCTTACCGGCAAATTCCCTGATGGGCGAGGAAATAACAGAAACGAACCTGACCGCATCGATTTCCATCCATTCCCCTGGCATTCAATGGCCATATGGATTCTGACCCAAATGAAGAGGTGGGGGTACATCAAAGGCGACGTATCGTACCAGACGATTGCTCAAGAGGTGTTTCTTGCAGCGGACTGTGCAAAGATTATGGAAGAACTCGGCTACCAGGCTCCCAAAGAGACTTTGGAAAAAAACGTGATCATGGGGAAGACCTTCGACCCAACGAAGCCTGAAGAATATCTCAATTCCTTCGCCATCAGGAGAACCTGACGGGGGATTTTCATAGACGCATTACAAAACAATTTCGTTCAAGAGGAGTTCAACTCATGGATAGGGCTGGACAACATGGCTGGATCATATTGTGCATGATGTTTTTTGGGGTGTTTCTGTTTGTGTGGCAGGGCGTCACATCCATGAGCAAAGGGTTGCCCGGTCCTCTACTGGTGGCGGAAACAGCATGGGAGTTCCTTTCCGATCCGTTTTATGTCAAGGGCCCCAATGATCATGGGATCGGCTTGCTCACCTTATACAGCCTGGCGCGACTTGCCGTCGGATTTCTTTCGGGAACCCTTGTGGCAATCGTTCTGGGCGTCATCCTTGGGTTGAACGCCATACTCTTCAAGGCCCTCAACCCATTTATCCAGGTGCTGCGATCGATTTCACCAGTGGCCTGGATGCCTCTTCTGCTCTATTCGGTCCAAAACAGCGGGGTTACAGCTGTCCTGGTGGTATTCATGGCCAGCCTGTGGCCCACCTTGGCAAACACTGCCTTCGGAGTCTCAAATATCAAGAAAGACTACCTCAGCATTGCCAATATCTTACAAATGAGACCCATCACTAAAGTGTTTAAGGTCATACTCCCAGCGGCCGGCCCCACCATCGTGGCAGGTCTGAAAATCTCCATGGGCAGCGCCTGGGTCGCCATTGTGCCAACAGAGGCGCTGCTGGGGACGTTAGGTCTGGGATACTTCGTGTGGAACGAGTGGAACAATCTCTCCCTCGCCAGTGTTATCGTTGCGATCCTGGTGATAGGAGTCGTCGGGGTGATTGTGGACTACCTCTTCACAAGGTTGGCAATGCGTCTCGCATATGTTGATTAGGAGAGAGAATCATGGCGCTTTTGGAAGTAGACGGCGTGTCAAAATATTTTGCGACGCCAGGCTCAAAACAACCACATTGTGTGTTCAAGGATGTCCACTTTTCAGTTGCGGAACGGGAATACGTTTCAGTTCTGGGACACTCAGGGTGCGGCAAGTCTACGCTGCTCAACATTATTGCCGGCATTGACAAGGCTTCCGAAGGCTATGTCTATCTCGACGGCAAGGAAATTAACGGTCCCGGTCTGGACAGAATGGTGGTCTTCCAAAACTTTGCCCTCATGCCCTGGCTGTCTGTCTGGGGTAACATACGTATCGCAGTGAAATCCGCGTTCCCCCACGAATCCCGACAGAAACTTCACGAGCGGATCCAAAAATACATCGAGATGGTAGGCCTTCGTGCATCCGAGCAAAAAAAGCCCGCCGCTCTTTCCGGCGGCATGAAGCAGAGGGTAGGGCTGGCACGGGCATTTTCAGTGCAGCCACGAATCCTCCTATTAGACGAGCCCTTTGCTCAGATTGATGCACTCACCAGAGGCTCCATACAGGAGGAACTCATAAGGATATGGGCCGGAACCGGCATTACGGTGTTCATGGTGACCCACGACGTTGACGAGGCAATCCTGCTGTCAGATCGAATCATGCTTATGAGCCCGGGACCTCACGCAAGGATTGAAGAGCACATCAAAGTCGATATTCCGCGACCGAGAGAAAGGAGTACGGTCATTGAACATCACTCGTATTACGCGATTCGCAATCAAATCATTCGATTTCTCTCTGAGAGAGCTCAGACACGACGGGAACTTCATGTCGTGGCATCAGGCCAAAAGTGAAAAAACGCCCCTACAGTCCACTCGTTCACTCAAATGGTGACCTGACTCACACAAATCAGCACACGCTCCTTCCGTGTCATCCTGCTCGTGATGAGAACGCGCCCGCTTCATACCGATGTATGAGGCTCTGACAGGAGCGTGTGTCTGATCAAAGAGTGTTGGGCCAGGTCTCCGATGGGCTTCTCTTAGTCCCATTTCCTGATATCTTCGATGGTTTTCTTGGCGTCGGCCAACGCGCCCGACGGCATCACTTTGACGCTCCCTTTCAGTTTCGTCACATCGCGCAGAGTCTGCTCCACCTTCTCAATAAGTCCGACGGTTTCCTCGCCCTTCAACTCTATTTCAAGGCACATTGTGTCGCGGTCGTCCTTGCGATCCACCACCAATCGACCTCGCGATATTTCAGGATGGGATTCCAAGACCTTATGCACCTGCGAGGGATGGACGAACATGCCCTTAATCTTCGTCACCTCGTCTGCTCTGCCTAGGATCCTAGTCAGACGAGGACCTGTACGACCGCATGGACAATCATCTTCCACTATCATGGAGATGTCGCCGGTGCCAAACCTCACCAGTGGGTAGATCTTGTTGTTGCAAGTGACCACAACTTCTCCAACTTCACCGTTGGGCAATACCTCTCCTGTCGCGGGATCGCAAATCTCCACGATGACGTCGTAATGAATATGCATACCCGTGAGAGCCGGGCATTCGTACGACACGCATCCCACATCTGCAGTGCCGTACGCTTGCCTGGCGAGCAGCCCATAGTCGTCCACAAACTTTCGCCGCAGTGATTCCGGTACCATCTCCGCCAGTAGTAATCCGACCTCCATCCTGAAGTCTTCCTTCACGTTCACACCCATCTCCTCTGCCTTCTTGAAAATTGCCATGAGGAAACTGGGCGTCCCCACGTAGCACGTCGCTCCCAAAGCCCTCATAATTTCCACTTGGGTTTTCGTGTTGCCCACGCCCGTGGGTATGACCGTGGCGCCCACTTCAAGAATACCCTCGTCAAACATGTGCCCAGCCGGAGTGAGATGATACACAAATGTATTGACCACGAGATCCCCCGGTCTAAAGCCGATGGCATACAACGCGGACTTAAACCGCCAATAATCACGTACCCGACCCACAGGGTCGTATATAGGCCCAGGGGACTGATGTATCCTCACAAGGTCACCCACGGGCACGGTCAGGAATCCGCCAAAAGGCGGCCGCGTTTTTTGAGCCTCTGCAAGGTCGCGTTTGTGGATAATGGGCAGCTTTTGCAGGTCTGCAACGCACTTAATGTCAGCAGGCTTTACGCCCCGTTCATCCATTGCAGATTTGAGGGGTGTTCCTGAGTGGTATGCCAGGGTGACCACCTCTCGTAGGAAGCCTTCCTGATACGATCTTCGCGCCTCGGGAGACAATGTCTCGTTGGAGTTTATTATTCCTGAAGTCCTGTCAACATGATGCATATTCACCTCCGCTGTGTGAGGAGTCAATACGACCTCGCGAAGACTCAGTCATCGCAACTAATACAAAGCTGATCAAGATGAGAAAAAACTAAAACGGACCGGAAAGCAAGGAAAAAGATGTCAAGCTGACCAAGGAATGGTCCCGCAGCCATTCACAAAAAGAACGTCTCACGCCCCTCGGTGGATTGCGAGATATCAGGGGCTGCAAAAAAATAACCGGCGTCGTCCATGCTTTGCTCCGGCATGGATGAGCACCGGTTATTTATTCTTGTGGGCCTAAGCCAAGCGTTCTCCCCATTCTTCGGGATGCGCACTCGCCTCTCAAACCTACCCCTGCTGTGAGGGGTGAATGGCAATCCTTTTTCACCTCGACTCGTGTGATCTTATTCGTCACGCCTCGCATGAGGACGCCAAGATCAGCCCGGGTCTCAGGGGAGTACTCCGCAGGTCAGTAGCGGCATCGCCAGGCTCTTACCAGCACCACCACCGCCAAGGTCGCTTGACCTTGACCGCCACTACCGGCCCGCAATAGGTCGGTACGGCGCAAATCACAGGCCTCGGAACTGCCACGGTTACTACGGGAGCACACACCACAGGAGCGCAAACTACCGGGGCGCACACAACGGGAGCGCATACCACGGGCGCGCAACGCCATGCGAACGCATCACCTATGAGCATGCCAGCGCTAACCGCGATGCAGATGCCGGCCAAGATCAACAGTACCCTCTTTCTCATTTTAATTACCCCCTGGGTTTGATCTCGAGGTTACTATACACTATTAATCGCAAAAAATCCAGCCACATGACAAATAAAACAGGTTGTTGCTATTTCATATTTTTATCAGAAACCTGCGAAGCATTCTTATGGCAAAATCTGGAATATTCTTCTGCAAATCCCTACGGAACGCATGATCTTGAGACAGGATCATGTGCCTTACCGCGCCCTGCCAATAGCGCAACCTGCCCGTAGAGTACTTGACCGTTTTCCCCAGGATCGGTTGGTCAAGCGCAGCCTTTTCCAAGGCTATATACCAATTATCACGAGCTATTACATCGATGTGTCGCTTCGCAGTGATGTTGCGTTGTTCCACGTCTAGTGTCCGCCAACTCTCGCGGAATGCTGTTTCGAGGCCGTCTCGCCACGACGTGAAGGAATTCTCCACGATAAGGCCTGCCTTGATGTCGGTGTCTGTGTAAGGCGCTGCATTGCTGTACAGGGAAGGATGCCCGAAGCCTCCATACGCCACCATCTTGATGTCGGATTTGCCGCGAATGAACTCCAGTGTGTCTTTGTCTCCAGCTGTTTCCAACGGCGCCAGGCCGATCAAAGGGGGCATCGAAGCCAGCAAAAAGTGATACTGCCAGAAAGGCAGTCTGCCTAACGAGATAACTCTACCGCCCTGTGACTCCAGACCAGAAAATGGCGTTCCGACATGATACAGCGGAAGATCGTACCGCTCTATGAACTGCCTCACAGCCGCCGTAAAAGACGCCCGATTTGCGAAAAGAGGCAATGCGTCGCTATTGGTTAACAACACACCTCGAGGTCTGTAAGGAGTCCGCAGGGTCGCAGGAAAATCAAAGGATTGGGGACACACGACTACCTTTTGAGAGAGCTTCACCCCAATATCGGCCTCCAGCATAGCAGCCAATCTCACAGAAGGCACCGTCAGCACGCGGCATGCTCTGATCGCCTTGGCAACCGTCTCCCCGTGCAACTCTGATTTGGAAAGGTATGAAGGCGAGCCAAGCATGAAATCATCGATGTCGTAAAGATATGCGCTCCCCACTCGTTCCTCGAGATGTCCTATGAGATCTGAAAATCGAACCCTCTGAAGCCATAGCGCATGAAAAAGCTGATCGTCTGGTACATTGAAGAGTGTCGGGTCTGTCACGAAGTAGTCAGCAATAAGGCCTTGTCTTTTCAAGGTCAGCAGCGGCATATCTAAACGCAAAGGTCTCACAAAACCTGCGTCCTCGGTCACTGCCAGCACATTGATTTTCAAAGGGCGGCGTACCACAACGACTCCCCACATCGCGTCTGCGCGCACAAAGCCCAAGCACCTCTAGGAAAAATTGCCGTATGAAATCCACGAACACCATCAAACATTATGGCGCAACCCTACCATTTCCATGCCCATTTCACCCATCAACGCGATTTTTTTTTTTTTTTTACGCATTGCGCGCCGGACTCGTTTCTTGCGCAACTGGCGAACGCAATAGTCGAGCATCCATGCGTCCTGGCCCTCAAGACGATCGAAAGCCCCCATGTGGCCTTGAGCACTGTACACCCGCCATAGCCCAAAAAGGCTGAACAACTCAAAATCCACTCGTGAATTTTGCTTTAAGGCCGTGAATACGTCTCGGAGCGCGTCCATGGATGCGGGTTGCTGCTCCAGATAGGCCGAGACCTGCCACGCGAGCGCCATATTATCCTCGATTTGACCAGCGGCGTCATCCTCTCTGATAGTGTTTCCTCCGTGGCGACGGTAATCAGTGAGCTCTTCTTCAATCACCGTGAACGTCTGCCTCGAGGCTAAAGAAAGAAACATGAACCAATCATGGACATACCTCAGAGCTACAAACCCCCCTGTATCCATTAAAACAGAGCGCTTTGCGAAAAGGCTTGACGTGCTGATCAAATGGTTTGCGGCCAACAGTGACGAAAACAGCGATGAAGCCTGTGATGACTGCCGCTTCATGGATCGGTACCGCGCAGCGTAATATGAGTATTTCGCGAAAGGCTCGCCTGATTCGTCAATGTACCTCACGCGTGAAGCGCTCGACTCAAGGCCCGGGTGTTGGTCGTGAACATGTAGATGACGCTCGAGCTTATGGGGCAGAAAACGGTCGTCCGAATTGAGGAACGCGATCCAAACGCCTTTCGCTTCAGAGATGCCGCGATTCAACGCCGCATGGGCCCCTGCGTGAGGCTGTCTCAAAAACCGCAGGCGATGATCCTTGCAGTGCTGTACCACGTCGGCTGTGCCATCGGTGGAACCATCGTCAACGACTATCATTTCCCAGTCGTTGACCGTTTGGCGAAGCACTGATTCCACGGCCTCGCCTACGAAACGCGCGTGATTATACGCAGGAATGACAACCGTTACCAAAGGCGTGTGAGACGTTCCCATGTGGCTCGTGTCTCTTTCAAGAGATTCAGATTGCGCCCCCGAAGCGACAATGCTTTTCATGCTGGTCTGTCAGGGCCTTTGATCAGCGGACCATCACCCGAGCAGAGGGGCTTCTAAGCGAGGACTACCGTCATCTTCACTGCGTGATTCTCGAATGTATACGGGTTTTTCGGAAGTACTCTCACATTCGATGTCATGGCCGTGATTTCGAGCCGCCTTCTTCTGTCATTGCAACCGCTTCCCTGCATGTCCTTTCGGGCCGTTCACCCCTGTCCTTTCGAGCCGTCCACCTCTCTCCTTTCGAGCCGTCCACCCTTGTCATTTCGAGCGAAGCGAGAAATCTTGATCCCGCGAGAAAAATTTCTCAGCAGCAAATCTCCTTCGAAATGACATGGCGTCGCAGCGTCTCACGCTCCTTCGAGCCCCGCTCCTTCAAAATGAGAAGATTTCGGCTCTCCTCGCTCCATGGCGGCTTCCGAAAGTACTCGCTCACTCGATGTGATGCGGACCTCATTCCAACGGAAATTCCGGGAACCGCCACGTATGATCGACCTTACCACTTCCTCTCGAGATCACAAAATCATAAAATAAATTTGGTAGTCCTGACGTACCTGCGGTTGACCGCCGCGGGCCCCGTCGCCAGAAAGTAAAAAATGAAGAAACCTTGAAAAAACCAGTTGAAATTATTGTTGGTTCACATTACTTGTTCGATCACTACTTCATTGAGGAATCTCTGGAGAATGATGACATGGGAACAAAAACACTTGCGCTGGTCTTTGTAGGCGCCGTTCTGGCGACATCCGCGAGCTATGGCTGGGACAATCTTCGGCCGCCAAATACCGCGTCAGGGGCGGCAACTTCCCAATCCATTGCAGCGTCGCAGTCCTATTCCTCGTCAAACCCATCTTCTGCGCCGCCTGTTCCCAATGCGCCGCAGGGGAGCATCTCCAGCGACGCTTCCATGCCCGTGGACTCCTCAGGATGGCCTGTATACCCCTATCCATCCTATCACAATCCCTTTTACAGCGAAAATTCAGCGAGAGACCTGTTTTCAGGTACTGTTGACTGGATTATAGGATTCCCTTCCACCGTGATGGATCGTGTCTCGAATTTTTTAGATCGGAAGGTCTTTCCCCAGACGCCAGCGACGCACGGCGCGGGATCGCCGAATCCCAAGGCCGTGCAGCCGTTGTACGTGGCGCCGGAGAAACCCGCAACTCTTCCACCGGCAAAGCCCTATCTCAGAGATGAAGCAAAAGGGCGTTGAGCTGCAACTGGGCGCAACTGCATGCGGACCACTCATGAAAATGATGAATACGAATTGGCGCGAAATGCCATGGTGGAGCGCCAGCTTGTCGCGAGAGGCATTCGCGATCCCCGCGTCCTTGATGCGATGCGGATTGTTCCGAGACATCTCTTTGTGGACGAACGCCTACGCGTAGAGGCCTATGACGACAACCCACTTTCCATTGGTTACGGCCAGACCATCAGTCAGCCATACATGGTTGCCGTCATGACCGAGCTCCTTGCGCTTGGAGGCGGTGAGCGTGTACTAGAAATCGGTACAGGGTCGGGCTATCAGACGGCAGTGCTGGCGCGTCTTTGCAATTGGGTTTACAGCGTTGAGCGCATACACGCGCTTTCTCTCCGCGCCCAAAGAACACTTGAACTGTGTGGCTATCGCAATATAACCTTCAAGGTCGGAGACGGCAGCCGAGGCTGGCCCTCAGAAGCCCCTTTTCAAGGAATTATCGTCACCGCGGGCTCGCCCACCGTGCCGCAGGTGCTCTTCGATCAATTGACAGAAGGCGGCGTCCTCATTATCCCCGTGGGAGACAGGATCTCCCAAACGCTCAAAAGGGTCGTCAAAATAAACGGCCGGATGAAGACGGAAAGTCATACGCCCTGCCGCTTTGTGGACTTGGTGGGCCAATACGCATGGACAGAGGAATAGGGAACGTCTGAACGGCCCATGAACATCGACATCGAACTGATCCCCGGCCGCCATGAACGATGACCGCCTCACATTGCGCCGGGACGACACGACAGCTCCATCGCTCGAAGTGGAAGCCCTTCACGCTGCAGATGGAGCCGGATTCCATGAAGATGAAGCCGCCCGTATGCGCCCTCTGAGTATGCGGAGGGTCTGCGTGCACGGACAGCGCTCGTGGACGTCGTCGGCCTGCGAGCTCTGGAGGTGATCATCGCCGCCTGCTTTCTAAGGAACTACCAGATCGCCAAAATGTCGAAATCCGTCGCTGACGAGTCACTTTGCACTGTACAGAATAAGGATGCCCCGTTGCAGAGGTTCATGGTGCTGCTCTGCGGGCTCGCACTCGCCGCCGTTGCTCTGATGGTCTGCGGCTGTCCCCATGTCAACTCAGGGTTGCCGCCGCCGCTTCGCATGCCGCTTCTGCAGGAAAGTCTCCCGGCTGACGGGACCTACCACAAAGTAAAGGCGGGTGAAACCCTTGACGCCATTGCGGCGAAATACGGAGTGGATCCACAGTATCTGGCCGAAGTCAACAACCTGGCGTCCCCTGACGCCTTCAAGGAGAACACTGACATATTCGTCCCAAAACCGGCAGGAACGGCTTTCAAGGAAAAAGCTGAGGAGCGGCGGCTTCCAGAACCTCTTCTCGAGAGGCACACGGGGGAGATGATATGGCCTGTCAAGGGCAAAGTCGTGTCCGGATTTGGGGTCTCAGGCAATGTTCACCGAAACGGCATCTCTATCGAAGTCTCGCCAGGCGCGCCAGTTATGGCGGCAAAGGAAGGAACCGTAGGGCATGTAGGGGCCATCCCAGGCTATGGCACGGTCATCCTCATCGAACATGCCAATAGGTTGGTCACTGTATACGCGCATTTGAGTGAGACACGGGTCCATCAAGGGGACAAGGTCACGCAAGGGAGCGTCATCGGCACGATTGGCAATCCAGAGCGCAAAGAAAAGCCTTGCCTGTACTTTGAAGTACGCTCTAAATCGAAACCTCGTAACCCACTCTTTTTCCTGAATAAAACACCGACAAGGGGACTGTCATGACGCCGTGGCTGTCAGGAACAACTATCAGCGCTCCCTTCACCATTGGCTCAGGGGTGGTCGCCACTGCTCCTTCGGTTCTTGCCCGCCTGGCAAGGGAGATACCTCAGCTTGGTTTTGTCACTACCAAAACGCTCAGCCTCCTTCCCAGAGAGGGCTACCGTGAACCCATCATTTATGAGTATTACCCCGGCTGTTTTATTAATGCGGTGGGCCTCGCCAACCCAGGCGCAGCCGCATTCGTACGCGACCTTGCCCCACATCTGCCGCTCCACCACAACAAACCTCTCGTGGTCTCCATCATGGGGGAAAATCCTTCCGAATTTGTGGACTGCGCCAAAATTATCGATCCCGTGGCCTCGGCCTTTGAGCTCAATCTATCCTGTCCACACGTAAAAGGCGCGGGCCAAAGCGTCGGGTCGGACCCCGAGGCCGTTAAGACCATCATCCAACTTATGAAGAACACGTTCTCAAAACCTGTTATCGCAAAACTTTCTCCAAATTTAGATGATGTGCGAACCTCAGCCCAACTGTGCGAAAGCGCAGGCGCAGACGGGATTTCACTCATTAATACGGTGGGGCCCGGGCTTATGCTCGACGACGCGGGCATCCCCATACTGAGCAACGAAGTAGGCGGCTTGTCGGGCAGAGGCATACTGCCCATCGGCCTCAAGGCCGTAAGAGACGTGGCCAGAGTCGTCAACATTCCTATTATTGCGTCCGGCGGCATCACAAGTCCATGCGATGTAAGAGCCTACCAGGAGGCAGGGGCCTCTTTCTTTTCCGTTGGCTCAGCCCTTGCAGGAAAAGACACCCAGCAACTCATCGACTTTTTTGAATATCTTGCGCAGGGAATCGATCCGTCGAGTTCTCTCAGTCAGCCTCAGACAGCAGATCAACGCGAAGGCATCCTCACGGCCTATACCAAGACGACAGTCCTCGTGAATTCACCAGTGGGGGAAGATCTTTTTGTCCTTGAGCTGGACGATGCGAAACCATGTAACCCCGGAAGTTTTTTCTTCCTCCGCATCCCTGGTGTCGGCGAAAAACCCTTTTCTCCGATGTCCCACAATCCCCATCGATATCTGATCCGAGCTGTGGGCCCTTTCACGAAAAGGTGCCAGGCCCTTCAAAAAGGGGACAACATATACGTGAGGGGCCCCTATGGGAGGGGATTTCCCGAGCCGCCCCTGTCTCGTCCGCTCGTCCTTATTGCCGGAGGTACGGGGGCGGCGCCTTTGGTGATGGCCGCCGCGAGATGGCACCGGCAAGTGGGGAGGATGTTTATTGGATTCTCCAAGGACATCCAAGGCCACTTCCGGCGCCAGCTCGAAAAGATTGTCCCGAGAGTGCGCGTCGTTGTCGATGCGCCGGGCGATGTCGGTGCAATACTGCGCGAACTTGCTTATGACATGAGGTCAGAAAAAATCCTTTACAGGAATTGTGTCGCATTCCTTTGCGGCCCAAAAAGGATGACAGGCGCTGCCGTGGCCTTGCTTCTCGATGCCGTACCGCGCGCCAGAATATTTGTCGCGAGGGAAGACGTCATGAGATGCGGCATAGGACTATGCGGGAGCTGCGCCACGGAAAAGGGGCTGCGCTCTTGCATTGACGGGCCCGTTTTCCCACTCGAGTACGAGCAGCCCTGAACATGAACGAAAGTCATGGAAACATCTCCATGATTATTGCCACGAGCAACGTCCAGCGCGAAAGATGCTTGCTGCAGCGATAAAGGTTGGGCCGAGGTTGCAGAATTGAGTCACACATCTTCGAGTGAGGTGTACATGAACAAGGATGAATTGACGAGAGCCGTGACGGCATGGGGCGCCAGCGCGGCGCGTGTCGCAGATGTCGGTCTGCTCAAGGGCATTGAAACAGAACCCGGCGACCTGCTTGATCCTTTCACGAGGGCGATTAGCATAGGGGTGCGGCTAGCGAACGGGATCATAGACGCCATCGAAGACAAACCCACGCCGCTGTACCAGCAACATTATTACAAAGTGAACGCGTTGCTCGACGAATTAGCAGTGAGAACTTCCCAGTACATCGAGGACGACGGAGGACGCGCGCTGCCTATTCCGGCCTCTCACCTCCTGAATAAAGAGAAGTGGTCTTCATACCTCTCTCACAAAGCAGTGGCCATAGCCGCTGGACTAGGCTGGCAAGGCAAAAGCCTTCTGCTTGTCCATCCCCTATTCGGCCCCCGATTGAGGCTGACTACTGTCTTGACCGACCTCGATGTCGAACCCGACCCGCCCATAAAAAACCGATGCGGGAGCTGCTCTGAGTGCGCAAAGGCGTGCCCAGTGGGCGCAATCAAAAACGTGAACACCGACCGCCATTACAAAGATAGGGATGAGGCGCTGCATTTCGCACGATGCGCCGACCACGTCACAACGAATCCTGACAGGATCCCGTTCATCGAACACCCTCTGTGCGGTGTGTGCATCAGGGCCTGCCCGTGGGGCAAGAATAAAGGTTCTATGGACGGCAGCTCAACGAAGTATGCGTAGGCGACCGACGGCAGCGAAATATGCATGATTGGGTGAGCCGCTTCTGTATCCGATAAAATTGCTCAGCTTCAAGGAGGCCGCATGAAAGACGGTCAAAAAGACAAGGAACTGACCTGGAAATTAGTGGAAAGCCGAACCGACCGCGTGTACAACCTGTTTTCAGTGGCAATTCGCAAGAACGTATCCCCTCGAACAGGCGACATCCACGAATTCCAGGTCCTCAATTCACCAGACTGGGTTGCGATCATTCCCATTACCTCGGACGACAAGATGGTGCTTGTGAAACAATATCGACACGGCTCGGGGGAGATTTCTCTGGAACCGCCTGGCGGTTTGGTGAAGAATGGGCAGTCTCCCGAGCAAAGCGGTCTCGAGGAACTCGAAGAGGAAACCGGTTACCGATCTAACTCGGTGGAGCTGTTGGGGTGGCTCTACCCAATGCCCGCCCTGTTTTCAAACAAATTTTGGGTGTACCTGGCCAGAGACGTAGTCCCCACGGGAAAGAAACATCCTGACGAGACCGAAGAAGTTCAGACGGTCGTTATGCCCGTCGCGGATGTAAGGGGCGCCATCCGAAGCGGCAGGATCAATTGCGCGGTGATGGTGGCGGCTTTGCACCTTTTCTTCGAAAAGATCGAGCCGATGGCGTGAAATACTGGCTGCCGTGATCCAGGACTCACTTGCGTTGCCTCGTTTGCAGCGACCCAAACCGGTAATCTGTTTTTGCCGGGGGCCTCAGGCGACCAAGCGACCGCGAGGCCCAAGTCGCACGCGGCCTGATTTTTCTCCAAAAAGGCAACTCTTTTGTCATGGCTGCCATAAGAAGAAATATTATGAACGAGTCGAGACAGCCCGAAGTTTTTCGGGGTGTTCCTCGGGACGATCAGACGTCTCGAACAGAATAAACGGAGATGAAAGGAAAACAAGATGAATGTGAAAGTGTTTGGCGTGGTCGGGGCGGGCCAAATGGGCAACGGCATCGCTCACGTTGCAGCAGCCGCTGGCCTCCAGGTCATTATGAACGATGTCTCCCAAGAATTCGTGGACAAGGGGAT
>CAYRVH010000013.1:0-9511 GCA_964427855.1 uncultured Syntrophaceae bacterium
CTTGATTTTAACGGATTACTTATGAAACTTGTTGATTCAGATTGGGACTGAAAGTCTCGCAGCCTGCGCCGATGTCTTTTTGCGGCAGGCTTTTTGCCTCGATCCACCAAAACACGCCCCTCATGTCGCGTAAGGAATGACGCCAACCTCCAGTCGGGCAATCTGCGAATACCGCCATCACCCCTTCCTCAGTGCTCATATATCAGTACAATGTGAATTGCAAACAAGAACTGCTGTTTTTCGCTCACACGAAAAGCGGGAACAATGATACGAAAGGCTGAGGGCCGACCTCTCCCTTTCGGCGAGGGAGAGGCGGGCCCCTCGTTGTTGGAATGCCACAGTGCCGGGCGCGTCAGGCGCCCGCCCTGAAATCCTCAAAGACCCCGTGGACGCTGGACTATGCTGCGAGCCTTCAAGTGAAGCGAGCGAAGCATATCTCGAAAGCGTCGCAATCCTGTCTCATAATGGGAACAAGCTCTTTATGCGCTGGGCGAGCATGATGTTCCCCGTGGCTTTGAGCTTCCCGCTCATGAACGCGGTCATGCCGTCGAGTTTGCCGTTGCAGATCGCGAGCCAATCCTCACCTGCCAGCGACAACGACACAGACGGGCTGGGGTGAACGCCTTTTTCCACTTTGCACGCATTGTCTTTGACAATCACGTAGTAGTCGCCCGCTTCGGGACCTGATATATTGAACTGGAATACAGCGTCGAGTCCTCCGGCAGCGGCCGGGTTGAACACGGTGGGCATCTTTTCGAATACTTCACTCACTGATGTAAGTTCCATGGCTAACTCCTTCGTATCAAAGCTGGCTGAACGGCCTTCCGTCCAAGATTGCCCCAGGAAACCGGGACGTTCGAACATCCTTTGTATCATATTCTCTAGTGTGAATCATTGCTGTTTCGCTCTTCCACGATATTTTTGTTTCAAAGGTGTGAGAAGCGTGCGCTCCCCTCACACTACGTAAACTTTAAAAAGATGGCGCATAAGGTAAGTGTTGCTGAAAGAGCCAACGCGCATGCATCGAGAGTGGTCACATCGGAAGACAGCGATGCCATGCGCAGCGCCCCCGGACGATAACCGCGTGCCTCCATTGCCGCTGCCAGCTTGTCGCTCCGTCTGATTGTCCCTTGCAGCGCGGGCGCCAACACGGAAGAAAAGGCCCAAGCCCGACGGAAGATGCCGCAGCTGTGAAAGTCTATGCCGCGAGATTTTTGCGCCTCGACGATGGCGCGTACCTCTTCTTGGAGGATTGGCGTGAAGCGCAACGCCAGATAAGTAATGGTCGCGGCTTCTTCAACTGGCGCACCAATCTTTTTCAACGGTCGCGCCAGTGCGACCATGCCTTTTATGAGGTGAGTGGGCATTGTAGTCGCAGTCAACACGACTGACAACGCTATTCCCATGGAAAGCTGGCCTGTTAAGCTGATTGCCTTCCACACGCCTGCGGGAGTCCCCGGTATCGCCGGGCCCGTTGCCGTGGTTTGGGCGCTTTGGTGATCAAACACGAGATTCAGTACAAAGGCCAGTATCAGTAACCACGAGAAGCGGTAAAACGCGGCGATCCACGCGCGGCGCCCCAAATGAGCCATAAAAGCCACAAGAAGAGTCGCGCAGGCGCTGAGAATCAAACTCCTCAAATCTGGGGATATGAACACCGAGATCACGAGGAGCAAGAACGAGACGAGTTTTACTCGCGGGTCCAGTCTGTGGATGGGCGATATTCCAGGAATATACCCGCCGAGGAGGAAATCCGACGATTTCAACATACGCGTCCGACTAACATTTTGCATGTTCATACCATTTGTGGCATCCTGCCACAAGAGGCGTCAAGCCAGGGGCGCTGCAAATACAAGGGGACGACGTTGCTCAGGAATAAGCTCTTCCATTACTCCCACACATCAGGCGCATCAACATGAGTCAAAATGAATTTCCGGATCTCACCATACTCAAACAATCTCAAACAGACTACAAGAAAAGTCTCGGCCAGACTGCTCTTGAAAGCTTCCCCAATAAGTATACGGCCAGGGATTATGTGGTCGAGTTCGATTGTCCTGAATTCACCAGCTTATGTCCAGTAACCGGTCAGCCCGATTTTGCCCACATTCATATTACCTACATCCCTGATAAACGCTGCCTGGAATCCAAGTCGCTGAAACTCTATCTTTTCTCCTTTCGCAATGTGGGGATGTTCCATGAAGAAATTACCAATCGAATATTGGAGGATATAGTCGCGGCCTGCAAACCTCGATGGATCAGGGTGAAGGGCCTTATGAATCCCCGAGGCGGTATTTCTATAGAAGTCTCGGCGGAATACTGCAAACCTGGTTTCAAGCAGCCTCAAGGTCCTAAGTGACGCGTTGTGGTTTGGTATGGGGCGTTCAAAAGAGCGCCTCAGGAACCACGAGAGAGTGCGCGGTCTTCTAAAACTTTTTTTCGTCGAGCGCCACGGGAACCGAAATCTGGTCATTTCGAAGGGGCGGCACGACAGACAGTGAAACGCCTCGGTATCCGTGTCATTTCGAAGGAGCATCGCGACTGAAAACTCTTTCTCGCTGGCTCAAGATCTCTCGCTTCGCTCGAAATGACAGAGGGGAACGGCTCGAAATGACAGAGAGGAAAGCGGTCGAAATGACGACCGTGACATCGAATTCGTGAGCACTTTCGAGACCCTTTATACGCCCTCCGAGACGGCGGGGCAATCCTTGGCGCATCGGGACATGGCTTGCTGCCTCATAAACACCAAAAAGTGGTCATTTCTCAACCCCGCTCTTTGCGACATAATTTCTCGGGGCAACTTGTTGGTCGGGCGTTGCTTGACCACCATGCGAAAATGTGGTTAACGTAAACAGTTCAGGTACATGAAGCCATAAATCCGAAAGGAGTTCACTCAATGGGGATGCGGAGTTATCTTTTTTCATCAGAATCAGTCACCGAAGGACACCCTGACAAGATCGCTGACCGAATTTCAGACGCGGTGCTCGACTCGATGATCGCGCAGGATCCGAAGTCGCGAGTGGCGTGCGAGACGCTCGTGACAACGGGACTTGCCTTAGTGGCTGGAGAAATCACCACCAAGGCGATCGTTGATATTCCTTCGTTGGTACGACAGACCATTTGCTCGATCGGCTACACCGACGCATCCATGGGTTTTGATGGGGAGACTTGCGCAGTCGTGGTGACGCTTGACAAACAATCACCAGACATATCCATCGGAGTGACTGAAGGGCAGGGGCTTTTTAAGGAGCAGGGGGCAGGAGACCAGGGGCTGATGTTCGGGTATGCCTGCAAGGAAACCCCCGAACTGATGCCTATGGCCATAAGCTACGCCCACAAACTAACCGAGCGCCTTACTCAGGTGAGAAAAGAAGGGATTCTTGATTTTCTGCGTCCTGACGGCAAATCTCAGGTGACCGTACGCTACGAGGACGGGACGCCCAAGAAAGTGCACACCGTGGTCATTGCAGCGCAACACTCGCCCCATGTGACCTATGAGCAGATCAGAGAGGGTATCATCGAGGAAGTTATCAAGAAGGTGATACCGGCAGACTTCCTCGACGCTGATACGCGTTACCTCATCAATGCCACTGGCCGATTCGTCGTGGGTGGGCCCCTGGGAGACTGTGGGCTCACAGGACGCAAGATCATCGTCGATACGTATGGTGGATATGGCGCACATGGGGGAGGCGCCTTTTCCGGAAAGGATCCCTCTAAAGTGGACAGATCAGCGTCATACATGGCGCGTCACGTTGCAAAAAATATTGTTGCTGCGGGACTCGCGGACAAATGCCTTCTACAGGTTGCGTACGCCATAGGGTATCCGGAGCCGGTTTCTCTCATGGTTAACACTTACGGCACTGGGAAGGTAAGCGATGAGGATTTAGCGAATGTCATATCCGAGGTTTTCAGCTTTAAGCCTGCCGCCATCATCGATTATCTCCAGTTGCTCAGGCCGATTTACCAAAAGACGTCGGCGAATGGTCACTTCGGCAGGGAAGACCCTGATTTCACCTGGGAGGCGATCAACAAGGTTGACGAACTCAAACAGGCGGCCGGCAGCTGATCCTGCAGGCGTTATAGCCAGAAAGGAAGTGGGGGATTTGACTGTTCTTCTAAGTAAGATACGAACTTCATAGAATACACACATGATGGGAACCCAGATCATCTCATAAGGAGCAAGTATGGATTATCATATCAAAGATGCAGGGCTGGCCGAGGCAGGGAAGCTCAGGATTGAGTGGGCTGAACGCAGCATGCCCGTATTGAGAAAGATTCGACAGCGATTTGCGGAAGAAAAACCCTTGGCAGGGAAGGTGTTGGCGGCTTGTTTGCATGTGACCACCGAGACCGCCTGCCTCGTAAGAACCCTCGCGCAAGGAGGCGCCGAAGTATATCTTTGCGCTTCCAATCCGCTCTCCACCCAGGACGATGTGGCTGCGGCCCTGGTATCTGAAGGATTTCACGTCTATTCCATCAAAGGAGAGGACACGGAAACTTATTACAAGCATATTCATGCGTGTCTTGATGCGAAGCCGTCCATCACCATGGATGACGGTGCAGATCTCGTGAGCACGATTCATGCGGAGAGAAAAGATCTCGTGGCCGGCATCCTCGGCGGGACCGAAGAGACCACGACGGGCGTAATCAGACTAAGAAGCATGGCAGACAAGGGGGTTCTCCTCTTTCCCGTCATAGCGGTAAACGATTCCAATACGAAACATTTCTTCGACAACCGATACGGCACCGGCCAAAGCACCATAGACGGGATCTTGCGAGCGACCAATAGATTGATGGCGGGTAGCTGGTTTGTGGTGAGCGGCTATGGATGGTGCGGTCGCGGGGTAGCCATGCGCGCCAAGGGGATGGGCGCCCGGGTCATCGTAACCGAAGTCGATCCTTTGAGAGCATTGGAAGCCGCTATGGATGGCTATCACGTCATGCCTATGGAAGAAGCAGCGTCCCTAGGCGATTTCTTTTGCACGGTGACCGGCGACATTAATGTCATCAGAAAAGAACATTTCGACAAGATGAAGGACGGCGCAATTGTATGCAATTCCGGTCACTTCAACGTAGAGATCGACATCAGCGCGCTTGAGAATAGCAGCTCGGAGCGACGCATGATAAGAGATTTTCTCGAAGAATTCACCATGCCTGATGGCAGACGAATTATTCTGCTCGGGGAGGGGCGGCTCATCAATCTGGCCGCGGCTGAAGGTCACCCATCGTCCGTCATGGACATGAGCTTTGCCAATCAGGCATTAGCGTCCGAGTACTTGGTGAAGCGGGGAGGCGCGCTCTCAAAAGAAGTACACAGATTGCCGCAAGCCATTGACGACGAAATCGCACGGCTGAAGCTGGAATCAATGGGCATTCAAATCGATACCCTGACAGCAGAGCAGGAACACTATCTGGCATCTTGGGAGCTTGGAACCTAACGCAATACCTCTGGAACGGCTCGCAATGAAAATGTTCAGGAAAACTAGCGGCCTCTGAACAGAACAGGACGAGGCAGAGGAATACGATGCTCGTTCTGGAACAAAAAACGCGAATTCGACAGTGGCCTCTGTTTTACGGATGTGACCGGGGATGGCTTGGTCGTCTCCGGCTCTTAGCGATGATGAGAAATCCGGCGACGCTCCTTGCGAGCTGAGCACAGCTATGTCGTGGTAAGTTGCAAGAAAAGCCATAAAAGGAGCCGTCGAATGGTTCCCAAAGACGTAGACGGGAACAACGCCGCTGAAGAAACTTCTGTGACGTCCTCTTTTGGGGTATCTGACGCTGATCTTCGCGGCGAAGAATCACAGGGAAAACCACTGGAACCGCGAGTGCTCGTAGTGGATGACGATCCGCTCGTGAGGGACATTATTGTCGAATCTATACGGGGCCTTGGTTACTCTGTGGATTGGTCTGGGAATGGACTGGACGCATTGGAAAGGAATCTGGCCCAGCCTTACGATTTAATCGTCACTGACATGCTTATGCCAGGCCTCGATGGGCTTTCTCTGATTAAGAACCTCAATATCCAAGGAAGCAGCTCGGATGTCATTGTGATTACCGGGTACGGCTCCATTGAAAACGCGGTGGAGTGCATGAAGGCCGGCGCCCTGGATTACCTCATCAAGCCCTTCACCATCGAGCAGATACAAATGGCTGTGAGAAAGTCTATAGAGCTGCGGGACTTGAGGCTTCGGGCCAAGGAACGCGACATGTACCGACAGTTGTCTTATGAAGATCCGCTCACAGGCATCTATAACAGGCGTTTCTTTGACGAAGCACTTAAACTCGAGCTGGTCAAGGCGCACCGTCATAAGACCGGCGTGCTTCTTTTCATGATCGATATTGATTATTTCAAGGCCTATAATGACGTGATGGGACACGTACAGGGTGACGAAGCGCTCCTGAAGGTGGCCATGATACTGAAAGGGACGTGTCGAGGTTACGACATCGTCAGTCGGTACGGCGGGGAGGAATTTGCCATTATTTTTCCTGGCGGTCTCAAATCAGGGGCGTCAGTGCTCGCAACCCGTATTATGGAGGCAGTACAAAACGAACAGATTGCGGGGGCCGATAAAATGCCCTTTGGCTGCCTTACGGTATCCATTGGCGCCGCCGGTTTTCCCGACGATGCCACTAATTACGAAGATTTGATTCGCTGTGCAGACAACGCACTATATGCTGCAAAAAGAGCGGGACGAAACACTTTTAGGGTTTATCGCTCGAAGCCTTTGTGATATGCGAGCCTCATGACCGTTGAGTGGATTCACTGCCCCATGAGGAACTCGAAAAACAATCCCCGAATTCAAGAGTCAGTAGATAAGTTTGTATATCTACAGGAAGTTGGTCCTCGCGACGGTCTCCAAAATGAGCACACGGCTTTCACGCCTGAAGTTCGTGCAGCGCTGGTAAACAGGCTCGTGGCGTGCGGAACGCCTCGAATTCAGATCGGATCGTTCGTTAATCCCCGCCGCGTCCCTCAGATGTTGGGGACCAATTTGGTGTGGGAGTTGATCCGAAAGAAGGCTGATGTACGGTTTTCCGTTCTCGTGCTGAACGAAAAAGGGTTGGAGCTCGCACTCAAGGGGAAAATCCCACATATAGAGACTTATGTCTCGGCGTCTGAAACCCATAGTATGAAGAATACGGGCTTCTCCGTCGAAGAGGCTCTCTCAAAGGCGCTCAACATTATTACGAGAGCGAGAGAAGAAGGTCTCACTGTCACCGCTGGCGTGATGTGCGCTTTTGGGTGCTTTTATGAAGGAAAAGTCCCGGATGAAGCGGTACTCAGGCTAGTCCAAGCCTTGGAGCGATGTGGGCCGACTGAAATATGCCTTGCAGACACCACTGGCATGGGCGTCCCTGAGCAGGTGACGCACCTGGTGGCCGCGGCGGCCCAGATCGTCGGCCTCGGAAGAATCGGCTTGCACCTTCACGACACCCACGGCCATGGATATGACAACCTCAAAGCCGCGTTGGCAATTGGCGTTCGCAGGTTTGATACCTCCATCGGAGGACTGGGTGGCTGCCCGTTTATACCCGGGGCGGCGGGGAACATTGCCACTGGCCGCACTGTCTCTCTGGTGGAGTCCATGGGACTAACTACAGGCATCAACCTCGATTGTTTGGAAAAGGAGTGGCGCGCGCTTCAACTGCGATTGGGAAAAAAACCGCAAAAGGACCCGGTCATTTCATCGTGCTAGTCTTCTTTGACGGCTTGGATGAGGGCCCCCGTCGTGTGCAGATCTTCGTCGCTAAGCCAAGAAAATTCTCTGGCAAGCTGCTCCCTTGTAATGCCTTGAGTAGTCGTGGTGCGCAGTTCGGTGACGACGCGGAATCCATTCTTCTTCGTCAATTGAACGTGTGCAGAGTGCGGCTGGCGATTGAGCAGATACGGACGGTTGCCGCGCATCAGCCGCCAGGCCAGGCTTGAACACGCCCAGTGCCCGTTCCACTCATAAGTCGCCCCATATGAGCTGTAGTCTATATTATTGGAGAGACAGCCTCCTGGTTTTAGCCAATAACTGAAAGCCTCATAGATTCTTGGGAGGTCTTCCACGCATTGGAGTACGGTGTTAGAAAAGACCATATCAACGCTGTGGGCAGGCACGACTGAAGGATCCGACCAGGGCGCGAAATACTGAATATCGATCTCGCGATTTTCGGCGAGCCGAGGTCGGGC
This sequence comes from uncultured Syntrophaceae bacterium, assembly GCA_964427855.1. Taxonomy (GTDB): domain Bacteria; phylum Desulfobacterota; class Desulfomonilia; order Desulfomonilales; family Desulfomonilaceae; genus JAUPKT01. The sequence continues at coordinate 8,177 of CAYRVH010000013.1, forward strand.
GTCCAGAGCTCTTGTCAACGCCTCCCTAATGGCTTCGATTCTTTGGGCGGTCAAAGATCTCGCCAGCCGCTCATTCGTGAGAACATCCGATGGAAACTCGTACGAGGGGAGAGCGGGTTTGACTTCAGTCGAAAAGGCATTCCCAGAGGGTATAGCGACCCTTCGCATGAAGAGATCGACCAACTTATCGAAGATCACGAGATTTTGCTCGAGTTTGGCGAACGGAATGACGTCCAGGGCGTAGTGGCGTGTGGAGCCGCAGAGCAAGGCGCAAAGCCCCACCCCCAGGGAGCTCCCAGGGCCCAATTCAAGAAACACCTCTGGCTCTGTGCGCAAGCCGCTTCGGTGCGCGTGTACCAGGTGTCGCAACCAGACGGAATAGCAGAACTCCGCGGATACCGATCGAGTGTCATCTACAAATCGGTAAATCCCTGGGAGGTAACTGATGACGCCTTTGATTATAGTCTGGGTATTGGCTGGCAGCAAACTCAAGAATCGGCGAAAATATCTGTCGATTCGCTTTTTAGTCATTGATCGGCCCTCTTGTCGGCTGATCCCGTCTTGTCGATGACTTTGAGAAGATGCTCTGCGATAGCACGCGCGAAGATGCTTTGAGCCATTGCATTTGGATGGGGATCCATGAGAGACACGTGCAGTTGCTGGGCGTGCATGCCCTTAAAAAAGGGCGCTACGTCAACAACATCTATCCCATTTTCCTTGCAAAAAGCATGGACAATTGCATGTACATCGGCAAACTCGTAGGGGGTGAAATCGAACATCGCAGGGAGTAGGGCCACGGTAAAACCTATTCCTTCTGTCTTGCACAGTTGATTCATTGATTCGAGCGTCTCAGCCACCTTATGCCACGGCCCGTGAGGCTCCAGATATGCTTTTTTGACGTCGCTCACGTACGACGAGTGATACCATCCAGGTCTGACCTTGCGGATGAGGTCCCCCAACCTATGCTTCACAAAATGGATGACAAGCAGATCGATGTCCAGAAAATTCTTTTGACGGGTGAGCTGATGGGGCGACTCTTGTATGTGGCCCGGCGGGCCAGTGGGCGGTATGCTCACCGGCTCATAGTCGTTGATATTGTAGCCCATGACCACCCATGATGGCCTTCTCGGCAATACAAAGGTTTGAAGGATGTAGCTTTCTTGCTCTGCGTTGTAGCCGGAAACGCCCAGATTCCAGACTCGAAAATAGTCTTCGCCGACGCGTTGGTTCAGTATCCGCTCCATGACCGCCGGGTATGTGGCGTCCTGCGCCACCCCTTGGGCAAACGTATAAGAGTCTCCCAGTACAGCGATGACAAACTTCCCGGAAGACGAC
>CAYRVH010000013.1:9521-15224 GCA_964427855.1 uncultured Syntrophaceae bacterium
ATGCGCACGATAGGGCGGCCTTTGCTTCCCGGAAGACGACGGATCAACAAACTCTCGATCCCGGTACCCGTCAGAATTCGTCGTAATCCTCACGTCTTGTTTCACAACGTCCGAATTGGCGATCATGGCATAGCACGCAGGGTCGTGCGTCAGGCGAAACAGTCCTCGATGATCTGACAACGGCGCATACGTACGGAGATACCATTCGCCGGCGATCCCCAGAATCGCAATGAGCATGGCGGTGATACCGACATTGATTGCAACAATTTTCAGGGTACGTTTCAATGAATCGCTCCGTGATTGACTTGCTACGAGGCCGTCGAACAGGCCTGAAGGGAGCCAGGCGCACGGGGGGTTGCGACTAGGCCTCTTTTTGCAAGGCCACCGTGATATAGGGTGGTATCTCCAGCCCCGTGGTTCTCTTAATCGTCTTCAGCGCGAAGAAGGTCAGTTCCTTCATCCGTCCCGACTCCGATTTATCCAAGGTGGCGCGCCAGATGTCCAAAGAGTCGCTCATACCGAGCCTGCACGGTTTCATGAACCTGAATCGATTCTGCCCATGCGCGAGGATGTTCTTGATCTCTCGCACGCTTGCGCCGTGGAGCCCGAGCCGCAACAGCTCTTCCCACGGCTGATCTAAGCCCCAAATCCTCTTATAAGCCCTTCTCGCTATGGGATACGCCAAAGGCTTCGGAAGATAGTGGAGCAGAGGATATCGTGTAATATGCGTTTCCAATGGAAAACACCAGTTGGGCGTTTGGGCTATGAAAAGCGCTCCGCCAATGTGCAAATGCCGCCATAGGTCGCGCAAGAGAGCTGTTCGTTCGTGCGGCAAGAGGTGTTCATAGACGCCGCATAACACAACGTAGTTAAAGTACCCGATATCTTGGGGAAGAGACGAATCGGTCGTCGGCGACAGGAAAGACAGCCGGTCGCATTTTGCGTCTCTTGCCTTAAGCCTGCAGACTTTGAGGCACTCTTCCAGTCTATCCAGCCCTACGATGGCGGCTGTGGGAAACAACCGAGACAAGGCAAGGGTCGATGCGCCGCACCCGCATCCGAAATCCAACATTCTCTTATTCTCAAAATCCTTCTCGCTCAAGAAACTCAGCAAATAATACGTGAGCGCATGTTGAATGTCCTGAGGCGACTCCTCCCTGACAAGTTCACCGTGGAGCCGCCAGTATCGCGGGTCATGGTCGAGAATCGCTCGAACCACGTCCTCGCTGTACACCGTCTCCCATTCCTCAATTTTGGGTTCCGAGTGAGCGTTCGTCAGGTGTGCCGTCACCCTTGTGCCGCCTCCGGGCAGAGGAGTGAGCGCTATTCGAGCTCCTGAAATGCTGATCTCAATTGATTGGGCGCTCAACCTGGCTCTCCCTTCGACAAACCAGAGTTTGTCTGGATGAACTTGAATACGCGGCCTAGACTATCTGCCACAGGGTATCTCACGGCTTTCGAGGCAGCTCGATTCGGCTGCCAACGCGATTGACAAGCATTTCGTGAATTATCAAACTAATCTCCGTCACCTCCATAAGCTGTTCGATCGGAATGGGCGGAGAACCTCCCTCTTTTACAGCCTTCACAAAGGCTTCTGTACAGGACGCATGACCTTTGTCTTGTCTCCACAGATTCATTTTCCGGAAGCGGGGCCATCCCCACCCTTTGAGTTTCTGAAAATTGTCCATCTGCAGTATTTTGCCGGAACAAAAGATTTCCAGTCTCTCTTTGGGAAAGGTCTTCTCCCCATTGGCGAAATAGTGGATCGTTCCTATTGAGCCGTCTTGAAATCCTAAGGTAAATGTAGCGGTATCAGGGCATGATCTTGGGGCACCGTGTTCCATGGCGTCTGCGAGCACGCTCATCACGGGACTTTGAGCAAGGTATCTCAGAAGATCGATGAAGTGGCAGGCCTCGCCGATGATGCGACCCCCGCCTACCCCAGGGTCTTGAATCCAGTGATCAGAGGGTATGCGACCCGCGTTGACGGTCATGATAAAGCTTTTTGGGCTGTCATATCCCTCGATTAATTCCCGAATCTTTTGAATGTGAGGCGCGAATCTTCGGTTGAATCCTACCGTCAAGACGCTCTGAGGCTTGGCGTCAAGCCGTCCTGTGTAGAGATCCTCGATACCCTTCAGTTCTGCCCTGGTAATTGCGAGCGGTTTCTCAACGAAGACATGTTTTCCCGATTCCAGCGCTGCCTTCGTGAATCTGGCGTGGGTGTCATGCCGCGTGGCGATGATGATGCAATCAACTTCGGGGTCGGCAAGCACAGCGTTTGCGTCGGTCGTGGCCTCCCGAAAACCGAATTGCTTGGCGACCTGGTAACAGGTGGTCCCAGTACTGGTCGCAATGGATTTTAGACGTACACCAGCCTTTTGAAACGCGGGGATCAATATGCGGGTTGCATGGTCCCCAGCGCCGATGAAGCTCACCACTGGGGTCCTGGACAACCCTTTGACGCTGTCCTCCACGATATTCAGACTGACCGAAGTGCGACGAATAAATTCAGTGGGGCGCTCTGTTTCGTCGGGGTATTCTAGGATGATGCCCAAGCTACGAGCGTCGCGTGCCAATACATCATACGCCGCCTGCGCCTCGAAGAGGGGAAAACGGTGAGATATGAGGCTTTCCACATCTATCTTTTCCGCCTCGAGAAGATCCATCATCGCTTCCATGTTTCTCTGTTCAGTCCACCGGACGTACCCAAACGGATAGTCGTGACCTTGCTCTTCGTACACAGGGTCATAGCGGCCTGGACCATACGAGCAGGAAACCTGAAAGGAAATTTCTTTCTCGTAGAAGTCCTCTCGTGCGAGTTCCAAGCCAGTTACCCCTACCAGTACTATTCGGCCTCGCTTTCTGCACATGCGAGCCGCGTGGTGAATTGGATCGCTGCTTGTTGTGGAGGCAGTGACAAGGACGCCGTCAACGCCCCGTTCCCGAGAGAAGACCAACGCTTCCGCGACAGGGTCGCGGCCGTCGGACAAATCGACGACGTGCGCTCCGAATTTTTTCGCGAGGGCGAGCCGGTGCGCGTTCATATCAATACCCATTACCTTGCATCCATTCGCTTGCAAGAGCTGCACGACGATGAGGCCTACAAGTCCGAGCCCTATCACGACAAAGGTTTCTCCCAAGGTCGGCTGAGCCAGTCGCAACCCTTCAAGCCCGATGGCTCCAAGGACGGTGAACGTCGCGTGATCGTCGCACACCTTCTCGGCTACCTTGACGCACAAGTTCGCCGGCACATTGACCAGCTCGGCATGCTTCCCGTTGGAAGCGACCCGATCTCCGGGTCGCAGATGACATACCCCCGCGCCGATGTCGAGCACCAAGCCCGCGTTGCAGTAGCCAAGAGGAATCCTTTGTTCGAGTTTTCTCGTCAGAGCCTCATACGTCTCAAAGATTCCTTCTGTTTTCACGCGCTCCAATACCGCGCGGACTTTGTCCGGGTTCTGCCTGGCCTTTTCAAAAAGTCCGGCTTTGCCGAATTCGAGTACAGAGCGTTCAGTGCCCGGGGATATAAGGGTCTTGCGTGTCCTAATCAGCACGTGGCCTTTCTTGACCTGGGGGCAAGGAACATCAGCGAGTTCTGTGTTGCCGGTTTTTTGATTTTGTAGTATTTGCTTCATCTCGCCTCGGCCAAGCGCCATCATCAGGTTGAATCGTGATGCGCAGTGTGTTAAAATAAAAACGTTTTTTGCGCATTCCGACCGCGGTACATTCTCATCATAACGGAAAGGGGCGTCTGAGTGAAGCGAATTCTAATGGTAGGCCCCGTGCCGCCCCCGTACGGCGGAATTGCCGCGGTCATGGAAAATATTCTTCATTCGCAACTCGCTCAACAGTATCGATTTGACGTGTTCAATAAGTCTGATCTCTTTGCTCCACAAGTTTCCGGATGGTGGGAGAGGAACTATCTCAGGATCAAACGTTGGGTCACTTTTTTCTTGACGGTTGCGCGGGGCGACTATGCCTTCGTCCACCTGCAGGGATCAGTATGGGTATTTAACGGGGTAGTGCTGTACATGCTCATAGCTCGCTTAGCCGGCGCAAAAATACTCCTTCATCTCCATGGTACCAACTGGAAATGGTTCTACGGAGAGGCCTCTCATCCTAAGCGATTTGTGGCGAGAATGGGACTGCGCCTTCCGGAAAAGATCATTGTCCTGTACGACGAATGGGCTCAAAAAATACAAGAACTCGAGCCGTCTGCCGACGTTGTTGTGATCCCAAACTGGGTAAGTACAGCGCCTCTACCTGCGGGCGCCGATCCCGCAGAGACCATGAATCGCCTCCTAATCACCTCGCAGGATTTCGTGGTCGTTACAGTGGGGAGCGTGGGCTGGCGAAAGGGAACCTTGGACATCCTGAAAGCTGTTCCTATAGTAGCTCGCGGCTTTGACAATGTTCGCTTCGTATTCGCGGGAAACGAAGAATTTCCCGGCCAATGGAAGGAGATCATGGAGCAAGTCGAGGCCAACAAGCTCAGCCAATGGGTTCGCTTCCCGGGGGAACTGCCTCGTGAACTTGTCATGTCTCTTCTCCACGCTGCGCATATATTTCTTTTACCCTCTCACAGCGAAGGGATGCCTATCGCAGTCATTGAAGCCATGAAAGCGGGGCTCCCCATCGTGGCGACTCCGGTCGGCGGGATCCCAGAGATGGTTCAGCACGAAATTTCAGCGCTGCTGATACCGCCCGGTTCGCCTGAGGCAATAGCCGATGCGATCATCAGATTGGCGCGCAACGTGGATTTGCGAAAGAGGCTGGGCCGCGAAGCCCAGCGGGCCTTCTCGGAGAAGTTTGCAGTAAGCGCCGGGATACAACAACTCGCAAAGATGTACTCGGAGCTTGCTGCAGAACGTCCACGCAAGTAGTCGGATAAGGGCCTTATGCACGATCGGTACCGCAGATATAAGCTCTTGCTTATGGGGTTGGATGTGATACTCAGCATCGGGGTGCTGGCCATCGCTGTAACGTTGCGACCATACCTCCCGGGACGATTTCTGGAACCCGACGAGGTCTTGCCTAGCCCTGTCATCTATGTGATACAAGGATTGCTCTGGCATGTGGTCTTTGCGATGACCGGCAGATATGAAATCGACCGAATTACCCATGTCTCGAAGAATCTTGGAGCATTCACCTCCGCGTATTTGCTCGGCATCGCCGTCTTCGCAGGACTTCTCTTTTTCAGTTTTAGAGAAACTTCCCGGCTCCTCGTTTTGTATTATGCCTCCGCCAATTACATTGCGCTCATTGCCACTCGTTATGGCGTCGCGACATACATGAGGTGGAAACAAAAAGCGGGAAAAGTCGTGCCCGTACTCATAGCGGGAACTCTAGAGAATGCCATGCGAGTAGCCCAGAATATCGATCGCGACAGCACTTCCCTCCTGAAGGTAGAAGGCTTTTGCGATACAAAAGAGCCAAAAAATGGGAAGCTTCCTAAACCCTTTCTTGGTCTAGTTGACCGAGTTGACGAAATTGTCACGAAACATAGAATCGAAATGGTGATCATCGCACGGTCAGACGTGGTTTCCGAAGACGTTTGTCCATTCGATGTCCAGAAAATCATGCAGCAGTTGGAACAATTGCCTGTTCGAATATACGTTGCACCAGATCTATACAGTCTGGCCCTCGTTGAGTCAGATGTGCAGAGGTTTGGAGACATTGTTCTCATAGGGCTGAGGGAGC
>CAYRVH010000013.1:15360-59216 GCA_964427855.1 uncultured Syntrophaceae bacterium
AGAAGGGTAGGAGAGAACGGTAAAATTTTTCGTATGTATAAATTTCGAAGTATGATAAATGGAGCCGAGTTCCTGCATGACAAGAGGGTGATGCAGAACGAGAAGGGCGAAAAAATATACAAGCTCAAAGATGATCCTCGAGTTACACGAGTCGGGAAGTGGCTCCGAAAATATTCTCTTGATGAACTTCCTCAGGTCTTCAATGTGCTGAAAGGGGAGATGTCCATCGTTGGGCCCCGGCCGGAACAACCCTTCATCACTGCACTCTACGATCACTGGCAATGGCAGAGGGTTTCGGTTCCTCCCGGCATTACTGGGTGGTGGCAAATATCCGGCCGCGCGGACTTGCCCATGCATCTCAACACAGAATACGACGTGTATTATGTCCGCAATTACTCGATCTTATTCGACCTCAAGATACTTGCCAAAACTATTGTTGCAGTGATAAAGGCCAAAGGCGCTTATTGAGCATCACGCAGAAAATCTGCCATACGGCGCCATGAAGCCCAACAGGAGTTCGTTCAACGCAGCGGTATTCGATGGGTCTCGCGATCACGGCCAGTCTGGAATAGGTAGGAAGCCATGGAACACGTAGCAACTTCCTCGAAACGAGGTCTCCTCCTTATAGTCACTCTTTTTGGGCTTTTTTTGTTTGGCTTTTTTTACGTCATGGCGTTGGGAGGCGGTTGGCGCGTCTTTATCTATGTGAACGGTGGCATCCTATTCTTGGCTGCCCTGGGATTCTTTATGAAGGATGCCAAGTCGTTCCTGCTCTTCATGGTGGTTTTTGGGATTACCTTTGGGCTGGGGAGACACGTGGTCTATGAGAGGATGCCGTTTGAATCTGTGCTCTTCGCGTCTGGCATCCGCATCGATTCTGTGGACGTGGTGCTTGTGGTGCTCATGGGATACTGGGGACAAGCCGTTGCTCGGAGACAATTCAAGGGCAGCGCCTTCACTCTCGGCAATCCCATTGGGGGGATGTTTCTCGTTTGGATTCTGGTCTCCTTGTTCTTGAGCATGATGGTTGCCAAGCAGCCCATGTTTAGTTTGTTCGAAGCGTTTGTCATGGTGAAGGGGTTCCTTCTGTTTTTGACCCTGGCAAACATCATGAAAGATGAAAAAGATCTAAGGATCGTGGCCCTTGCGCTCATGACTATGGGAATCGTTCAAGCCATGTACCTCGTGTTCCAATACGTGACGCGCACCACGTATACTATTTACGGCGGACTTGTCACCGCTCCAGGCGGCGAAGCGGGCTTCAGATCCCCGGGCTTTTACGGCGGCCCCGATACCCACGCAGTATTTCTCGTCACCATCTTCCCTATTTTCTTGGCAGGATATCTCGTATACACGGAACCGGCGAAGCGTTTCGCCGCATTAATGGCAATGCTTCTCATTGTCCTCGGCATCATGACCACTAAAGTGAGAATCGCCGGGGCCTCGCTCCTGGTAAGCTCCATAGTCGTGGTTATCATGACTCACAGGAGAGGGTGGATTTCATTCAAAAAGGCGACATACCTCTTCGTTGTGGGAACGTTTCTCCTCATAATTATGATACCCCTTGTGTATCAGCAATTCACCACAAGGCTGTACGGCCAGGATAGAATTCCTCTCATGCTGACCGCCCTCAACATTATCAAAAGCCATCTCATTACAGGGGTAGGTTTGGGCAATTACAATTTCGATATCGAACAGTATATACCGGTACAAGAACGCGGCAAATGGCTTTACACAGTTCATAATCAATATCTCCTCATCCTCGCGGAACAAGGCATCATCGCCGCCGTGATCTATTACTCCATGCTGTTGGCAGCCATCTGGCGTGCGGCCAAATCGAACAATCACCTGATCTTCACGATATCTGCGGCCCTTTTTGGTGTGCTCATAGGCTCGTTGCCCCATCGAATCGTGTCCATGTACCATTATCAACAATACTTTTACCTCTATTGCGTTATGCTCGCGCTGGCCTACGTCTTGCCTGTTTTCAGCGAGCAATCCTATTCACGAATGGTCGCAAAGCTCAAGAGATCATAGCTGACACACGGCTTTTGGATCGGAGCAAAGGGTCTCAAATCGCGAAGTTTGAGTGTTTAAATAGGCGTCTGGAATGATGAAGAAGTTTTTGCAGGATTTGTATGCATATACTCCGGTCTGGTTTCAGAACATCGCATGGTCCAGCGTTGGTGTCTGGACGCTTTTCTCACGCTACAACAGGGAATTTTATACTGCCCTCAGGTTCCTAGAGGAATCTCAGTGGTGGTCATTGGAAGAGCAAAAAGCATATCAGAATGAGCGGCTCCGAGCATTGATTCGTCACGCTTATGAATTTTGTCCTTATTATCGAGAGATTTTTGACGAGTTGCACCTGAAGCCAAGGGACATTCGTTCGGCTGAGGACTTAGAGAGGCTCCCCATATTGGAGAAAACCACAATACGGAAGCGCTATGCTGACCTTCGTGCTAGAAACTGGCCAAGATGGCGACAGATACGGGTTTATACAGGTGGTACGACCGGGACAGCCCTGAACCTCGTCTCAGATCAGTCAACTCACACCTGGCAATGGGCGGTTTGGTGGCGCCATAGACGACGATTTCAGCTTGATGTGACAGACCCTTTCATCGAATTTGCCGGTAGGCCCGTAGTGCCATTAAAAAAAATAAATCCACCAATATGGCGCCGAAATCTCCCTATGCATCAAACGTATGTGTCTATTCATCACATGAGCAAGCCCAACATGCAGGCGCTCTACAAGTATCTAATCAAGAGGAAAGTCAAGTATTATGCTGGCTATCCCTCCGCTCTTTATCTCTTCGCAACGTATCTGCTCGACAATGGCTTGATGCTTCACAACCCTCCTGAAATAACGGTGACGGGATCAGAAACGCTCCTCCCCCACCAACGAAGACTCATTCAGGAGGCCTTCCAAACCACAGTGACTGATCAGTACGGAGCCAGTGAGAACTGCGGCAACATCAGCGAATGCGAATACCATAATTATCACGTGGATATGGAGTTTGGCATCATTGAATTTCTTCCGCTCCCGGGAATGCCCAACAATGTGAGACGTATTATCTGTACGGGCCTTAGGAATCCTGCCATGCCTTTGATCCGATACAATATAGGGGACATCGCAACCTTGTCTCCAGCGACGTGCCCCTGCGGTCGCCACGCGCCTCTTGTAGAAAAAATAGACGGCCGCATAGAGTCATACATAATAACCCCCGACGGGCGGTACCTTGGCAGACTGGATTTTCTCTTCAAGACCACTGATGCAATCGAAGAAGCTCAGTTGTTGCAAGATTCTTTGAATAGCGTGACTGTGAAAGTCGTGAGGTCTCCTCATTATGGATCAAAACACGAAAGGCGTCTCACGGAAGAGCTGAGGAAATATCTCGGTGATGAGATACACATTCAACTGGAATACTTACCCGAGATTCCAAGGGAGCCGAATGGGAAATTTAGACAGATAGTATCCACCGTTTTTCGTGACTGCTATGCAAAGGTTGAATAGAGCCAATCAGTCGAGCGACCGATGCATCTATTTTGTAGAGTTTTTGATGATTATGATGATTACAAAGATTTTTTAATGGAATAGGTTGTGACAATTTGCTAAACGAAATTTAGAAAATTTATCGCCAAGGAGCTGGACATGGTTCAAAGGATGCTCCAACCTATGGTCTTGTCGGCCCTTTTTATATTCTTGATCACCAGTACCGCATGTGCGGGAAAACTCAACCCCTTGGACATCGGACGCCCCCTGGAAATACAGGCCCCAGACCAGAAGGATGCCATTGATTACACGACGTTTATCCTTGTTCCACGTTTGAACTATGATGCGGCTCGTTGGATCGTGAGCACCAAAACGGGCGACATCCTCGGGTACGCCCCCTACAATGAAGCGTATCGAAAGTACACGCTTGTGAATTTTTACAATCAGTACAGAGGGTTCATTCAAGCAACCGTCGGGGAGAGCGTCAAGCCGGAACACTATACTCAATACCTGTGGTACGATCGCGATAACCTTTATAAAGGAGTCATGATCGCAACTCTCGGCGGTCGTCCGAAAACCGAAAAGCTGAGGTACGGCGAATTAGGCGGCTCTCTGCAAGCGTACGCGTTCGGGAACATTCCCATGAGGTTCAGTCCTATAACACTCCGAATCGATTACGGGCGACCCCCTATGGGCATAGACATTGCCATTGTCCCACGGCTGAGATAAGTCTGGAAAGCGGTTTTGCGTCAAAACAAGGACGTCTGATGAACAAATCTCTTGCGGGGAGGAGGGCGGTCATTTCAGACTCGGTCGGGCTGTTGGCTTTACTGGGGTTTGTCATCCTTTATGCTTATCTGTGTGTAAACTTCTCAGGTCCTCCATTTGAGGACGCAGCAATTCTTATGAGATACGCCCAGCATTTTGCCGCAGGCCACGGAATCGTCTGGAATCTGGGAGAGCCGCCTGTGGACGGCGCCACGGACTTCCTATTTATGATCTTAGTAGGACTCCTGGTAAAGGCCGGTATGTCCTTGGAGATTGCCACCCGCTCTATTGGCTTTTTGTCTCACATTATAACCGTATGGGTTGTGTACCTCACTCTGAGGCGACTGTTCATGGCGGACTTGGTCTCATCTTGGGTCTCCTCTGCGTATTTGGCAGTAGGGCCTGGCTTGTATTATGTCTCTGCGTATTTTGGTACTACCTTCTTCGCACTGTTCGCTTCAATAACATGGTACTTGGTCCTTCGGACCGTCCAACGAGGAGAGACCAGAGTGTCGGCCTTGATTTTGGCTATCACTGCGCTCGCAACAGCTATGATAAGACCCGAGGGGGTTATCCTTACGGCGTTAATGCTGGCGACCCTTGTCTATACCTGCGGATTCTCACATGTCTCGTGCACGTTGAAGAGCTACCTAGCTGTTTTTGCATTGATAGGAGGGGCTTACTTCCTCTGGCGATGGAGCTACTTTGGGTTTCCCTTGCCGAATCCATACTATAAAAAGGGCGGCGGCTTGCTCTATTCGTGGAGCTTCAAGCTCTCAGTATGGTACACATTGAAGATGTGCCTTCCGGTGGTTGGGGCGTTTATCTTAGGGTTCTATTCCAAGAAGACATTTCGGTTTACGTTGGGATGCGCTATTCCTATTGTAGGTTTTACGTCTTGTTTTGTTCTCATATCGCATGAAATGAACTTTTGGGGACGCTTTCAATATGTGCTTCTGCCCGTGGCGCTTGTGTGCTGGTATCCACTCCTTGAAGGCATTCGTGGAGACTTTTATTTCCGGAAATGGGCTGATATGAGCATGCAAAAGAAGTCCGTGGTAACTTGCTTCGTTGTCTTCGTTTCCATGGTCGTTCTATTTTACGGTGTGTCATTGGGGAAAACAACCACGTATCATAAAGACGGTCTGTATGATATGGCGAAGATGCTTTCGGATTACAAAGGCCGAGACTTCACCATCGCCACCACAGAGGCTGGGCTGCTTCCTCTCTATTCTGGCTGGAAGGCCCTGGACGCATGGGGACTTAATGATCAGTGGATTGCCCATCACGGGGCAATAACCGAGGAGTATCTGGATCGCTTCAAGCCACACGTCATTGTGTTTCACGAATGGTTCTCTCCCCTCGTGAGTCCGGTCAATACCTCTGGCAGGTGGTTCGAAATGGTCATGACCCTCAAACAGTATGCAGAGAGAAAGGGCTACGTGCTCGCCGCAGCTTTCGGCGAGAGCCCCTACGATACGCACTATTATTATGTAAGACCGGATTTCCCCGAGAGTAAAGAGATTGTGAAACGCATAAGAGAAACGGATTACCATTGGTTTGCCACGGGAAACAAAGCCATCAATTACGCCATGCTGGAAATCAAGAGATAATGATTGGCGATAAGGGGCGTGGTTGCCGTTATTGGTGAGACATTTTTATTCCGGTAGTGCCGGCAAGTCCTTCTAGAAAATGACCATTTGAGTGTGGCTAATTTAGAGGCTCTCACAAGGGTTACATATTTCTTTATGGCCCACTCAGTGTCAGCGGCCCCCATATTGAACGAAGGAACCTCGTAGGCTTTTCCGGCAGAATCCCCATTGAGTTTCTCCTCGAGCTGCTTGTGATACGTGTCCTTCAGGTCCACCCCAAAACCAAAGGTTATAGAATCGCCTATCACTGCCACGCGGATTACGCCGGCGGTCTTTTCCCGAGAATAATCAATGTCGCGAGAGCCATACGAGTTCAGCGTCACCGTCTTTCCCATTACTGGCAGCGCCGTTCCAGGTTCCGGATACTTGGGCACCGCAAAGTAATCCACAGGCTGCGGCATGAATACGCGGAGAAAGAATTCGAGGACGATGGCGACGACGACGAAAAGAAGGATGAAGATTAGGGTGTTTAGGAGTAACACACGCGCGATCGACTGCCAGCGTCTTGATTTTTTGCCAGTTGATCGATACATATTTGTCTCTCAGCTCAGGATCCTGCCATTTTGGTCTGACCAATCGACAGGGCTGAGATGACGAGGAAGCCGTTGAACGACGAACAGATCACTTTGCGGGCATGGAGCTGCCTTGTGAGCGCCTGTCTCCATGAATTGCGTATCAACAAATGGTTGAGAATGCAAGCGTAACGTCAACTCTCCACCGTGAAGGCTTTCCCCTAAATCTGAACTGAGATAGGATAGGTTCTCGACCGCCGAGCCGGCGCGTTGCATTCGCCCGAGAACAGTGCATTGCAGCAGACACGATGAACAGGAAGAAGCCCCTCATATACCTCATTGTGACGCTTTTTCTTCTCTCAGCTTTTGGGAAGCTGGTGTGCCCGTGCTGGGGGCAAATGAGAATATCAGCTGATCCATTGCCTCAAGCAGCCCCGATCGCTCCAGAGGTCGGCTCGTTGGAAGCGCAACGCGACCAAGGGGATGTCGAGTCCCCCCAACATGCAAACGGTTTAGGGGAGAAGCGGCCCAATGAGGATTTTTCAGCGATCAGGAACATGGAAATTGCACGGCTCGATCATTATATTCCCCAAGAAGAGGCTCTCATGTTCCACACGGTTCGCCTTATGGAGCCTTACGACGCAACTTTTTGGCTGTCCTCTTTCATCTCCCGCAAACCGTTTGGCTGTCCCATCAAGCAGCAGGAAGTATGGATTCAGGCAATCATATCAGCGGTTGAGCGAAATAATCTGCCCCTGTGCAAAGAAATCCTGGGATTGGTAGCCTCCATTATCTCAATTGAGTCGAGTTTCCGAGCCGATCCCCTGCTTGCCGATCCTTCTCGGGGCGAAACTGTCGCTGCCATGGTAGAGAGAGCCGAGGCCGATTTGCTCCAAAAATATAGCTTCATCATGTCAGTGCCGCCTGTGCCCAGCCTCTATCGAATGTACAAGGAACGCTATTATCATAGGCTCATCGAATGTAAGACTGAAGGCGATATCGAAGTCCTTGCCAGGAGCATCGCAGAGGACCTCAAGCGGGATGCAGCCATCCTCCCTGGGTTTGTAAGAAATTTAGTCCTGAGAGAAATTGACAAAGTGTCCAATGTGGTGCGGACTAAGGGGTCCATGCAGCTCAATTTTCCTCGAGCGCGTCAAGTAATGAAGGAGCGTGGGGAGGAATTCTCGGATCAGGAGCTTTGCGACTACATGTACACCGTTGAAGGAGGGGTGGATGTGGGTGTCGCCGCTCTAAAACCTATTTTCGTGCAATACGCGGCTTACTACGCGCGCGAGGGTACCCTGTCTTGGCTGTTCTTTGTCGGCATGGACTACCACTATGGCCCCTTCACAAGCAGGAACATGATGGAGCAAATCCGTATCAGGGATCTCTCGGGCGCAAACATCCCCCTGGATGGAGATCTGCTGGCCTATAATGAAAAAGGGGATCCTCGACCAGAGGAATCTCAGACGCTCTCCGCCGCGGCTTCCGCATTGCCCCACATCCCGAAGTCGGCGATGTTCAAAGCCTTCCTCTTGGAGAAGGACCCGCACTACGTCTATACGGAATTACACAAGCATATTGAAGAGCTGCACCGAGAACGATACGGCCCCACTTCCTTCGCGGTAGTGGGAGAGCTTTGGATGGGCGAAAACGCCAAGATCAAACATGGCATCACATGGCAGACCAAGGCTTATCTCAATAAGCTGGACAAGTACCTCAATTCCATCCCATGGGGAGAATAACCTCACAGCCGCATCCTAATCTGTGACAACGCTGTCGCAGTGAGTTCGGTTGTCGTTCGATGGCATGTGATCCGGGTATGCTCTCGTCCCTGCGGCGAGCCAAAGGGCTGGCTCTGGGACACTACGACCTCTGCAATCTCCAAATCATTGGAGAAACTTAAAGTTCTCCCGGGTTCAAGCTGCCGCCATTGGGCGGAGAGGCTATCTTGAGCAACAAGGAAATTCAATCTACTATGCTGGCCAACACAAAGCTCAAACCACAGGTAAACCCTGCTTTATGCATAGGAGTCGCAACCTGCGTCGAGCATTGTTCAGCATCAGCCTTGTCGGGAGAACAGACTCCCTTTGTCGATGCGGACGCCCGCATCACCTGCTTTTGCTGCCTGGAAATCTGCCACAAGAAGGCTATCCGTTGGTTTGACGTTGCTTTTGAACGATTGCAAAAAAGTTCTCGCAAGAGGCGCCACCCGCGATCTGGATTTTCGTTTCCTGAGTTTAAGAGGTTCCTCGCGGGATGCCCGCAACCACGCGGGGCGCTCGTCATTCCGACCTTGACAGCTCGATATCCTCGGCAAGGTCTAAACACGACTCATCCATACCGTTCCTTCACGTAGGCGAGGGACTCCTCTATGGCCTTCAAGGTCAGTTCGAGATCTTCCTCGCTATGGCGATAACTGATGTATGCGTGGTGGTACGGGGAGAAAAAGAAACCCTTCCGGATGAGCTGCGTGTAAAAATCTGTCCGCTTTCCTTTATAGGAGCCGCTTTCATCCTTCTCAAAGGTAATGTAAAACATGGGCCCTACGCCGGTCAGCTCAGCGCCAATATCATATTCGTCAATGAGTTTAATGATCTTTGCGATGAATCGATCGCCTTTCTCCCAAATGTTTTCAAGTACCTGATCACGCTCGAGGATTTCGATTGTCTTTAGAGCGGCAACAAAGCCGTCGCTGTTGGGAAAGAACGTTGACGAAATGAAAAGCTTCTGAGCCGCTGCCATCATGACTTCTTTTTTGCCTGTCACCACGGATATGGGATAGCCGTTGGCCATGGCTTTGCCAAGGACGGTGAGATCAGGCGCAACGCCGTATAGCTTTTGAGCCCCTCCCATGGAGAGCCTGAATCCCGTGCGGATCTCGTCATATACCAACACTGCGCCGTACCGGTCAGCGATCTGTCGAACCCCCTCCAGGAAACCCGGCTTCGGTATCTGCATCTTTTCATGGTTGGGATGCCCGAACGGGGTCATGATAATGGCGGCAGTCTCATCGCCATGGATGCGCATCAATTCTTCGAGATGCTCAAGGCTGTTGTACGGGAATTCATACACGTCCTCGTAAAGCTTTTTGGGGATTCCTCCCTTCATTTCCACACACCAATCATGCCAGCCATGGTACCCGCAGCGCATTATCTTGATTTTGTTGGTGTGCGCCCGCGCAATCCGGATGCTTGCGGTGGTGGCGTCTGATCCCGTCTTCAGAAAAATGCTTAACTCCGCTGAGGGGACGAGTTCTGTCAATTTTTTCGCCAAGGTATTCTGATATCTTTGTGTCAATGTGAAGCAGAACCCTTTTCCGCTGATTTGTCTATAGACAGCGTCATCTACTTCAGGCTCTCGATAGCCGAGGATGATCGGCCCATATCCACAGAGAAAATCAATGAACTCGTTGCCATCCACATCGATCAGACGGCACCCTTTGCCAGATTCAAAAAAGATTGGATACTCCCCTTCGATGAAGTCGGTGGGCTTTCTCGCGCCCAACACACCTCCCGGCACGAGTCCTTTCGCTTCTTCGAAGAGTCGTCTGCTCTCGGTAATGTTAAGTTTCGGCGCCTCTTTCATACACCTCTCCTGTCCTTAGTCCAGTTCCAACATGGAAGAAATCGTCTCTGTTTGGTGTATTCTTGCCCCTCTTTGCAAAAAGGCGGCGAGAAATTTGGCAGGATCGATGCAGCCTTCAGGGGCAACCACCCCCTTCACGGTGACGTCTCCTGCATCCATCATGAGCGCTGCGATGGCGGCCGGCAACCCTGTTCCCGGCGCCATTCTGCCCACCATATCAGCGGTGTAGGTGACTTTCTTGCCGTCTATCGTCCCCTTGACTATGACCTTGAGGCCAGAAGCCTGCGGCCCTCTGTCTCTGCCTTCTGGAATCTTTTCCCACAGTTTCAGCGTGAGATCGTATGGGACGACTGCCCCACTTTTGAGTTCCAGCGGCTCCTTACTGAGGAATCCCGTTTCCTTTTGTTCTTTTATAAGTTCATCAACCCATAATGGAATGAGAGCGCCTTTTATGATGACGTTTTTTACCCCCTGAATGTACTTGGGAATGGTGAGGGGTTGGGGATGACCCACGTAACGGACGTGGCACTCGCCTAGAGGTTCCAAGAATTCCATCGGCGTCACACCAGTCCCCCCTTCTACGAGAACCAGTTCACCGTCCAAATATTGGGGGACTTTTCCCAGCGTCATGTGAAGGCTGTGATCCCATGCGGCGCCGGCAAGTTCCGCTATGCTGACTACCCAATAAAGGTGAATTTCGTCCACCGTGCTGAGGCGGTCTGCGTACCACTTCACCAAGACGTTGTTGGTGCCAGGATCGGAGCCCATCCCGGTCAGCACCGTGATGCCTGCTTCTTTGGCCAAGGCATCGATCTCTGAGTTAAACAATATCTCTGTTCCTTCATAATCGTCGCAGATATCGATGTAATTCACCTTAGCTCGTACTGCAGCTCTGGCTACGGGCACTGCGGTCTTGTAAAACGGTCCGGCGCAGTTGATCACGACGTCTTTGTTTTTGAATGCATCTACCATGGCGTCATGATCATTGACGTCTATTCCGATGAGCCTCACCTTGCTGCTCTCTCGTAATTTTGGCGCCAATCTCTCAGGATTCGGATACAAGTCTGCCAAAACGATTTCAGCCACCTGTCGTTGTTTTATGAGATCACGGGCAACGCCCTGTCCCATTCCGCCAGCTCCTCCCAACACTAATGCACGCACTTTCCATCCTCCCAACTTTTCAATTGTGCCATCAAGAGAAGGCAGTTGCTCATTGCTCGAGCATTCCGACACGTTTGGTCAAGGCATGCTTTTTCTCGAGAGCCAAGGTCAACAGGCGTGTGCGCCGCGCAAATGACATGCATACCCCCCAAACGTATTCTTAATCTAGTGTGGGTACCTCATCTTTTGACCGTATGTCAACCTCGGCGCGAGGCCCAGCCACGTCTTCCCACGAGTAGGGGGATTGATAGTGTGGAAATGCACCGATTAAGATTTATGCTGGTGATGCCGGACCAAAATATTCTCAGGCCTCATTCATTTATGGCAATGGGGCAACAATGAGCTTCGGAGGTCGATCATGTCTTGTCATCTCCCATTGCCTGTTTAGAAAAGACCGGCAGCTCATACCACATCTCATCCTTAACGCGCACAACCAAGCTCTCTGGAACCAACAGTAATTAACGGCACTGAAAGCTTCTGGGCCAGGTCTTGTATCATTTTCTTCCAGGTTCGATCATGCTCGGACGCCCCCCTCATTCGTGGACTGTCTAATATCACCATGGAGACCTCGTTATGCCTCCTTGCATAAAAGAACAGTGTCTTTAGGGTCTTTTCCTCGACGCCAAGATGACGGGAATGGCGACAAACTGAGCCGTAACAGAAAAGGCAACCACGGCGTATATCGACACGTCATAGAGGACTCCCATAACAGCGCTTCCAGCAAACCAGGCAAATCCAAACGTGGTGTTGAGGAGGCCAAAGGCAAAACCCAATTTGTTAGAAGGAACTAACTCAGCAACCGCAGCCCTCATGATGGACTCCTGGGCGCCCATTCCAATGCCCCAAAGAACCATTCCCGCCAACGCGGCCTCAAAACCGCCCAGGAACACGAGGGGGGCAAAAAGGCCAGAGGCCATCACTGACAAGGCCAAAACTGGGAACCCAAGTCGATCAAAGAGCTTGCCGAAACCCAACGCCGCCAAGGCGTCTGACGCCATTGCAATGGCATAGAAGATCGGAATCCAATTTGCTGAGACGCAACCTTGTTTCGCAAAGTGATAAGCAACAAGAGGGAAGTCTGCATAGCCCGCCGCAATGCAGCTTATGGCAGCGACATAAAGCCAGAAGGAATGCGTATATCCTTTCCGCTCAATCTTGATGGATGCAGACTCAAGTCCTCTGGGATTTGGGTAAAGTCTGTATGCGGTAAAAAGAGCCGTGAGCGCGGCAATGGCCGGAAGGAGAAGGCCGGCAAAAGCCGAACGGTAGTCCCCATGTGAAGACAAGATTACCGCCACTATTAGAGGTCCGCATATAGCCCCGATCTGGTCGAGAGCTTCGTGCAGACCGAATCCCCAACCTCGTCCAATGCTGTCTGATGCGCAAGACAACATGACGTCTCGCGCGGGATTCCTGATAGCCTTGCCCGTGCGCTCTGCAACGATTAACAACGCTGCGACCTGCCAATGACCGGCCAAGGCGAGAAGAGGTACAGACGCCAAGTTCATGCAGTACCCAAGAAAAACGATGGCCCAGTACTTCTGTGTTTTGTCAGCCCAGTATCCGGAGAGAATCCTCAGTCCGTACCCGATCAACTCGCCGAAGCCGGCCACTATGCCGACCGCCGTAGCGCTTGCTCCCA
Source organism: uncultured Syntrophaceae bacterium (assembly GCA_964427855.1). Classification (GTDB taxonomy): domain Bacteria; phylum Desulfobacterota; class Desulfomonilia; order Desulfomonilales; family Desulfomonilaceae; genus JAUPKT01. Next base: position 28,177 of record CAYRVH010000013.1, read on the forward strand.
ACACGGACAAAAAAGGGCCAGTAATACTTCTCGCTCCCTCGTACGTCATGTCAGAAAAAAGGCTCACCACGCCGATCAGTACAACAAACTTTACGGCGGAGGGGCGAGCGATGTCACAAATGATAGGGGGCTTGGGCTCCATGATTTACCTTCTTTCAGGAGAGGTCAGTCCGTAAGCACGTGAATAACCAAAAATACCACGAGCGTAATCAAGACATAGCCTGCGTAGGCATTGACGCGTGCTGAATGAATCGCGCCTGTGATTGCGCCGAACCATTGAAACCATCCACGCAGAGGGTTCAGAACCACCCTGTCCAACACATACGTTTCCTCTCTTCCATTACGGATTGCGGTACGGAAATGGCCTGCGATGGTCTCACGCGTATTTTCTGTCATAGATGGCCGAAAAATTGCTTCGAAGATTACCCGAACAGGATTTGAGAAACCTGTGGCAGTGTAGGTCATTTCCGGAAAAAGCCGGCGTATGCCACCGTCCCACACAGGTTTCCGGAGAACGCCGCGGTTCCTGAAGAGAATCCGCAATATGAGAGCGCTGCCTATGACAAGAATGCCCAGAACAACAAAGGTGTACGAGGTGGACATCGCGAAGATCACGGGGTTGCGAGCAGTTCCCTGATGCAAGACCACCAGACCGCGGCCCGGCAACACGGACGATCCTACCTGAGCCCCAAGATCATGGAACTCAGCCATAAACGCCGCGCTGAACTTGGGATCCTTATTTTCGTTGCCTGAGAAAAATGGAGGGACCAACTCGTCAGTCACACTTTGATGTACTACGGGGCTGACCGCGCCGTCTATCACAGGAATGATATAGGTCGGGGTAATTCCGAAGATGAAACATGCTCCTGCCAACATGGCCATAGACGCGATGGTGGGCCACTTTGCTTCAGCAGCGGATTCTGCCGCTTTAGACCTTGGCATGCCCAGAAAACTCATTCCGTAGGCCTTGACAAAGCAGGTGACTGCCAGGGCTGCGGTCAAGGCCAGTAGGGCCCCGCATAACGCAAAAGCTATCTTGAGTCCTTTGGCGCTTAGAACGGAGCTCTGAAGAAGAGTTTGCAGGGTAAGCCACTCGGTGACAAATCCATTGAAGGGCGGCAGGGCGGCAATGGACAGAGCTCCGACTAGAAACCATGCAGAGGTCCACGGCATGCGCCTGATCAGGCCCCCAAATCGATTCATGTTTCTCCCCCCTACCTTCGAATCGATTGCACCCGCGCCGAGAAATAAGAGAGCCTTGTACAGTGAATGGTTGGCCGTATGGTAGAGGGCCACGACAAAGGCAATACCAGCCAACGCCGATTGCCCACAGGTGAAAAAAACAAAACCTGCCCCAAGGCAGGCGGTAATGATTCCCATATTTTCTATTGAGCTATGGGCTAACATCCGTTTCATATCGTTGTCGATGGTTGCGTAAAGAATCCCAATGAGCGCTGAGATGCTCCCCACGATCAGCGCCACAATCCCTTGACTAGCATGGCTCACTGGCAAGAGATCGGCATTCACGCGTACGATCCCGTAAATGCCTAGATTGAGAATGACTCCGGACAGTATGGCCGAGCAGTTGGCTGGCGCGGCTGGATGCGCCCTGGGCAACCAACTGCTTGCAGGTACCAGCCCTGCCTTGACCCCGAAACCAAAGAACGTCAGCAGAAAGACTCCCCATCGAGCAACTTCTCCCATGTGACTCGATGCGTTTCTCAAAGCCGAGAAAGTGAGATTTTCCGCCGAGCTGGCTATTATTAAGAGACCCAGGACCGCCGCGAATGTCCCTACCTCACTCATAGACAGCAAAAGATAACCGGCACTGGTGACTTCCTCTTCTCTGTGTTCGTAGTTCACCAGTAAATAAGAAAGGATCGTCATCAACTCCCAAGCAATCAAGAAAGAAGCGACATCTCCGGCAACCAATGTGAGAATTATTGAGGCAAAAAGGAGATGACCAAAAAAACCAAAATATTTTATGCTGTATCGACCGACATACTTTTCCATGTATTCCACAGAAAACAGTGATATCGGCAGATACACAAGCGCGGCGACGAAAACGAACAAAGCCGAGATTCCATCCATGTGGAGAGTGATCGGCCCCAATCCGGGGAGTTCCCACAATTGGACATCAAAGGAGCGGCCGAGCAGCAAGACCCCACCGCTAGTCGCGAGCGCACATGCGGATGCGACGATCCCCAAAAAGGTCTGCATGAACAGGTTCATTCGATCAGGGAGCACAATGGCGAGCAACGCGCCTGTCGTGCACGTCGCCATGAAGAGGAACAAGAGCATTGGGGCATCGATCATGTTCCACTCCTCCTGTTGATAAATGATATGGTCTCTGATTCACCCGGAGCTTTGCGTCCCGTCAGAACAAGCAAGCCGTGAATAATAGCTAAAGGCGGGGGGGGGCATCCGGGGATCTCTAAATCCACAGGAAGCACATTCTTGACGCCCCCATACGATGTAAAGCTCCGGCCGAAAATGCCTCCTGAAAGCGCGCAGGCCCCTACTGCGACCACTCGTTTAGGCGCGGGCATGGCGTCGTAGGCCTTCTCAAGGGGGAGGCGCATATTGTCCGCGACGGGCCCGGCCACGAGCAGCACGTCGGCGTGTCGTGGAGTAGGGGTCATAAAAAAGCCAAGGCGGTGTATATTGTAGTATGGCTTGGTCAGTTGCTCGATTTCACTCAGACAAGCGCGACAGGACCCGGCATCGACCACGCGGATATGCAGGGATTGGGAAAAGGGACGCGTCAACGCGCTCGCCGCGTAGGGGCCCGTCGCGCTGAAGCTAGCCCATTCCCACGAATCTTCCCAATCCAGAGGAGTGGGAGCGCGACGCGCGCAGCGCCGACAAGAGACGCATCGCCTGTAATCCACGGCTATGCGGCCGTTCTCGGCATTGAGAGCGCCGGTAGGGCACATGTCCTGGGTCAAGGCCTGGTCATGTTCATCCACTATTAAGGTATCTGTGGGACGGCCGGGGGAAACACCAGCTGCCGACTCTGAATGACTAGGATACCCGGTTGTCTTGATTCCCCTGCGAATACCCCATAAAACCCATTTACTCACAGGTTCCCCTCCTGTTAACGGTCGCATTCGGCACTGGAAAGCCCAAACGTTGCCATAACGATGGGAAAATCCTGGAATGCGAAGTTCTCGGCGGCTAAATGGAAGCCATGCCAATTCATAAAAGACGGCGGCGTCACTCGATAGCGCTTTACCAAACCGTCCTCTCCAATACTTACCCAATGGAATGCCGCTCCTAATGGAGCTTCCACCCATCCCAAGGCCTGGCCAGACTTCAAACGAAATTCAGTACAGGCGGTGTCGCCAGGCGGTAAAGCAGAGCATAGGCGGTCAATGATGTTCGCTGATTCTTCCGCCTCACGAAAAAGCACCCTCAGTCGTGCATAGCCATCTCCTTCAGTTTCCAGCGCAGTCTGGCATTCCACCTGGGATCTGTACGGACCATACGGTAGGATTCTCCGCAGATCCCGGGCGATCCCTGACCCTCTCGCGACCGGTCCTACCAGCCCGTACGAAAGAGCCTTTTCTCTGGAAACGATCCCGACTTCTTCAATTCGATCTAGGAAGCTGCTCGACAGCCGGAGCATGTCAAACAAATTTCTAAGATCAGACGCGATAGACCTGACGTTGTTTCCAAGCATTTCACTCTGGTGGCCGGCGAGGTCTATTGAAATTCCGCCGGGCTTGTTGATCCCAAAAAGATATCGGTGCCCTGAAAGAATACAGGAAAGCCTCAGAAGCTCTTCCTCCAAGATGGACGCTTCACTCGTTGCGACTGCGAGTGCTGTGGAGCCGCAGATACCAGCTATTGCGCCAACGTGATGTCTTAGACGTTCCAGCTCGGCGAAAAGAACCCTTAAGACCTGTCCACGAGGAGGGGGGATCAGTCCAGAGATTTTTTCGACAGCTTGACAGAACGCAAGCGAGTGAGCAAAGGCTGATGCGCCAGAGAAGCGCTCAGCCAAAAGAAGTACTTGTTCAACTGGCTGATTTTCTGCCAACTTTTCCACTCCCCGAAATTTGTAAAAAATGCGCAGTGCGGTTCTCACGACATCTTCACCGACTGTTTCGAGGAAAAACTGGCACGCCTCGGCATAATCTGAATACACAGGCCCGATGGGCATCATAAATGCGCCTTGAGCCTCAAGTATTCTCAGGGGACGCCATTCCGGATCAACCTCGCGATGCACATAAGGCTTTGAAGCGTCGAAGCTTTTCTTCATGGGATTGACGCATTCAGGCCACTCTTCGTGCAGGACAAAATCACCAAGCTTCGGATGCCCCTCAAAGGAGATGCCAAAGAGGTCTTCGACCTCCCGTTCGTGCCAATCTGCAGCATGCACCTCCGCACTGATACTGGGCATCACGGTATTGGTTTTTGGCTGTTCCACGCAGACATGGACTGCGTCGATTTCGGCGTCTCCATAGAAAATGTAACGAAAAAGCCAGTGAGACTCTTCTTCTTGCACGATCAAGGTGGCGAGAGCATAATCGTTCTCGCGGAAGAGCCACTCACACAAATCCTTGAGAGTAGAGTTCCCGCACGTAATCAGGGCGCCCCGATCTTCTCCTTCTTCAACCGGCCCACTGACTTCTATGCCGGGCCAGCGGGAACGAATTCCGTCGATGAGATCTTTTCGTGTCGGCCGTCCTTTGATGGATTCATCCATTTCCCATTACCTCCCAAGCGCATTGGACGCATGGCGCAAAAGTTCCATGAGGGAATTTGGCATGAACAAACCGAATAGGGCCACTGGAATCGCTGCAAGAACAATGGAGAAGACATAGCTCAGGGGAAGACTGGGCCGCTTGAGCTTTGCCATGGGTTCGCCAAAGACCATGCGTGACAAGTGAAACGTGACGCCGCAGAAAGCAATTACTATGAAAAGGGCCAAAAGCCCCGTTGCCACATACTGGCCGCTTGAAATGCCTGCCCGCAATATGTTGAGCTCACTCAAGAACACCGCAAATGGAGGAGCTCCCGAAATTGCGAAGGCGCCAATGAGCAAAGCCGCCCCCAAAAATGGCGATTCATGAACCAGTCCCTTGATCGATCCAATATCTCGTGCACCTGTGATCCGTAGAACTCCGCCTGCCGCAAGAAAGCAGAGCGATTTGGCAAAGGAGTGGCTCATCATCTGATAAGTGGCTCCAAAGTAACCGGCAGAGCCTCCCAGCCCGACTGCCACCAAAATGATGCCCATGTGTTCGATAGTCGAGAAGGCAAGCAGCCGCTTATATTCTCGCACCTGAAGCAGCAAAAGAGCCGCAAACGCACACGTTATAAGGCCGAATGCAAGAATCCACTTTTCCGACGTCGCGCCCAGGGCGCCTTGGGCGCACGGTACCATTTTCATGAGGCAGTAAAGCGCCGTGGAAGTCTCGACGCCGGACAAGAGCGCGCAAATTGACGATGGCGCTTGACTGTGGGCGTCTGGGAGCCAGGTGTGGAGGGGAACGAGGCCGGCCTTTGTGCCAAACCCGACAAGCACGAACAGAAAGGCGGTCTGCACAAGAATAGGGGGCATGTTCGGAGTGGAGTTCAACAGAGCGCCCCAGGTAAACGTATCCCCACCCGTCATGACAACCCCCCAGTACAGCAGCAATATGCCGAACAAGGCGAGGGCTGCGCCCATACAAGTCAATACCGCATATTTCCAGGCCGCCTCTATTGCTTCGGGGGTGTTTGGGAAGCTCACCAGGAAGACCGACAAGAGGGTCGTGAGTTCCACCGCCATCCAGACCAATGTCAACTGAGCTAAGATCGGCACCGCCAACATTGAAGCGAGGAATAGGTTGTAGCGCCAATAGTAGCGGCGTACTCGCACAGCCCCGTTTGGCTCGACGATATTTTTGGTATATCCCCACGAAAAGATGGCCGCAGTAAAACCCACGAAAGAGACAAGCAATAATAGCAAGCCTCCAAATGCATCGCACTCAAGCCAGTCTTTCACGGCTACGATCGGTACGCCGCCGGATACCTTGAGTACCACGAACCATGACGCGGCAAATACCAGCAACGAGGCGAAAATTGTCAATGCAGCTGTAAAATTACGGTTCTTCACAGGAAACAGCGAAACTACAGCAGTCAGTAAGGGTATCCCGAGGATGCAAAAGATTTCCATGAAGCGCTATTCCTCCCTCAGCGTGACCAGATCTCCCACCGCAGTGGTTCCCACTCGTTCGTGAACTTTCATTACGAGAACCACCATCACCCTGGTGATGATGAGCACATCAAAAGCGGCCGACAGTTCGGCAATGAGAGGAAGGTGAGGAGCAATGGCGATTCCTGCAAAGAACGCCCCGTTTTCCATGGACAAAATGGCTATGATTTGGGGTACCCCCTCTCGTCTCACCGTCATTGCGTAGGCGCCCAGGAGCAGCCCGGCCATGCCTATAGGCAGGTACATCCCAGCCGCCCCTTTTGGGGCGACCGCAGTAATGCGAACCGACACAAAATATGAAAACACAACGATGGCCAAGGCAATCAAAAGCGAAGTGGGGATATTGAGGACCTGCGATATCTCTCTTCGAGCGCGAAGCTCGTCCCCCAGCGTCTTGAGTAGAAGCCACGGTATCAATACGATCTTTACGACAACAGTGATTGCCCCCACTGCAAACAGGGACGCCGAGCCATTGAGATAGCCGAGCACGAAAGCAGACAATGCCAAAAACGCTGATTGAAGCATAAACGTGCGTAAGCACGCGAGGACCTGCCTCGTTGCAACGAGTCCGAATGCTGTCAGAAGAAAGAGCCCAGCGGCTAACGCGCTGACCTCGTTCAAGAAAAGGTTCGATGTCAATGTGTCAGGCATAGTTCCATCCTAGAATTGCAAGAGTCTCGTCATGACCGCAGCGACTGCAGCAACGAACGCCGCGCCTAGAAACTCTGGGATTCGAAAAAGTCTCAGCTTTGCGAGGGATGATTCAATGATTACAAGAATAAGAATGAAAATGAGCATCTTGAGTAAAATCAAGGGTACGGCCAAGAGGACTTCGCCGATACGATCTCCCTGCGCTAAACCCCATGGGGTCACAAGTACGTTGAGAAATATGCAGAAGAGAACGAACACCTTCATGCATCCTCCCCATTTCATGAGGGCTGCCCCTCGACCCGAATATTCTAAGCCCTTGGATTCGTCCACCATTGCCAACTCGAAATGCCCGGATGGACTATCAACGGGAATACTTCCCGTTTCGGCTATGATGAGCATGACAAAAGCGATCATGACCAGCACATGCGCTGGTTCAAAGAAATTGGCCAAGGGCGTCACCCAGTGTTTCTGAACTATGTAGGGGATAGTGGAGCCAGCTACGAACGAAACGGTGAAAAAAACGATCATAAAAACTGGTTCAGCAAGGAAGCCAACCATTCTCGTCCGGCTGGCGCCCATTGGACCGTAAGGGTTTGCAGTATCAATAGCCGCCAGGGTGGCGAAGAAGCCGCCGAGCGCCAAAATAAAACCTCCCCCAAGCATGTCCGCCATGAAAGCGAAAAAGAGAGGGTAGCCGGTAAGGACAGGGATAAGCAGCGCCACAAAGATGGGTGTTACGAACACGACGTATGGTGCAACGCGGAAGATCCAAGACGAATATTCTGATACAATCTCATCTTTATGGAACAGCTTCCAGATGTCATAGTACGGTTGAAATATACTTGGACCCCGTTTTGATTGAATCCTTTCTTTCAGCCGATTGAGCACCCCCTTGACTAAGGGCGAAAAAGCCATCACGACGATCACCTGAATCACATTCAAGAGGATTTTGACTTCCAATGGCGTTCCTCCGTGCACATAGATGTCGATGCCATTACAGCCCAGTAGCCGTTCCTCGGCTCTGGTTGTACACAAAAAACCCACCTCGCTTTTCAGTCGGTGGGGTAGGGGTACAGCTTGACTCCTACCCGTTATGGTTAGGAGTCATAAGCTCTGATCAGTTATTTTTGAGCGGTTGGGGCAGACTCCATTGCCTGTCAATGAAATCTACCAAAGCCTCACGCGCCTGTCAAGTTGCGCGGCCAACAAAGTTTCACTGAAAAACCGGACTCTGAACCCTAATTTGACTGTTGTCTGATCTACGATACTCGCCCACCTCGTTGGGAGAATCGACGATTGCAGGGGCATTTTGACAATTTCCCCCGGTGAGGTACTTCTCCACTTTGCAAAAAATCTCCGCATTTCCAATTGCATAAGACTTCAATCTGAGGCCCTCGTGCAATAAATTAGAACCCCCACGTCAAGCGCCGGGAACCTCTGGATTCTCTGGTCCCCTCATTTTTCGGACCATATCCGTTTCGAATATGCTTGCCCGCCAATCACGCTGAAGCTATCTTTTCACCAAGGCAACCGTGAAAGGAACTCATTCATGGCGTATGAATACCGTCAAGGCGCTGAGAGCACTCATGCAACAGGAAACGATAGTGCGATGGTCAGATGCTTCGTCGCACTCGAACTTCCGGAGGATGTGAAATCTTTCGTGGGAGCGGTCGCCAGTCAGCTAAGACGGAGAATCGACGCCAAATGGGTAAGCGCCCAGGGGATGCACCTCACCCTTAAATTCCTTGGAGATGTTCCGGCCAGCGCTATTCCATCCATCGCCAAGGCCCTCGAACAGCCCCTCACTGTCACAGGACCAATCCAACTGAAGGTGGAGGGCCTTGGATGTTTCCCCAACGTGAAACGGCCACGCGTGATTTGGCTTGGCATCACGGACCCCCAATCGGCGCTTCAGCCCCTCGTCCAAAAAATAGAAGAATCCCTGGCGCCTCTCGGCTTTCCTTGCGAGACGCGGAGCTTCAAGCCTCATCTCACGCTGGCGAGAATGAGGAGCGCCAGGGACCTTTCCAAAGACTTGGACGTGATCATGCAGCGTCAAATAGCGACTGGTCCCTTTTTTTCCATTAGCAGCGCGGTTCTGTTTGAGAGTGTCTTGAAACCACAAGGGGCGCAATATCACCCTATAAAGAGGTTCTCTTTCCTCGATCTTTGAGAACCAAAAACGGAAAGACCACATGAGATCGGGCTTTTCCCTCTCACAAAGGCATAGCGAGTAAAAGCTCGCACACGGCGATGTGATTTCCTCCACATGATTTCACGGCTATTTAGATTAGGGCTCATACTGTGTCTCCTGAGCATCTGTTGTCCACAAAAAACCTGGGCAGACTTATCGGAACAACCTCCCGCTGAACCGCCGCAGGGTAGGGGGGACTACCCTGCGCACCCGATTCCCGCACCAGAGCCGATTCCCTCACCAGAAGAGAACACTTCTCAGGCCCGGTCTCGCAACGAAGCGCTTGAACCGCCTGACGATCCCTGTCTGCCTCCTCTTTATAAAGATTGGGAGGAATTCAGCAGGTTCACCGGAGCAGGGGCCGCAACCTCCGACGGTCGGTTAAGAATCGTGATCGACCGCGCCATGTTCAGCCTCGTACTCGAAGAAACCAGCTCTGAAGGCGCGCCGAAGGTCGTGTATCACACGAGGGTTGCCTTGGGAGACCTGAGATCCCCGACTCCGGAAGGCTCCTTCGTGATCAATCATATCTACTGCTATCCCGATGTCGCGTATTTCAGCCCTGCCCAAGAGAAAGTATCCAATCTTTATAATGGATTCTTTGCCCCCCTGCTACTATGTGACGCCGACGGGAAATGTCCGCGATTTCAGTCGCTTGGCTTGCACGGGTTTCTCCCGGAGGCCCGTCCTGATTCATCCATTAGACCTGAAACTTTCGGCGCGGTCTCAGGCGGGTGCATACGATTGCCTGATCCCTGCTCCTTCAAAAAGAGTCTCATCAGCAGAGCTCGTTTGGGACCAAGACGTACCAACGACCGAGGCTCCTATCACTGGCTCAAAATGCCCATCGATGTCCTGATTGTGAATGGATATCCTTCATCCGCGGACTCTCCTGCGTTCTTCGATATTTTTACAGATAGTCTGGATCGTCTGGGAAAAGGGCTCGGGGAGCTTTTTAGGCAATTCGGAAGGTAGGCAGGCAGCGCGGCGACTTGGCTCACGTTGGGGAAGACCCAAAGGCGCATGCTCTCAGCCGTAAGGTCATCTTGAAGAGCTTCGCGCACCTGGTGGTTGGGGAAGTGTGGGCAGCGCTGCCCTCTAGGGGATAAGAGTGTAGTATGGAGCCTTATGAAGAGGCTCTATGATTCAAATGACCTCTAATCCCCGGATGGGGGGGTTATGGGGGAGGGAGGGTGTCCATCCCGGGTAGAGGTCTCACATGGGAACCATCGGCTTTCGTCGAATGTGTTCTCACGTGTTGGGACTATAGTTGAGAGGCGCCTGAAAGTCAAGAAAATACTTTAAGAAATTATTCTATCTGTTTATTATTACTGATATAATAATTATTATAATAACGGCCCATTTCGGCATCCTCCCACTCCATCTTGCATACTAGCCGCGTCACTCCTCGCAACGCGACCCCCTCTGCAGACCCCCTCCCGCTGACACACACCATGATTCCAAAAGGTTCGTCTGAGACCCGTTTGGGTCGCTACCAGCCGAGAGCGCCTTTTAAAGAGAACCCCACTGTCACAATACTCAATACAGAAAGTACAGCCACGAAAGCCCAGGAGACAAGATTCATGAAGATGCCGTTAGTATGTTGGAGCATGATTGCACGGTCGTTGATTAATATGAGCATGAATATGAGTACAATCGGTAAGACAAGCCCATTGATGACTTGAGATACAAACATGATTGACACAAGTGGAAGATTTGGCGCCAGGATCAGCAGGCCTGAAAAGAAAATGATAAAGCAGTAAAGGCCATAAAATTGTGGGGCTTCGGAGAATTTCTTATCCAGACTTGACTCCCACCCAAAGGCTTCGCAGACGGTGTAAGAGGTCGAGATGGGCAATATGGCAGCCGAGAACATGGAGGCGTTAAAAAGTCCGAACGCGAAAAGCCAGGTGCAGTACTTCCCTGCTAAGGGTTCAAGGGCAAGTGCGGCTTCTGCCGCTTCCTCGATCTTCACGCCCGCTTTGTACAGCGTGGCCGCGCAGGCGAGGATGATGAAGAAAGCGACGATGCTCACCACTATGGAACCGACCACGACGTCGATGCGCGCCGCATGGAGGTCTTTCTCTTGCAAGCCTTTGTCCACGATGGATGCCTGAAGATAAAATTGCATCCACGGAGCGATGGTGGTTCCGACTAAACCCGCCAGCATCACGAGAAACGGAGGATCCCACTGTATAGAGGGAGATACTGCAGCCTCCATCACCTCGACCCAATCTGGTTTGATGAGAAAACCGACGATGACGTAGGCTACGTAAAAGACACAGGCGCTCAAAAAGACTTTTTCAATGGAGCTGTACGTGCCTTTTACAGCGAGCCATAACAGGAAAAGCATGCTCAGAGGAACCGAGACGTATCGTGATATCCCGAACAATTCCAGGGAGGCGGCGATGCCTGCAAACTCCGAAAGACAATTGCCCAGGTTCGTGACGACGAGGAGGATCATCGTGTAAAAGGTAATTTTTATACCGAATTTCTCTCGAATGAGGTCTGAAAGTCCCTTGCCCGAGACGACGCCCATCCTCGCCCCCATTTCCTGAATAACGACCAGGATGACCGTTATGGGAATGAGGGTCCAGAGCATGGTAAGCCCGTACTCAGCGCCGGCTAAGGAATAGGTAGTGATGCCCCCCGCGTCGTTGTCCACATTGGAAGTGATGATGCCTGGCCCCATAAGAACGATCGTTCCCCATAGTGCGAGGAACTTTCGCCTGAAGAAGCCTTTCGGCGAAACGCCGTTCCCGGATTCATGAGCTGCCGAAGGGGACACCCGCTTCCTCCTTGGTTTACTTCCCCAGGTGCGGGGCGAGAATGTCAAGCAAGGCCTTAAATCGCACGACTCCCTGTATGCGGTTTTCCTCATCCACCACAGGAATCCCTCGGAAACCATATTTTGCAAAAAGCTTTGCGAGCTCGTTTGCAGAATCGTCAACGTAGGCGGTTATGACGCGACTTGTCATGATATGACCTAATGGGGTGAAAATTTCGTGCGACAACAGGTCCCTGAGACTCACCACGCCGAGGAGTTGAGACTGATCGTTCACTATATAGACATAATAAATCACATCCATTTCATTGGCGTGCTGCCGAATGTAGTTGAGTGCATCGACAATCGTCTGTTCAGCGCTCAGGGCCATGAATTGCGTGGTCATCAATCCCCCGGCTTCATCCTCTTCATGCTCGAGCAACTCCCTGACTTTACTGCTATACTCTGGCGCAAGTTCCCGGAAGATGCCATTTGCGGTGTCCTTCGGAAGGTCAGCTATGAGGTCTGCAGCCTCGTCAGGCGACATCTCTTCTATAATGTCAGCAGCCTTTTCAGGCTCCAACCCCCTCATAATAGCGACCTGGACTTTCGGATCCATTTCCTCCAGGGCTTCTGCAAGGATTTCTTGGTCGAGGGAGTCCACGATGGCAGCGCGCTCCCGGACGTCCATGTCCTCAATAATGTCGGCCAAGTCTGCAGGATGCAGGTCCTCCAGCTTGCTTTGAGGTATCTGCAGCCGAAGGCGGTCGAAATCAGCCAGCGGTTGTACGAAGTGCCAGGGAATAAACCTCTCTTTAAGGTCATAATCGAAGAACCACCGTGCAAATCTCACCGCTGCATCTTCAAAGCCTAGACGTCTGAGCATGCCGCGCAATCCCACATCAACGAAATCTAATACTAATGACCCGTTTGATCGAACAAAATGCAGATCATTGACTCGCTCGACCTTGGCGCCGTCCACATCGACGATTTGTTTGTCTAAGAGTAAGTTTCTGAGGAGTACGCGCGATTCGCTGAGGTGCGCCTCACTGAAAGGGATCACTTTGCACGCGGCTTGAAGCACAATCTCTCTTGGAGTCACGTGCGCCACATCTGCCCAGGCAGCGAAGAGCTTACGTTTTCTCCATTTTCTCCGAATTACCAAGGCTGCGACATGAGGATTCGGTTCCTCCAAAGACACCACGAGGTCTGAGCTGACTCCCAATACGGGGCCGTTTTCTCCCTCGACGACTTTCCGTTCCAGGAGTTCGCTCAAGTAGAAATGGTCTTTTGCGAGACTCGGCAATGTGGTTGACCTCTTTGTATTCCAGGGCGATATTGTGGGCGTTGCGCCTCACACGATTACGGCGTTCAGCGTTTTTATGGTACTGGGTGTCGCGTTGCTTTTTTCAGTGGCGCCAAGTAATTATACATTGAAAGGAATTCCTTTCAAAGGACAACTATTACATAATCAGGGCAACCCTAATCGAGACTGGAGAAAATGGCATGCGCGTACGAAAGCAGCTTGAAGTGATGCTGGCAGATGCGCCCGGCGAGTTGGCAAAGTTGACGGCCAATCTCGCTGACGAGCACATCAACATTGAGGCGATGAGCATTCAGGACGCGAACGAGTATCTCTTGGCCCTTTATGAGGTCAGAGCAAAAACTGGTCGAAGAGTGGCTCCCCGGGACTATTATGAAGCCATCCTTAAGGAGTCGGCGCGGTACTCGATGATTCGCCTCATCACCGACAATCCAGCTAAAGCGATGGATGTCCTCGCCAAGAAGGGTTATCAGGTGAAAGTCCAGGATGTCATTGGACTGGTGCTCGAAAATCGTCCTGGCATCCTCCATCGCGTCTCGGCAATTCTCGGGGACGCTGGGATCAATATCGCGTACACCTATGGGTCTGGGTTTTCCGATAGCGAGTCTGCCTTGTTTATCTTTAAGGTATCCGATCTAGAGAAGGCCTTGAAAACACTCCCAGATCCTTTGGTGTAATCGACCAAGAGAAGGCCAAAATGAAACTAAAGTTGATTCAAACGGGACCGCGCAGTGTAGAAGTCTTGTCAGACCGCTGGAAGTTTCTTGTTGACCTTAAGGAAGAATACGGCGGCAAAAACCAAGGACCAAATCCTTCAGAATTGGCAGCGGCCGCAGTTGCGTCATGTGAGATGCTGACGGGTATCTTCTGGGCCTCGAAACGTCACGGCGTTGAACTTGAACACGTCGAGGCCGAGGTCGAGTGGGAATACGGGACCAAACCCGACCGCATAACGCGGATCGATGTCAGGATTCAGGGCGTGAAAGATCAACTCGGCGAAAAGACCCGCGGTTTTGCTGCGATGGCCAAGGCCTGCACGGTTTCGAAGACGTTTGCGATGCCTCCGGACATGACGCTGGAGGTTGAGTGATGAGATTTGGGGGGATGGGTTCCGAGGTCTGTGCATCGAGAGGCAGCGGCGCAATGTCCGATAACATATATTATGTTAACTCAACAGGCTCGCACGAGATACCCTATTAGGAAACTTTTCTTGCCAGCCTAAAGGTACACGCGGGCTGATCTCATCTCCCCGACCCATAAGGTGAAATGCCACGCTTACATATAGATTCACCACGGCTCTCTGTCGCGGTGATCGCAAAGAATGAAGTTGATCGAATCGGACGCCTGCTGGACAGTGTCGCCATAGCAGACGAAGTAGTCGTCGTGGACTCCGGCAGTACGGACGGCACGATTGAATTGTGTGAGAGTCACGGCGCCCGCGTCGTTCCCATTGAATGGCAAGGGTATGCGCGTCAAAAGCAAATAGCCATGGAACTTGCGCGCGGTGAATGGATATTGAATCTGGATGCTGATGAGGCGTTGTCGCCTGAATTGGCGCAGGAGATTTCGGCCGCTCTTGGTTCGACAAGCCCTTCTGTAAAAGGATTTTCGATGCCCAGACTCAGCCGTTATCTCGATACATGGATTTGGCATGGAGGGTGGTATCCGGATCGCAAAGTGCGCCTCGTCCGTAAAGGCTGTGGGCGCTGGATTGGAGATGGTTTACACGAGCGGCTGAAAGTAGATGGAATAGTTGAGGAACTTCGGCACCCTCTCCTTCATTATGTCTATAGGGACATTTCGGATCAGGTCGCAACCATAAACAATTTTTCGACAGTATTTGCCAAATCCTTGAAACGTCCTGTATCCTCTATGTCCGTGTGGCTTGGTTTACTCCATGCATTGGGGAAATTTCTGGAGTGCGCGTTATGGAAGCGGGGCTTGATGGACGGAATGCCGGGGCTGATCATCGCGGTGAACAGCGCGTTTTACGTCTTTCTGAAGCATGCCAAGCTCTGGGAGCAAACTCAGAATCGGACCAACGCAACAGCAGGGAGTGAATGAGCCGTACGCCGCCAGAACACCAGTATTTTGCAGGGGCCGCACGGGGTGATTTCAGAGTCCCCTGGCAGTCTCCGAGTGGGGTTAAGCAGCCGAGGCTAGGTGTATGAAGATTGCGATGGCTCTGGAGAAGTTCGATCCCTTTGCAGGGGGCGTCGAGTCCTACGCTGTCGGCTTGGCAAGAGAGCTCGTGGAAAAGGGTTGGGAAGTGCACTTGTACGGTCATTCTTGGACAGACGACCCACCCGATGCAGTCTTTCATCAAATTACGCCCCTGCCCTCTTTTTTCCCTGCTTCGATAAGGATTCTTTATTTTGCGTTTCGTCACCGTCAAATGATCAAATCGCAGCATTTCGATGTCGTGCTGGGTTTTGGCAACACCCTTATCATGAATGTCTATCAAAGCCATGGCGGCGTGCATCGCTTTAGCGTCTCGCGGAAGATCGATGCGATCAGAAATCCTCTCGTGAGAATTTTCAAACGTCTTCTTACCTTTGCGAGCCCCAAATATTACGCACGCGCCTGGATAGAAGGGGCGCCATTTCGTGTTTCACCGCGGCCAGTCCTGATCGCTATATCCGAAATGGTCAGAAAAGACCTCTGTACTTATTTCGGAGTCACAGAAGACGACGTCTTACTCATTTATAACGGCGCCGATCAGTCTAAATGCTCCAAAGTCGAAGAGTCCAGGGTTAGGGAGATAAAGCGTCGCCTTGAATTCGAAAACCGACTCATGTTTCTTTTCATGGCCTATGATCTCCGAAAAAAGGGCGCACATTATCTGCTTGAAGCTGCAAAAAAACTGACGACGAGGGCGGGCGGTACGTTTGGTCTGCTCATCGTGGGAGGCGCCCCGTCCTCAGACATGCGGTCCTTCGTAAAAAGACACGGACTCACGGACAATGTGCTTTTCTTGGGGCCAACAACTGAGCCAGAGCTATACTTCCAAGCCTGTGATGTTCTTGTGCTGCCCACGTTTTATGACGCGTGCTCTCTCGTGGTCTTTGAGGCCTTGGCCGCCGGAACCCCTGTTATTACGACGAAATTTAATGGAGCGGCTGGCGCAATTAGGGAGGGGATCACAGGTTTCGTGCTCGAATCGCCTTGGGATACGGACGCCCTGGCAATGGCAATGGAAAGATTCATGGATCAACAATTTTTGGCTCGAGCCAAGGAAGCTGCTCGGACTGATTCACGGTTGTACCGGCTCGAGGACAATTATCGGCAAATGATTAACGTGTTCAACGCGGCAGCGCACAGGATGCAAAAGCACGAGCAAACCCGACCTCCCTGCGGCCCTCAGAATTGGCAGTCCGTTTGAACATGTGTCGGGGACCACTGCCCCAAGAACGGCGTGCAGTTCTCGAAGAAAACCGCTAACTCTTCAGCAACCTCACATGCGCCCTTCGAAGATGCACATCACTGCTCCTTTTGAGGGCCTGTTTCGCCCTTGTAGTACTCGACCAACGCGTTGACCAACCCATCAATGGTGTACTGGTGAGCTTCCACGGCAACGCGTAAGCCAAGCCCACGGGCGGTCTCAGTGGTCACAGGACCGATGGACGCCGTTGTCACATTTTTCATCAGTTCGTCGATACGTTCCGAACCCACCATATCGACAAAATGGGAAACCGTCGAGGACGAGGTGAATGTCACGGCATGAATTGCCTTATTCTCGAACATAGCGAGGATGGCCTCGACATCGAGGGTGTCCGGCTTTTCCGTGCGATAGACCGCAACGACATCCACCTGAGCGCCGGCGGCAGTCAATGCCAGAGGCAATGCGTCTCTGGCTTTTTCCGCCCTGGGGATGAGTATCTTCCGACCTTGGACCGCCAATCCCCGAAAGGCATCAATTAGTCCCTCAGTGACAAAGACATCTGCAGTCAGCTCTACTTTGACGCCTCTCTCTGCCACTGCAGCAGCCGTGACTGGCCCAATGGCGGCAATTCTCGGCCCCTTCATTTCTCGAATATCATGAGTGAGATGAAGGAATCGCGTCATGAACCGTTCCACGCCATTTACTGATGTGAAAACGACCCAGTCATAGGTTTGTATGTTTCTGATAGAGTCGTCAAGGGCGGAGAAATCGTCTGGATCGCGAATGACTATTGTGGGGAACAGAATTGGCTGCCCTCCTAATTCTCTAATTTTCCCCGTGAGTTTCCCTGACTGTTCCCTTGTCCGAGTCACAAGGATGTTCTTGCCGAATAGTGGCTTGGTTTCAAACCAAGAAAGCCGTTCCGATAGAGACGCCACGGCGCCGACGACAATAACCGCAGGCGCTTTGATCCCCGCTTTTTCCGCTCTCTCAGGTAGATCACCCAACGTTGAAACAAGGGATTTTTGACGCGGCGTAGTCCCCCACTGAACTATGGCCGCCGCAGTTCTCGCATTCATGCCGCGGCTTGTAAGATTCTTACATATCTCTGTAAGATTTTTCATGCCCATCAGGAACACCAACGTACCAGGGCTTCGCGCCAACACATCCCAGTTAATGGCAGAGTCTTCTTTTTCAGGGTCTTCATGCCCAGTTACAAAAGTAACCATCGACGCGTGTTCTCTGTGAGTCACAGGTATTCCTGCGTAGGCTGGCGCGCCAATTGCCGAGGTGACGCCTGGTATGACCTCAAAGGGTATACCGGCGGCCTTAAGCGCCTCGGCCTCCTCCCCTCCCCTGCCGAACAGAAAGGGATCCCCGCCTTTGAGGCGGACGACCGTCTTACCTTCACAGGCCTTTTCCACAAGTAGCGCATTGATATCTCTCTGTTTCAGCGTGTGCTGACTTCCCGTCTTCCCGACATAGACGAGCTCGGCGTCCGGCCGCGCCAGCGAGGTTAGTTCATGGCCGGCCAGATAGTCGTAGATGATAACATCGGCGGCCTTGATTTTTTTCTGAGCCTTGAGGGTGATGAGCTCCGGATCTCCTGGTCCGGCCCCTGCTAGATAAACAACCCCGTGAGAAGATGGTTTTCTTGGTAAGTCTCGCGCCATACACGACCTCGCGTAAGTAATCGTAAAAAAAGGGGCATCATATGAACACAAACGCACAAGCTGGAAATTCTGAGTCTATCGGACTCAATGATACGCTTTTTCCATAAGCAGGCCCTTCATCCACATGAGCAGCATTTACAGATGGCCAGGTTTCCAGTCGCGTCCTAACACCTTTTTAAGGATTTCTGACGCCCCTCGAGAAAGGAGTTTCTCTGCCAAAAGAGCCCCATCTTTGACATCTATTGAGTTTCCTACATATTCATCTTGCACTCTTGGGTGGCCGCTCGGATGAACGACGGCGGCCAAACAGCGAAATCCCCCGTCCACCGACATGCAATGCGCCGCCATGGGCACCTGGCACCCGCCGCCCATTCTGTAAAGGAAGGCCCTTTCCATCTCAACGCATTTTTCGGTAATGTGATCATTCAAGGCCGCCACTTTTTCCCCCACAACAGCGTCGTCTTCCCTGGTTTCAACGGCGAGTGCGCCTTGCCCTATAGCCGGTATGAATACGTTGGGATCCAAATATGAGGCTATCCGGCGGGAATAACCCATTCGCAAGAGACCCGCCGCGGCCAAGACGATTCCTGCGAGCCTTTCTGACTCTATCTTTTTTATCCTCGTCTCCACGTTCCCTCTTATGGGAACGATCTCCATCTGAGGGTGCCTGTTGAGGATAAACGCGCCGCGTCTCAGGCTCGATGTCCCAATCCGTGCTCCTGGCCTCAGGTCTTCGAGAAGAGTCACATCGGCGGCCAAGAACACGTCGCGAGGGTCCTCACGTTTTAAAAATGCGCTGACGCACAGCCCACGAGGGAGTTCCGTAGGCAGGTCTTTGAGGGAGTGAACAGCGAGGTCTATGGAGCCGGCGAGAAGGCTGTCCTCGATTTCCTTTGTGAAAAGGCCTTTTCCACCGATATATGCGAGGGGGGCATCCAGGATGCGATCTCCCTTGGTCTTTATGACTATTAATTCGCAGCTGATTTCAGGATGAACTCTCTCGAGTTCCGAGGCAACATAACGCGCTTGCCATAGGGCGAGAGCGCTTCCGCGAGTCCCAATTCTAAATCTCATCCCCACGCTTCTTTTCTAAATCATTGTCCTCTTGAGACGACAAGTCAGTCTCACCGCTCAGAGCGAAGAGCTCTTGCGCCACATCCACGTAAAGACTTTGTTTTGCCTTGGATTTGGTCCTTTTAAGACATGAGATAGGATAGTGGGCTATCTTGTTGACGATGGATCGAGTAATTATCTCGACCGTTTCCCGTTGCTCGGGCGTGAGGCCTGCGAGCTTTCCGTTGCATCGAGCCAACTCGGATAGTCTTATTTCCTCCAGTTTGTTTCTGATGCCGACCAGAGTCGGCGTGCAGCTCAAAGAGACAGTCCATTCCATAAACTTGGCGGTTTCTTCATCTACGATCTTTTCTGCTCTCATGGCTTCGTGCCGTCTCTCCGTGAGATTTTCTGCCGCGATCGTTTGCAAGTCATCGATATTGTATAGGTACACGCCGTCCAGTTCGTTCACGCTTGGCTCCACATCACGCGGCAATGCGATATCAATGAGGAAAAGTGGCCGGTACCGCCTTTTCTTCATTATCTTTTCTACCTGATCCTTTCGGATGAGGCTCTCGCAGCTTCCTGTTGACGTGATGATGACGTCTGCTTCCAAAAGATAATGCGTGAGCGCATCGAGGGTGTCCGCCCTGCCGTTTAGGCGATTGGCCAAAAGGCAGGCGTTTTCCAACGTCCTATTGAGGACTACCGGGGGATTGGTCACGTGGCCCACGAGGTGCCGAGCAGCAAGTTCAGCCATTTCGCCGGCGCCTAACAGCAACACACATGCGCTTTTAAGGTCGCCGAGGATCTTTTTGGCCAGCTCCACCGCTACATAGGCGACAGATACCGCGGCAAGCGCCACTCCTGTTTCACTTCGAACGCGTTTAGCGGTAAAAAAGGCTTTGTGCATGAGCCTATTTAGGATTGGACCGGTGGCATTCGCGTAAGTAGCTCGACGATAGCCCTCTTTTACTTGGCCCAATATCTGGGGCTCCCCGAGCACCATCGAGTCGAGGCTGGCAGCCACTCGGAACAAATGATGAACTGCGTCTCGTCCTCTCTTGACATATAAGAATTTAGAAAAGGATTTTTCGGGTACGCCGTGAATGTCGGAGACGAGTTGAATGACCTTGTCTGTGACGTGCGCTGCTATTTCTGCAACGAGGAGCACCTCCGAACGGTTACAGGTGGAGACAACCACGGCCTCGCTTACTCCCCTGATGGTGAGAAACCTCCTCGTGGTAGCCCCGTCTTCATTGCCCGGAAAGGTGATCAGCTCGCGAATAGATACCGGGGCCGTGCAATGGTTCAGTCCAACAAGGACAATCTCTTGCTTCATGTTCGTGACGCTCCGATGCCTGGTCCCGAGATTGCGTGGTGGCCGCCAAGCAGCGTGCTCACCCCGATAAAAGTGAACATGACCAAGATGAATCCCAGGATGGCCAGCCAGGCCGCCTTTTTCCCACGCCATCCGAGAACAATTCTTTGATGTACCATGGCCGCATAGGTAAACCACGTAATAAGGGTCCACGTCTCCTTGGGGTCCCAACTCCAGTACTGACCCCATGCGCTGTTGGCCCACAGCGCGCCCGAGAGAATTCCTACGGTCAGGAGGCAGAAGCCCAACGGCAGCCCATGTCGGTTCATCTTGTCCAAGGTCTCTAGAGAAGGAAGCAACCTATGCAACCTGCCTATGCGTTTGCCTTTGATGAGCCATTCCTGAAAAATATAGAGGATGCCTCCTACCGCCATAAGCGCAAAAACTGCATTCCCCGCGAGGGCAAAAATAACATGGATGGGAAGCCACCAACTGTGAAGAATGGGTGCCACAGGGCCTTGAATCTGGTATGAAAATGCGGCGCCTAACAGCATTAAGCCCGCAGCCATCGGGGTTACCACAGCCCCGAGAACCGGTATTGAGAGCCTGCGATCCAAAAAAATGAAAAGCCCCACGATGAGCCAGGCGAGGAATGAAAGAGCGTCGAAGTACGTCCCCAATGGGAAAAACCCGTACACAACAGCTCTATGAATGAACGACAGCGCCTGTAGGCCCAGCCCAATTTGAGAGCATATCGAAGACACGGACTCCACTCTCGATGAGGAGGTGAACAGAAAGACCACGTACCCCGCTGCCGCCGCGAGATAAGAGATCAATGCTGCCTGAAAAAAGATGAGGTCCAATCTATTCCCACTTGAGCAAAGCGTTGTTTGCTGTGTCCCCCAGGGCCGATTCAGGACTCAAATCGGAGGGGAGGATGGAGGTGAGTATTTCAAAAACTCGGTCCTTATTGTTTGCTCTCAAAGCTTCCAAAAGCTCCGAGTTGACCAGAGCCCCAAAAACCCTTTTGTTCTCGTCCGATGTCTTCCCCTGGCGTATGATCTCTCTGCGCAATTCACCCATCAGTTTCGTCATTTGCGCATATTCAGGTCCAAAGTGCTTTTGCAAGTCCTCTCGAATCCTTTTGGCCAAAGCCGGGGATGCACCTCCCGTGGAAACGGCGATCATTAGGTCTCCCTGGGTTATCACCGCGGGTACAATGAAAGTGCAGAGGTCGGGCATGTCAGCAATATTGCAAGGAATCCTCCGCTGGGAAGCAGCCCCATAGATCGCCGCGTTTGCCTCGCGGTTATTTGTTGTTCCGAAAACCATGATTGGATCAGGAACACGGTCCAGGATGCTCTCCCGAAATTCTTCCTCAATCCATTGGATCTGCCCTGCGCCCACAAGGTCGTGCATTTCTGGTTTCAATTGAGGGGCAATGACGACCACCTTTGCCCCGCAGGCAAGCAGCCCCAATGTCTTGCGGAGAGCCACGCTGCCGCCGCCGACCACCACGGCCGTCTTATTTTGAACGTTGAGCATGATTGGGTAAGGCCTCAATCCGACTGACTCCTCATGAAAGTTTCCTCCAATAGCGCCTTTCCTCAATACTCAAAGGGTGAAAAACTCTCGAGGCTTGCGAAAAAAATCTTTGTAGAACCGGTACGGCGATGTTTCCTCGTATGATATGGGGGATATCGTATCCTGATCAAAAGAAAGTATCTGTGCATCAGGATAAGCCAATATTATCGGGGAAAGCGTTGCAATAATGTATTGTCTCGCGCCGCCGTTGATGTTCTTTTGCAGTATTTTTACAAACTCCACCTGATTTTCGGGAGAAAGCGCAGCCTCGGGCTCGTCTAAGATATACAGGCCGTCGAGCTGAAAACAATACGATTGGAAAAAGGCCAGGAAGGACTCTCCGTGGGATAGTGTATTCAGCGACTTCCCTCCAAAGTACTTCTCTCTTCCTGGGTCATCTGTAATGATATCGTCCAAAGAACTGGCGAAGTTGAAGAATGCTTCAGCTCGAAAATAAAAGCCATATGGGCGCCACGAGGTGAAATGGAGCGAGATGTATCGAGCAAGCTGCGTTTCATAAGGATTCTGGTGAGACGTATGCATTTTCCCACCGCCCCACGGTAACAGTCCGCATTTACGGGCGATTGCATCTAAGAGCACGGACTTGCCTGTCCCGTTGGCCCCGGTGAACAGAGTCGCAGGCCTTTGAAACGCAATCTCCGGAGTGGCTTCCAAGATTTTCACGTTGAAGGGATAGACATCTCTTCGGGGGAATTTGTCAGAGTGAATGGTAACGGCCGTAAGGTACATAGTGTTATCCAATGTGGCGCTCGATTCCCCTCATAGTCAAACCGTGAAGCGCCATTGGCAAAACCGATCGACAGGGTGTGGATCAGGCGGGGCGTGAAGACACTCCACCCGAATTCGAGGATCAATGGCTCTCGCAAAGGATATGAACTCGGCCTCATGCATCCCTTTACACGCATATTCCCCTAGATTCCTGCGAATTCTGGCTACTTGCGTTGGACATTCTGGTACGGATATGAGCACCTCATCTCCGCACACGCTGACATCGTAGCCCACTATGATCGACCACGGAAAATATTTCAAGGCTTTCACAAAGCCTTGCAGACCTCTTTCTTCTATGTGAAAGCGTTGGAGAATATCCTTTGCAGCCATGCCCGCGACTCTACCCCACACTCGCTCGTTAAAGTGATCTGCTTTGCCAGACCCGAATTCCTCTTCCACAAAAACGTACCAAAATGCATCCACCACGCGGTAGTGCCATAATAAGAAGTCCAAATACTTCCGCTGTTCTTCAGATGTCATTTGGTCGAATATCATGTTTCACCTTTTCATTACTCCAGCAGACGCCCTCGCGATCTTTTACTCGCTCGCCGCTCGTCCGAGACAACATGACTGCACGCCCAATCCCTGAAAATCCAAGTGGTAGGACATCAAATGCCCATAAACCAACCACGCCTCTCCTTACCCAGCCGGAACCACACTATATACATGAACGTCCTGTTGCACATTCTTGAAATGCATGTAGCCGCGATCGAAAAGCGTCGTTGTGTCCCTTATTCTTCGGGCCGTTTCAGGTCCGACAAGTATGTCCCCTTCCTTTGCGGCCGCCGCCAAACGAGCCGCGAGGTTGGTGACAGACCCGGCGGCAGTAAAGGTTGTCCTTGTTCCCGCAATTCCCGAAAACTTGCTCATGCCCACGGAGGCTATCCCCGAGTTTATGCCCATGTTTACCACAACAGGGAAGAAAATACCTCGCAGTTCTTCATTGATCTCTAGAGTGCGCCGTCGAATTTCGAGCGCTGCAGCTACCGCGTTCAATGCGTTTGTGTCCTCTGGACCTTGAAAAATGGCCATGAGACCGTCCCCGGCCGTCTCGTTCACGTCGCCGTCTTGGCTATAGATCACGTCGAGATAACTCGAGAAATATTTTTCTACGATGAAGCTCACTTTATCCGAAGTGAGAAATTCGCTGAGCCGGGTGTAATCTGCGAGGTCAAGAAAAAGAATCGAAACGTCTCGCTCCACACGATCCAATTCCGGCGCGTCCGGATTTTTTTCTATGATACGCTTCACGGTCTCAGGGACAAAGGGTCGGATGTGTCCAAGGATTCGCTCGAGCGTCACCTTCTCTCGCGCCATCACCGAGTACCGTTTGGCATTGAGGATAGCATTAGTAGCCAGTTCGACAAGATCCTTGAGGAGAATCATATCCCTATCTCGGAGCGGACAATCGCGACGAGTAACGACGTTCAGCACAGCTAATGGTATCTGCCCATCGTAAATTGGCAGGGCAACCTCACAAACATGGTCTGTTGGCCAATTATCGGTAAACTCGGACACTGAGTCTTCCTTTGACAACGTACAATATGAAACAGCTATCGGTTTGGTGAGGGCCTCTTGGACAATTCTCTTACCTCGCTTGCACTGGTGGCAGTTGATGTGCTCCTTTTTCATCGTACAGTGCAGCGGCCTTGTATAATGTATCGCATCTGGGTCAACTAGGATCAGGCACGCCTCTTGCGCCTGAGGCACGGTAATTTTGACTTCGTCTCTGATTATTTCCAAGATATCAGATATGTTGAGGCACGAGGTCATTTTCTTGGCGACGCGGAAGAGGTTTTGAAATCTTTCCTCGTACATGAGCCGCTCTGTAAGGGTTAAGGTGTCATTGGTCATGATTCCGGCCGCGCACATTCTGTATAATAAATTAGCCAAATTGATAACCAGTGCTGCATCATACTACGTTGGCTCGCACAGTTCCAGCCTGTTCTCTGTTTGATGCCGCGCTGATCCTATTGTGAACGACTCCATCATCTGGTAAATGTGGATAAAATGCATTCTCGACCGATGAAAGGACTGACCCATGTCGCGGATCCTCTTTGGCGTGATGGCATGTGCGACGGTGCTCTCGATAGTTGTTCCTAATTATGCTCAACAAAAGTATCAGCTTCCGGACGTCCGTTCCCTAAAACATATTACCACGTCCCAATCGGATCATGCCAGCGATATACCGGGCAAAGAAACCACCATGGATTTTTATTCCGCGCCCAATGGACAGGTCATTACCATTTATTCTTATCGCAACAGACCTGTGGCATTCAGCACCCATTCAAACAACGATGTGCAGAACACCTACCGATTATTCATGGACTTGACTGGAGAGGGGTTGTTTCAGGAGGTAGATCGATCGCGACCCTGGCAGCTCCCGGCATGGGCGAGATAGCCCCTCACGATGAAACGAGTGACGTGATGCATGAAATGGCCATAGTGCAGAGCATGCTCGATATCCTGGAGGTGCAAGCAAAAAGGCACGGAGCTGCAAAAATCATATCGGTTAGTTTGGAATTTGGGGTCCTTACAGCGGTCGTGCCAGCCGCAATCCAGTTCGCGTTTGAGATTCTCTCCAAAGGCGGTTTGGCGGAGGGCGCGCGGTTAGACATTACAATCATTCCCTTAAAAGCGGTCTGCCAGGAGTGTCATAAAGAAATCGTGATGGAAGATTACGACCCATTTTGTCCTCAGTGCGGTTCATCCGCCCTTCACATACTCGAGGGACGAGACGAAATGAAAGTTGCTTCCATGGAAATAGAATAATTTCTCTGTGGTTTATTAACCTGCCTGTTCGCCTGGGCTTTTTTTCTTGAGAGGAAGATAGTTGCAAGGGGCTGAAATTACAGCTTTGGAAGGGCTGGCGCTTCATACGGAAGGTTTGAAGCAAGTCCGCATCCTGATTGAATCGGGAAAGATCACTCATTGCGAGGAGACCAACACGGTCGATTCAGTCGGGCAGATCATATTCCCAGGTTTTATTGACCTCCACGTGCATGCCAGGGAATATTCTAGGGCCAACAAGGACGATCCGACAACACAGGTCGCCTGGAACGCCATGACGGCAAAGGAAACCTTTGCAACGGCAGGTGCAGCTGCCATCAATGGAGGGGTAACCCTGTTCGTGGCCATGCCAAACGATCCAGAGCCGCCGGACTGCGCGTCCTCGTATGCTCGCAAGCAGGAGCTGTCCATGACGTCCATCTGCCCCGTGGTCCTGGCCGCCGCGGTCACAAGTCGCTCTGAACCGTGGGACGATCTTTTATACAAGGTGTACCTCGACCCCAAGCCGTCGCCCTCGTCTTTCCAGCGTTGGCAAGACCTTCGAACTGTTGTTGCTCGCTATGCCCACTGTCGAGTCTTGTTTCATGCCGAGGATCCCGAGTTTATAGCGAGCCGGAGTGAAAGCGGCCCGAGATGGGAAAGCAGACCTCCTGAGGCTGAATTTAGGGCAGTTGATCGGGTCCTCGAGCTCACTGCAAAATTCGGCCTGCGTGCTCACATTTGTCACGTCTCGACGCGCAAGGCCGCTGAACTCATCGAAAATTACAACCGGTATTCGTCATTAAAGGTTACTTCTGAGGCCACTCCACACCATCTGTTTTTCAGCCTCTCACCCGAGGGCATATTTGGAGCGACGGGCAAGGCTGAAATGCAAGACATGTTCGAATGCAATCCTCCCATCAGACCGGAAGATGATCGACTATTTTTATTAGAGTCTCTCCGCAGCGGTTCCATCGATTGTCTCGCTTCTGACCACGCCCCTCACACTGTTGAAGACAAGCACAATGGGGCTCCGGGAGTGCCCAATCTCGACACCTACGGCCCCTTTGTGGGCTGGTTGATGCATAACTGCGGATTTTCTCCTCAACGCGTTGGTGAAATAACCTCAGCGGTTCCCGCGCGTATCCTTCCTCCTCATTCGCTAACCCCCCTCGGCGCAATTCAAGAGGGCTACTCGGCCACTTTCACTATTCTGGACATGGACCATCCATCGCGCGTGGAAGGGGCTCAGATACTTGGTAGAGGTGAGTTAAAATCTCGATGTAAGTGGTCTCCCTTTACAGGATTTTCCTTCCCAGCGAGGGTTCACCAGACAATAGTAAACGGAAAATGCTATCAGTTCGGAGACGACACGTGATAGAGATTACGACCACCGCAAATCGATCTTATGAGATGATCCAAGGGGACACTGAGCATGGACTTTGAAGGTCGAGACCTGATATCAATGAACGACCTCAGCCGAGAAGAAATCGATGGGATTCTCGCCAAGGTACCCGAGGTAAAAAATCATCCAAATAAACGGAAACTATGCAAGAATAAAGTATGCGCCCTATTATTTTTTGAGCCATCTACACGGACGCGTACGTCGTTTGAAGTTGCCATGCGCAATTTGGGAGGCGTCGTAGGAGGCTTTTATGATGCGAGCATCACCTCGGTCGTGAAAGAAGAATCGCTCTGGGATACCGTGAAGATGCACGATGGATATGGGTTTCACGTCATGGTCATCCGCCATCCTTTGAAGGGCGCAGCGCGTTTGGCCGCAGACGCAGCTCAGAGCCCAGTGATCAACGCGGGAGATGGACCGAATCAGCATCCCACACAGACTCTTCTCGACTTATATTCCATTCAAGAAACACAAGGGCGAATCGATGGGCTCACCGTCGCCATGGTGGGCGACCTGGCCAATGGCCGAACGGTGCATTCTTTGACCGAAGCGCTTTTGAAATATCGCTCCTGCCGCTTGATTTTTGTGTCCCCTCGAGATTTGATCATGCCGCGCTTTATCATTGACAAGTGTAAAAAAGCTGCTGCGGCGACAGGCGTGTCGGTCACCGAGGGCAGTCGCATCGAGGATTATATTTCCGAGGTAGATGTTCTCTACATGACACGGATTCAGAAGGAGAGACTGAAGGAACGCACAGCGGCAGAGAAGTTTCGCAGCATTTACCGTTTGGAGGCCGCCATGCTGCGAGATGCGAAGCCTACCATGAAGGTTATGCACCCATTGCCTCGGGTGACCGAAATAGCCCAAGATGTGGATGCGACCCGCCACGCTTATTACTTCCAACAAGCCAGAAACGGTCTATTTGTGCGAGAAACTCTCCTGGCCCTTATTCTCGGAGCAGTAAAATGACCCAACGTCCTATCACCATAGCAAAGATCGAAAAGGGCATCGTGATCGATCATATACCTGCGGGCAAGGCCTACCTCATAGCCCAGGTCTTGGGCCTTAACGCCCTCGCACGAGAGACGGGCGATATCATTGCCATAGGAATCAACTTCGAGTCGCCTTCCATGACAAAGAAGGACATCATAAAAGTCGAGAACCTAGGTTTGACGCGCGATATGCTCAATGTGGTGGCCCTTATCGCTCCCATGGCAACAATCACAAGGATCGAAGACGGCAAAGTGACAGAGAAACATAAAGTGGAGATCCCGGATATGCTAGGCGACATTGTGCTCTGTCCTGACGCGTTCTGCATCACGAACCATGAGCAGGTCCCAGGAAGGTTTACCGTCGTTGAAAAACAGCCGCTCACCCTAAAATGCTACTATTGCGAGACGGAATTTTTTGGACCATTGATCAAGTATAAAGAAAAGAGTTAGCGGAAGCGTTAACAAAAAGGGCGACCTTCGTCGCCCTTTTTGATTGCAGACACAGGTAGCTTTACCCTGCCTGTCAGTACATGCCGCCGGGAGGCATACCGCCACCAGGCATAGGAGGAGTCTCTTTTTCTTTGGGCTTCTCCGCAACCATCACTTCAGTGGTGAGCATGAGACCTGCCACAGAAGCCGCATTCTGAAGCGCGAGCCTCGTCACTTTCGCCGGATCGATGACGCCATTTTCCATGAGGTCCTCGTACACTTCTTTGTGGGCATTGAAGCCAAAAGCGTAGTCTTTCCCTTTCACTTTGTCCACTACAATGGAGCCATCGTGGCCAGCGTTGATGGCTATCTGTCGCAAAGGCTCTTCCAGGGCCCGCAGAACGATTTTTGAGCCCGTGAGTTGGTCGCCTTCCAGCTTGAGGTCGTTGATGGCATCCAGGCACCGCAAGTAAGCCACGCCGCCGCCTGGAACGATCCCCTCTTCCACGGCAGCGCGGGTGGCGTTGAGAGCATCCTCAACCCTGGCCTTCTTTTCCTTCATCTCCGTCTCAGTCGCAGCGCCTACATTGATCACTGCCACGCCGCCGACGAGCTTGGCCAAGCGCTCCTGCAGTTTCTCCCGGTCGTAGTCTGACGTGGTTTCCTCAATCTGCGTACGAATTTGTCTGACCCTGCCTTCGATCTTCTCCTTTGCCCCTGCCCCGTCAACGATGGTGGTATTATCTTTGTCAACGGTGACCCTCTTGGCCCTTCCAAGATCGTTGAGGGTAACGTTCTCAAGCTTTAATCCCAGGTCTTCCGAAATGACTTGACCGCCCGTCAAGATAGCAATGTCTTCCAGCATTGCCTTTCTACGATCTCCAAACCCCGGGGCCTTCACAGCGCATGCGGTGAGAGTTCCCCTCAGTTTGTTCACCACGAGTGTGGCCAGGGCCTCGCCTTCCACATCTTCGGCTACGATCAACAGGGGCCGACCCATTTTGGCTACCTGCTCCAGGAGCGGCAGCATATCTCTCATGTTCGAGATTTTCTTCTCATGAATCAAGATGTACGGCTCATCAAGGATGACTTCCATCCTCTCGGGATCCGTCACAAAGTAGGGCGAGAGATAGCCACGGTCAAACTGCATGCCCTCGACCACGTCAAGGGATGTCTCCATGGATTTGGCTTCTTCGACCGTGATGACACCCTCTTTCCCAACCTTCTCCATGGCCTCGGCAATTATGTTCCCGATGGTCGGATCGTTGTTGGCAGAAATGGTACCTACTTGGGCTATTTCTTTCTTGTCTTTGGTGGGCTTGGAAAGATCTTTAAGTTTTTTCACCACGGCTTCAACTGCTGCATCGATGCCCCGTTTCAGGTCCATTGGAGAGGCCCCAGCAGCCACCATTTTGATGCCCTCACGGTAAATGGCCTGTGCAAGGACTGTGGCCGTGGTCGTTCCGTCTCCGGCGACATCAGACGTCTTCGACGCCACTTCCTTAAGCATCTGGGCGCCTAAATTTTCAAACTTATCCTCGAGTTCAATTTCCTTTGCGACCGTAACCCCGTCCTTTGTCACGTTGGGGGCGCCCCATGATTTTTCGAGGATCGCATTGCGACCCCTGGGGCCGAGGGTGGACTTGACTGCGTCTGCGAGAATGTTGACGCCCCGCAAGATCTTATCACGAGCCTGTTGTTCAAACATAATAACCTTAGCGGCCATACGATTTTTCTCCTTTTTTCATGTGATTTTCAGAAAAGACAAGTCAGGGACTGCGTTTCGTCGGATTCCTCAGCGGCAAAGGTTACTCTACCACTCCCAGCACATCATCCTCTTTCATGATGAGATACTCGTTGCCCTCAATCTTGATTTCAGAGCCAGAATATTTTCCAAACAAGATCATGTCACCAACCTTGATTTCCAGAGGTATGAGTTTTCCGTCTTCGGTCTTTTTCCCGTTTCCTACAGCGATGACCTTTCCTTGTTGAGGTTTTTCCTTTGCTGTGTCGGGGAGGATAATACCTCCTTTGGTGACTTCCTCCGATTCCACCCTCTCGACGAGGATACGATCATGCAGAGGACGAAATTTCATGTGACCACCTCCAATGAATAATGAACTAGTGAACGCGTTGTTAGCACTCTAATGAAGTGAGTGCCAACACCGAGGGGTTTTGTCAAGCCCATGCACAAAAAAAATTTACTGCCAAATCACCCTCTACCCACGCTGTCTGCCATTCAATATACATAATATGCTGTAATGACATTTGATTTAACCTTTCATCAACGTCCGAGGTCATATCCTTCTGGCCATAACCCGATGATTGTTGATACACGCGCATCGTTTCACAATCGTTTCGAAACTTGATATGATGGATGTGGAGTAAGTAACTGAACGCTGCCGCCACGAGGAGCGCGAGGCGTCGATATTAGCCCCGAGAGCCGTGCATGACGCAATTCTTTGCGTGGAACTCCCAACTGGAGGAATGAGAGTTGAGTGGTTG
>CAYRVH010000013.1:59226-67255 GCA_964427855.1 uncultured Syntrophaceae bacterium
CAGGTTTTCCAGAAGAGCAGCCAGCCCTTTGAGAAATGCACTATTTTAAGGTAATGTATGCGAGTGAAAGGGGATCGCCGAAGCCGAGCCAACCGCAACATTGCGACGCAAGAGCCAGTGGAGATTAATGATATGGCAGGAGTGAGCTGCCCACAGTGCGGCGCAGAGGTAAAAACGCACCGCAATCCGATTCCGACGGCCGACGTCATCATCCTGCACAAAGATGGAGTCGTCTTGATCAAACGCAAAAATCCACCATATGGCTGGGCCCTCCCGGGCGGCTTCATCGATTATGGTGAGACCGCTGAACAAGCTGCAGTTCGTGAGGCGCAAGAGGAGACCGGTCTTCTGGTAGCAGACCTTAAGCTTTTTGGAGTGTACTCCGCCCCCGATCGAGATCCGCGATGCCACACAATCACCATAGTGTTCTCAGCGTACGCGGTTGAGTCGCCCCATGGCGGAGATGACGCCTCAGAAGCGCGCGTTTTTCCCTGGGATCATCTTCCTGAAGTCATGGCCTTCGACCATGCCAAAATCCTTAGCGACTTTTTTCACGCAAAGCCAAATGATCCTCGAGTGGGAAAGATCTTCGGCGCGTCCGGAGGACAATGAAGCTGTTTGGGGACTAAGGCATGATTGGTATTTCAAAACTTTATTGCGGCGCGGTAGAGGCGTCAGACCCATTGCGCTACGGTCGGAAATCAAAGGCACTGCCGTCTCATCTCTTGCAGTTTTCTCAAGATAAAAAACCGGTAGTGGTTTGGAATGTGACTCGGCGATGCAATTTGCGGTGCGTTCACTGCTATTCTCATTCCGAAGATCAGCATTATGCTGGCGAGTTGGGAACCGAGGAAGGAAAAATATTACTCGATGACCTCGCTGGTATGGGTTGTCCGGTCGTATTGTTTTCCGGGGGAGAACCGCTCATCCGGTCTGACATTTTGGAGCTGATTCGTCATGCCTCGGCTAAAGGGATGCGGGCTGTGTTGTCGACAAACGGGACCTTGATTACAGCCGCCCTTGCTGCTGAACTTCATTCCATTGGCTTAAGTTATGTAGGCATCAGCCTCGACGGCATCGGAGACCATCACGACGCATTTAGAGGTGTTCCCGGGAGCTTTTCTAGGGCCATGAAGGCGATACAGAATTGTCGGGAGGCTGGTCTGAAAGTTGGGCTGCGATTTACTGTCAGTAAACGAAATTTCCGAGACATCCCAGCCGTCTTCGACTTGGTAGAACGTGACCGCATCCCTCGTATTTGTTTCTATCACTTGGTGTATGCCGGCAGGGGGTCTCAACTTGTCAACGAGGACCTTAACCACAGGGAGACCAGAGAAGTGGTTGACCTCATCATAGACAGAACCAAAAGACTTCACGATATGGGGCTCGCCACTGAGGTATTGACGGTGGACAACCATGCGGACGGACCTTACATCTACCTGCGTCTCCTCAAAGAAGATCCGTCGAGGGCTCAGCAGGTCTTGGAGCTTCTGCGCATGAATGAGGGGAACAACTCCGGCAGAGGAATCGGCTGCGTCTCGTGGGACGGAGAGGTCTATGCCGATCAGTTCTGGCGTCATCGAAGCTTTGGCAATGTGCGCAAGCGTCCTTTTAGTCAGATATGGGTTGACGGCGCCGACGAACTTCTCGTCAAATTGAAGGAAAAGAAAAAATATGTGAAAGGACGATGCGCCCAGTGTTTATGGCTGGATGTGTGCGGAGGAAACTTTCGTGTACGGGCTGAAGCCGTATACGGAGATGTGTGGGCTCCAGACCCGGCGTGTTACCTGACAGACGAAGAAATTACCCGCACGAACCATGGGGGGTGAGCGCAGAGTGCTCTTCGGAGGCCATGTAACCTCCTCGGAAGATGTTGTTTTCCTGATATCGCATGGCTTCGATTTCGGGGAGGTGGTGTTCCACGACCGCGTAAACATAGCTCAATTAAAAAATTTGGCGACCTGTCTTTCTCAGGATACAAACTTCTTTCTCATCGCTCATGGTCCGTCTGAAGGTCCTCCCAACGATCTCAAAAACCTTTGGCAGGTCTATTATCCGAAACTGATGGGCACCGTAGAAATCGCCGAGCAATTAAATATCCATTTCTTGACAGTCCATCTCTGGTTCGATCCTCGCTTTGTCACGCCTTATGTGTGCAAAGAGAAGCTCAAATTTATGGAGGAGATCTCTCATGCCGCTGCTCCTCACGGGATTTTAATCAGTCTAGAAAATCTTTCGGAAAATGCGTCGGATTTAGCCTTAGTGCTGCAGCGCGTATCGGGCATCTCCCTGACCCTCGATGTGGGACACGGACAATTGCTCGCCGAAAGAAACACTGCGTACGACATCGTGAATGAATTGTATCCGTGGATAGGCCATGTGCATCTTCATGACAATTACGGAGGACACAGCGTCAAAGATGATCTTCATCTTCCCATCGGCTCAGGCAGAGTAGAAATCCAACAAATATTACTGAATTTGATTGAGAAAGGTTACACGGGCACGGCCACATTAGAGTTAGAGCGGGATGAACTTGAAGGCTCTTTAAATACGGTGAGAGGCATGATAGCAGGCTTCGGACGCCTCCGACCCACTCGAGGAGGCGAACTGCCAGACTGAAATGAGTGATGCGGCTGTGCTCATCGATGTGGCTTTCCCACTTCCTTTGAAGGATACTTTTAAATACAAGGCGCCTGTCGACATGTCGGGCGCTGCTGTTTTTGGCAAGCGCGTGATTGCGCCGCTCGGGAAAAAGATCCTTACCGGTTTCATTGTCGGGGTAACCCAGTCAGCGGATCCCCGTCTTTCTTCTTTATACGACTACGAAATAAAAGAAGTTGTCAGCATCCCTGAGGATCCCCCATTCTTTACCGAACAGCTATGGCGATTCATTTCCTGGGCCGCGGACTATTATTTTGTCCCCGTTGGCACAGCCCTCAAAAGCCTTTTGCCTCCCGGCGCCACGAAAAAATCCAAGCGCTGGGTCTTCGTTGCTCAGGATGTGTGCAGTCAGACTGACAAAGGTTCTGCAGGGATGGATTTATTGCCTGCGCCACTTCTAAAAAGAGGCCGCATGTTAGAAAAGGATTTGACCGCTCGCATTGGTGAATCGGCCTTGAAGGATTGTATCAAACGGGGCTTGCTCACGACCCAGGACTATCTCGAGGTCCCTCGGGCAATGAACCAATACGGTCGTTGTAAGAAGCCAATTTGTACGCTGTCAAAACAAAACGGCAGCTATGACGCCGCAATATGGCCTGAGCTGACCCCTCGTCAGGTCGCAGCCGTCAATACCATCTCTACGGCGATCGAATCAGGCGGATTTCACCCCTTTTTGCTTTATGGAGTAACAGGGTCAGGCAAGACAGAGGTTTACATTAGGGCAATTGCAAAGACCCTCGAGAAAGGCAAGGACGTGCTTGTACTTGTCCCTGAGATCTCCCTCACTCCACAGACGGTGAGGGTGTTTCTCGACAGGTTTGAAGGCGGCGTCGCTCTTTTTCACAGCGCATTGACGCCGGCTCAGCGACTTCACGAATGGAGGAGAATCAAAGAACGACGGGTGCGGATCGCAGTGGCTGCGAGGTCTGGCATCTTTCTGCCTGTTGAGTCATTGGGACTGATCATAGTGGATGAAGAGCATGATCCTTCGTACAAACAGGAGGATGGTTTTCCTTATAATGCCAGGGACTTGGCCCTCGCAAGAGGGATGCTCGAGTCTGCGTGCGTCATCCTTGGGAGTGCGACACCTTCGTTCGAGACCTTTGAAAATGCCAGGCGGGGCAAGATTAAGCGTATAGATCTACCGGAACGCTATCATGCTGGACAAATGCCCAAGGTAGAGATCGTCGATCTGAAGGACTCGAGACTGATTGCCGACAAAAAGGGGTTTCTGACGCCTTCGCTTCTCAGTCATATTCGAGAAACGCTGGATCGACGCGAACAGGCGCTTCTGTTCCTTAATAGGAGAGGTTTTGATACGTTTGTCCAGTGTAAATCATGCGGTTTCATCTTTCGGTGTCCAAATTGTGACATCAGTTTAACGCATCACAAGTCACGGCAGCAACTGCGATGTCACCTGTGTGGCTACTCTCAATTTGCCCCGCCACTTTGTCCCAAATGCGGCAGCGCAACTATGTCATTTCATGGCATTGGGACGCAAAAGGTCGAAGAGGAACTTAAGAAGCTGTTTCCTGACTCGAGAATAGAAAGATTGGATAGGGATGCTGCCCACAAACAAGAAGACCTTGTCAATATTCTCGAACGTTTTAGGAACCGCGAAATAGACATACTCACTGGAACTCAAATGATCGTGAAAGGACATGATTTCGCCGGAATATCCCTTGTTGGTGTTTTGTACGGTGATGCATCCCTGCACTTTCCAGACTTCCGAGCGCCAGAGCGCACTTTTCAGGTCTTGACCCAAGTGTCAGGTCGTGCGGGACGAGACCGACGACTCAGTTCCGTGCTCTTCCAGACATTTGATACGGAGCATCCCGTGATCCGTTACGCGGCAAGACAGGCATACGAGGAGTTTTTTCAATACGAGTGTGAAGTAAGACGGGAGTTGGCGTATCCACCCTTTGGTCATTTGATTCTCATCAGGCTGGAAGGAAACTCTGAAACCAGGGTCGAACAAGCTGCCATAAGACTTGGCAGCTTGAGCCGCATGCTTAAAGCATCGCTGGGTGGCGTCACAATTTTAGGGCCTGCCCCCTCGCCCCGAAAGAAAGCAAGTGGAAAATACAGATGGCAGGTCCTCCTCAAAGGGCCCAAGCGCGAAAACTTGAGACGTTTGGTGCAACGATTGCGAGACGATGGTCATCTAAATCAAACAGGAGTTAAGGTAGTCATTGATGTCGATCCCATAGAAATGATGTAACGAGCAGTTTTTGGGCGAAACGTGTCGGCTGATGGGCGGAACGATACCTGGTGCATAAACTAATGATCGTCAAAGGGAGCAATTGGCCCCGTATGGAGGCTTCATGAAAAAGTCATCTATCTTGTTGACCAGCGCGGCGTTATTGGTCGTAGTGGGGGGGATTATCGTCGGATGGTCCTCATATCAAGAAAAAGGGCGCGGAGAAAAAGCATCCTTGATCCGCACCATTACTGATGAGAATTTTGACCAGGAGGTGGTGCAGGCGTCCCGAAAGCAGATGGTCGTGCTGGATTTTTATGCAGACTGGTGTTTTCCCTGTCGGTTAATGGACCCTACCCTGGAAGAGATAGCACACGAATTGAAGGATCGTGTCATTGTCGGGAAGCTCAACACCGACAAAAACATGATGGCAAGGCGTTTCGGGATAACTCGAATACCGGCGGTATTCATTATAAAAAACGGCGAAATAAAAGAATCCTTTTTTGGTGTCGTTTCAAAGGAGACACTGCGCAACGCTTTGAAAGAGTGATTTTCGTGAAGGAGATACCTCATGGCAACCATGCTTTTTGATAGTCGTATATGTATACGTGGCGCAGGCGATCTTGCGAGTGGAGTGGCTTTGAAACTCTATCGATGCGGTTTCAGGTGTCTCCTGATGACGGAAACTGCCCACCCGCTGGCTGTGCGGCGCACGGTGAGTTTTTGTGAAGCGATTCATGAAGGCGTGTGGGAAGTGGAGGGAGTTCGATCCCAACGTGCGACGACGCTGTCTGAGGTCTTTCAGGCGTGGGATGATCAATTCATCCCAGTGATGGTGGATCCAGAAAACGCAGTGCGCCAAGAATACCGTCCAGACATCATAGTCGATGCAATCATGGCAAAAAGAAATATTGGCACCGCGATGTCCCAGGCTGACCTGGTAATAGCCCTTGGACCAGGATTCACAGCTGGTGGTGATGCTCACGTGGTCATCGAGACTCACCGAGGACACAATCTAGGACGCATTATTAGAGAGGGAACTGCATTCCCTGATACCGGCGTTCCAGGAGACATAGGAGGCAAGACTGCGCAGCGAGTCTTACGGGCCCCTGCTGAAGGTATTTTCGAATCTACCCTGCCCATCGGCTCCCTCGTGCGACAAGGCGCCACCGTCGGTTATGTCTCGGACGTCCCTGTTATCTCCAAAATAGACGGAGTATTGCGAGGGCTGATACGGCCCGGAACCTTTGTCCCCTATGGTGTCAAGATAGGAGACGTGGACCCAAGGGGAGAGATTTCTTATTGTTTTTCCGTATCAGACAAGGCTCGGGCCATCGCGGGAGGCGTGGTGGAAGCAGTTCTCGCACATTGCTATGAGAGGCATGGAGGATCACCAAAGCGCCTTAGAAGATGACGCGACTCCCCGTCGGAGCCCCTTGTCAGCCCCCAGATCTTCAAAGCCATGTTGCGTAGAGCATCGCCTTACATTATAGCTCGTGGCAACGCTCGTCCTCCGATGAAGTCTTCTGCAAATTCGACATATTGTGACCTTTGGTCTGCGGTTTGTTCCCTTGGCTCAGGCGATTATGATTGAAATTTTGATCATTTTGCGCTATATAAATCAAGGAAACCGTATAATTAACATCGAGCGTTATTCCTATGGTATTTTAAGGGTGGAGAAGTTGCGAAAGATACACGTGCTTACAACAATCATCACGCTGTTCATTTGGTCGTCCACGGCTCCGACCACTGCGGCGCATACTAATTGGGAAGCCGCGCTTCAGAAAAGTTATGTGGTCGCCTCCGAATCGCTGGTTGTTCAAGGCCATACTTTCAAGCTAGCGGCCCAAACCTCTCAAAAGCTCAGGCCTCATACTCAGGACACGGGTCCCACAAAGGAAGCCGCGCTTCAGGAGACAGTACAGCCCCCGGCAGGTCCTGCAGGTTCTGTGAATATTCCTGAGCAGGCAGAAACTAAACTCCTCGCAAGGGATCCACTTGACTCGATTCAGCTCGACAACATCAAGCCGCTTTACACATCTCCGGCGATGTCGGGAGAGGGCGTATGGGTATCCTCTGGATCGCCCAGAGATTCGTCAGGACGTCCTATTGTGTACAAGACGTTTTACCGTCCGAGCGTCGATTTCCCGAACGCGGTTGTCTATATGATGGTCGTGGATATGAGCAAGGCCTTCGCGCAGTACTACGTAGGGTCTCAGGAACCGGGCGCGCCGATGGCCAGGTCGGAGGTGGAGCCCGAGTTGCGCTCGCGCGTCATGGCGGTGACGAACGCAATGTGGATGCAGAGACATTCCAAAGGCGCTGGAGCTATTTTTCGCGGAAAAGTCATCTATCCAATGACCGACGGTATGGCCACATTCATAATATACAAAGACGGATCGGTGGACATAAGAGAATGGTCTCCCGAGATTCCCCTGCAACTTGTCCGGGACGCCCGTCAGTTGCGGCATCTCATAGTAAAGAACGGTATGGTCGTCCAATCGATATATAGGAAAGGCCGACTCGAAGATTCTGAGATAGGCCTCGGATTCCTTCTCGGGGGTGGAGGCAGGGATCAGGACGGAAAGCACTACTGGTTCGTGGCTCACCGGAGCGCGTTTGGCATACGAAAGGATGGCAACTTGGTGTTTGCCATAGGGCATCATATAGGCAGCAAGGACCTTGCGAAGGCGCTCGTACTGGCTGGTTGCGAACGCGGCATGCACGCCGACGCGAATCCAGATAATATTGTGGGAAACCTTTATATCAGAGACGCTCATGGCAACTTGGTCAAGAAACTCAAGCTATCCCCTGAACAACCGAAATACACCCTGAATCGTTATGAAGATCGATATTCAAAGGATTTCTTTGCTTTTTTTCTGAGGGACAACGCGGCCCTGTCAGCTACCAACCCAAATTCGTCCGGTTTGTCGTCCAAGAAATGACCTGACAGACGTGTGCTGAGTCATGAGTCACATGAGGAATAGGAAGCGCGGCTGGTGGTGTCTTTTCGCACTGGGTGCGTTCATATCTACGACTGCGCTCGGGGCGTCCTACGCCGCTTCGAGGACAGCCGCTTCTGACGGCAAAATGAGCGACGAACTAACCGCGATACTTACATTCCGCGCCTTCTGGTAGCTTATCGAGGCGAATTTTATCATAACCCGA
>CAYRVH010000014.1:0-5699 GCA_964427855.1 uncultured Syntrophaceae bacterium
CGAATTAGAGAGCGGGCTCCCTGAGCGCTTGAGGTGAGCTGAAAGTGAGCTATCGGTTTCAGCTGCTCGTAGTGACGGAACGGTTCTCGAAATGATTCACGAATTCGATGACGCTGCCGTCACAGTGCCCTCGCTTTTCGCCCTGTTATTTCGACCTCTTTGCCCACGTCATTTCGCTCTTTCCCCATGTCATTTCGCTCTTTCCCCATGTCATTTCGCTCTTTCCCCATGTCATTTCGAGCGAAGCGAGAAATCTTGACCCAAGGGCGAAGATTTTTCAGTCGCAAGGCTCCTTCGAAACGACGTCATCGTCGCAGCAGCTCGCGCTCAAGTCACCAGGGGCGCTTGGCGCAAGGCAAGCAGTTTAACGGGCGGTCGTATCGCTCTCTCCACGCACTTCACATTTCTCCGTACAATGGGTATCTATGTGAGAGGGGATCTCGTATTGTTCCCCTGGCCGCGCCTGCATCAGTACACAGAGGCGCGTCCGTATGCAACATGCCGGAGATGACAACGATTATGCAGCACGCCTTAGCCTTTGAACAAGGCCCTATTCGGCCGCCTAGTGAGGCAGGAAGCCTCCTCATACGGGTGACCCGCAACTGCCCGTGGAACCAATGCGCCTTTTGCAGTACCTACCGCGGCCGTAAATTTTCACGACGTCCCGTGGAGGAGGTCAAAGGTGAGATCGATACCGTTAAATACATAGCCGACGACATCAAACGCATCTCCTGGGGCATGGGAGAAGGGGGGCATCTCACGAGAACGGTTCTCGCACGCATCCTGCGCGATGCAAACCTCCCGGACTCCTATCGATCAGTGGTGTATTGGCTGGCATCCGGGGGCGACACGGTATTTTTGCAGGACGCCAACTCGCTGGTGGTGTCAACCGATGCCTTGGTTCAGATTTTACGCCACATCAAACAGACGTTTCCCCAAGTAAATCGTATCACCTCGTATGCCCGTGCGAACACGTTGGCGAGCAAGACGGAGGCGGATTTCGTGAGACTGCGCGAGGCAGGTTTGTCTCGGCTGCATGTGGGCATGGAATCTGGCTCGGACGCGGTGCTCAAAATGATCCGAAAAGGGACTACGTCTCGCCAGATCGTGGAAGGCGGCAAGCGCGTGGTTGCCAGCGGCATATCCCTCAGCCTTTACATTATCCCGGGCATAGGAGGCGTCGATCTTTCCCGTGAGCACGCCGTGGAGTCTGCGCGGGTGGTGAATGAGGTGAATCCTCATTTCGTGCGGCTGCGTTCTCTATATGTACGCCACAATACCCCGCTCATGGAAATGGTCAAGACTGGAGACTTCCAGCCGCCTGATGAAGACTCGATGGTCAAGGAGATACGCATGTTCATTGAAGCGTTGGATGGAATCACCACCACCATCGTGAGCGATCACATCTTGAATCTGTTGGAGGAGGTGGCCGGTACGCTGCCGAAAGACAAGGCCGCGATACTTGGGGTGATCGACCGCTACCTCGGGATGGATGCCGACGATCGCCTGCTCTTTCAGTTGGGCAGGCGGGCCGGCGCCATCAGAGACCTCGATGAGCTGAGGGACCCGGTCACGCGAACAAAACTCGAAGCCGCTCGTCTGGAAATTCAAGCCCAGTTGCCTGGGGGCATCCCTCAATATATTGCGGAGATCAAGAAACGCTTCGTGTAAGGAGGGTTGGCGCCATTTTTGGAAAGGCAGCGTCGCTTCTTCATGAGCGCAGGGCCAGTTACTGCGCTTTTCCGGCCGACATCGAGTCAAAGCAGTTCCGCCGCTGGTTTAGGTAGGTGTGAATCATGCCGCATACCCGCTTGGCCTTGGCTGATTGCTCATAGCGTTTCTTGGCAACCCCATGAACGAAATATGCCAGCCCCATGTCGAAAAAGGGTTTCAGCAAGGGCATGACCTCGATGCGCTCGGGAATCAAGACCTTTCGGTATCCCATGGACTCCTTATATCTGTTTAAGGCCTCGGACTCGCCGGTCAGGCCTCGCATCCCGTACGAGACATGGTCGATCTCATCCCGCGAGATAGCCGCCTTGGTGGACACGAACATGAGGGCGTTCATCACCTGGTACTTTAGCAGGTCTCTACGATTAAACAGGGCCTCCCCGTAAAATCCTCCGTGAAACGTGAAGTCCACCCGATACGCGGCCAACTCTCTCCCCACAAACGCCCCCCATGCCTCGAAAATGGGGTTGCGCGCCGCGGCTCGAAAATAGATTTCCCAGCCCCGGATAGCGGCTTCATCGCAAATTCTGCCTTGACGGTCGTATGTGTCCCGTATCAGGTCAAACCCCTCTTTGAAGAGATCGTCTATGGGGACTTGTTCAACCGTGCACTTTCTCAGGGCTCTTCGGGTCTCTTTTCTCTGATTTCCCAAAAGGCTGTGAAGATCGTAGTTCTTATCATCGACGAGGTAGATGTGGCTCGGGTACGCCGGCGCATCGTCAGCGCAGGGGTACCTCAGGAACAGGGCTCCGAATTTCCAGAGATGCCAGCGTTCGCTCCGAGGGATCGAAAATGCTTCCTTGCACGGCAGCGGCAGAAACATTCGCAGCCCATCTGAGTGCCAAAGCCTCTCTTCGGTAAGCGTTACCCTCACGCCGATGTCTTCTAGGAATGTCTTCAGCCAATGATTTTCATACTGACGCCGCTCGACCACGCTCTTCGGCGCGTCTGAGTGGACTGACGCTATACCGCCGGCGGCAAGAGCGCCTGAATAATCACTCGAATCTGAATTCACCCCTCACATCCTCAAGACAAATACTCAGCTATTTTCTTTATGGTCTTGTTCCCCACATCCCGGCCAAGCTCTTTCACAATCGGGGCTGATCTGCGGAAGGTTCCCTCGGCAATCCGGCGACAAAGCATTCGGATTTTCTC
Source organism: uncultured Syntrophaceae bacterium (assembly GCA_964427855.1). Taxonomy (GTDB): domain Bacteria; phylum Desulfobacterota; class Desulfomonilia; order Desulfomonilales; family Desulfomonilaceae; genus JAUPKT01. The sequence continues at coordinate 2,887 of CAYRVH010000014.1, forward strand.
TTTATCACGTCCTACCAACTCGCAGGTACCATGTTCCACGTAGATGGGCCTCTCCGTATTTTCACGACACACGAGGCATGGGGCATCGAAAAAACTTGCCTCGGATTGGACTGATCCAGAATCGCTCAACACGAGGCGGGCCTGGGACATGAGTGATAAGAATTCCAAGTAAGGGAGCGGATTTAGGAGCTTCAAATCTTCGAGTTCCTGAAATTGATTGAGTAATGAGAAAGATTCCAGATGGTTCAACGTGCGGGGATGGATTGGAAACACCTTGCGAAATGGCATGTTGCCCAATATGTCGAGGAGCTCGCTCAGAGCTTTTGGATCGTCCACGTTGGAAGGCCGATGCAAAGTCACCAACGCGTACTCCTTTGGTTCGAGCCCATAATTGTTCCAGGCCTGCATCCTCTCGATTTGGGGGAGGAACAGTTCGAGGGTTTCGAGCATGATATCCCCCACCAAATGGGCCCGCGTCATATCTATCCCTTCCCGCGCCAGATTTTCCATGCCCGAAGGCTCTGATACAAAAAGCAGATTGGAGAGGCAGTCTGTGAGACGTCTATTCAGCTCTTCGGGCATGGTTTCATCAAATGACCGCAGCCCAGCTTCGACGTGTGCAACGGGGATACATAATTTGCGCGCCGTTAACGCGGCGGCTATGGTGGAATTGACATCCCCAACCACAACCACCATGTCCGGCTTCATATCGAGGCAGACCTTCTCGAACTCTATCATGATCTTGCCAGTCATCTCGCCATGGCCGCCTGACCCAACGCCCAGGTGACGACGCGGGTGTGGGAGGCCGAGCTGCTGGAAGAAGACGTCGCTTAGGTTCGCATCATAATGTTGGCCTGTGTGGACCACGCAATGATCAAGACCGCGGTAGGCCTTGAGCGCCCGGTCTAACGGCGCTATCTTCATGAAATTGGGGCGAGCGCCCACCACGCTTACGATGGTCTTGTTCATATCGCCTTTCGGAGTCGCATGCGCGTCATCTGCTGCGACCAGTTATCTGAAGAATGAATTTCGCATAGTCCCGGCCGATGTGCGCCCAGGAAAAATGCTCCTCCGCCATTTTTCTTGCTCGGACACCCATTTCTGCGAGCATTTCCGTGGAGGTGTGAGCCGCTCGTTCCATCACGTCGGCCAGGGCATGCGTATTTGGCTCCGATACAAACCCGCAGCCATATCTTTCCACAAACTCGGCGGTTTCGTCCACCCGAGTGACAAGGATGGGACGGCCCATGGCGGCATACTCGGCAAATTTTGTAGGAAACGCCGCTCTGCTTGCGATGTGTCCCGGCCTGGCAGACAGCATGACGCCCGCCGACGCCAGCAGTTCCAAGAGCCGTTTTCTGTCCACCATGTCCACCAACGCGACCCGCTCACCGAATTTTTCGGCAAGGCTTCTTTTCAGCTTAGCGTCTTCAGGCTTGAATCCCACCATGAGCATGCGCACAGATGGGTCTGAAATGCGTTCGAACGCCGATATGAGATTGTCTATACCCTGCCATACCTGAAATGCCCCGACATAGGCAAAAGAGTACTTCGGCTTCTCCGGGAATGGTATGAACTTGAATAAATCGAGATCCACCCCGTTGCGGACAACCTTGACGCGGTCTTCGTCCACTCCTGACGAGATAAGGTCAGCCATCTGATAGGTCGATTGGGTTATCCAATAGTCCGCCGCTGACATGGCCATTCCGTAGGCGATCTTTACCCTTGTCGATGCCTCCTTTTTCCTGCCGCTCGTGGCGATTTCATTGGCCAGGGCCGATTGGGCAATGTCATCCCCGTGCATATCCAAAAGAATGAGGCCGGGCGTGAGGCGCTTCACAAAATACAGCGACTGGCCTGCCATGGGGGCGCCGCAATAGATGAAGTCATAGTTGCGAAGCATCCGAAGCCACAGGAACATGAAGAGAGAGGCGGTGGTTTGTTTGTGGAGAGGAGGATGATCCTCCGCGAAGAAAAGATCGCAGGGTATGCCGTTCTCTCGCAAGCGCTTGGCTAATTCCGTTATTCGATACGCGTACGCAGAGTCTGAAGTCGCGCTCAAAGCGGATATGGCGATCCCTCTTGGCGGCATGCGGATCCTTTCATCGTGTTGAGGGTTTCCACGCGTCCTGAGAGACGGCGCCGAGATACCTTTCTTTCCCGGCGCTTTCATGGGTATTTTCTATGCGGAGACCTTGTCTTACCTTATTGCCGTTCGACGTCATAGCGCCGTATGGTCGCGACGCGACGCTTTCATACTTAAAATGCGTGAGCGGCAACGCCTCATCATTGGATTACGGCAAGCTGCTGATCCAGACGGCAATGGGCCTCCTGAAAACATACAAGAATACTCGGTGGATGGCCAGACAATTCTCCCGAAAGTTGAAAAGGGGTTAGACGCTCGGATATACTCGCACTCCGTTATCAGGGCAACGCAGAACGCTATGCGTTGCGCGGCCTCGCAGCTTTGAGAAAGACGTCGTGGACACCCATGAATCCTCGCGGCGCAGCCAAAAGGTTGCTGAAATGGGCAGTGGAAGTCGGTACAGCATTTTCCGGCATTGGCAGCGTGTATCGCCGAAGCCGGTATTTTCAGACAGGTCATCGAATACTGACATACCATAGAATCGTTGAAGATCCCTTGGATTCCCACAGCATCCGTCCGACGCATTTCAAGGAGCATATGGCGTATCTCGCAGAACATTTTCCTGTAGTGAGTCTCGACGACATTGCTGCTCATGTGCGTGGAGCGCGGTGTTTGCCGCAGCAAAGCGTTGCGATAACCTTTGACGACGGGTACAAGGAATTCGGGT